>JAXMHQ010000044.1:0-33565 GCA_046346665.1 Verrucomicrobiota bacterium
GAAATATCGGCCACCCTCCCACCGGATCATGCCGTTGGCATCCACACGCAGCACCTCCGGCTCTTCGGGGTATTGCCAGGGCGCCACTTGAGCTTGATAAACCCGCTCGCTCCGCCGATACCGCAGAGGGGTCAGTCCCGGCAAGCGGGTTTTCGCAGTTTCCACTTCAGTCGGCTGCTGGAATTGGCGCCTTCCAAGGCACGTTTGCCCGAATACCGGGACTGACCCCTTGCAGGCACGTTTGCCCGAATACCGGGACTGACCCCTTGCGACCCCTTGCCGAAGCGGCCCCTGCCTTCCGAAAGTGTCACCCATGTGGTGGGGAGCCCCCGAGTCTCGCCCCACCCGAATCAATTATCCGTGAAATCCGCGTAATCCGCGGTAAAACATCAGCGGTGGAATCTGCGGAAAACCAGTCCGGCCATTTCGCGGGCGGCGGGCACGCGGCCGAGGAGTGTCGCGGCGGCGTAGACCAGGCTGGCGGCAATAGCGGGAACAAAAACGGCGCCCAGTTTCAGCGGCAGGGCGGTATGGCCCAGCCGGTTTTCCCACCACGTCCAACCCCACCACGACACCGCGGTCGCTGCCGCCGCGGCCGCCAGCAGCGGGAACACGGTCGCGCGGAGCGGTTCGAACTCGAGCCGGCCCAGCTTGCGCCGCAGCGCGTGGAGCAGCAGCCACACATTGGCCGCTGAGCTGGCCGTGTTCGCGAGGCCCAGCCCGGCCTGGCGATATGGCACCACCAGCGCCACCGCAATCACCAGGTTCAACCCCAGGCAGACAATGCTGATCTTCATCGGCGTCCGCGTGTCGCCCAGCGCGTAAAACGCCCGCGCCAGGACGTTCACCAGCGAATACGCCACCAGGCTCGGCCCCAGGCATTGCAGGGCCCGCGCCGAATCCAGCGTCGCCGCCGGACCGAATTTGCCGCGCTCGAACAGCAGCCGGATGATCGGTTCGGCGAGCGTCACGAGCAGGACGGACATCAGCAGGTTGACCAGGACCAGGTGCGCGACGCCCTGGCGCAGGGTGGATCGGAATTCGCCGTAGTTCTTTTCCGCCGCGAACCCGGCGAGCGTCGGCAGGAGAAACGTGGCCAGTGAAATGCCGAACACACCCTGAGGCAACTCCAGCAACCGGACGGCGTAACCGAACGACGACACAATACCCGAGCCGACCCAGAACGAGAGGCCCTGGACGAGAAGCACGTTGATCTGGAACGCGGCCACGCCGATGGCGCCGGGGATCATCTGGCGCACGACGCGGCCGACGGTTTCATCACCCCAGGGCGACACCCATTGGTAACGGAATCCGTCGCGCCAGAGCGTGGGCAGTTGAAACGCGGCCTGAGCGACGCCGGCCACCAGCACGCCATAGGCGAGCGCGAAGATCTGCACCGGCAACCCCTGTCCCCAGTGCGGCGCGAGCCAGAGCACCGACGCGATCATCACCACGTTGAGCATGGTGGCGCCCATGGCGGGAATGAAAAAATGGCCGCGCGCGTTAAGCATGCCCATGAACACGGCGGCGAGGCATACCAGCAACATGTAAGGAAACATCACGCGCAGCAGCCGCAGCATCAGCTCCGTGTCCGCCGGGAACTCGTGCACTTTGAGCGCCACGCTCACCGCCGCCAGCACCACGCCGATCACCACCGCCGTCGCGATCACGAGCCCGGAGATCACCGCGTTCGCGGCGCGCCACATCTCGGCTTCGCCGTGGATTTTCTCCTTTTCCTTGAAAATCGGGATGAACGCCGCCGTCAGCGCGCCTTCGCCCAGCAGCCGCCGGAACAGGTTCGGCACCTGGAACGCCAGCATGAACGCGTCGGTCACCGCCCCCACCCCCATGAAATTCGCGTAAACCATCTCGCGCACCATGCCCAGCACGCGGCTGGTCAGCGTGGCCGCGGCCATGGCCCCGGACGATTTCAACATTCTCGACACGCGCGAAGGCTAGAAGGCGGGGTTGAAAGTTGAAAGTTGAATGTTGCCCGGCGGCGCAGCCGCGACCGTGAAATCGCGGATCGTTTGCCGTAGCAGCCGACGTAAGGAGGCTCTGACACGTGAAGGACCGTGATTTGACAATCGCGGCTACGAACCGAAAATCAAAGCTCGATCACATCCCCGTCCCGTGCGAACCGGTGGGGGATGCCGCCCAGCGACGCCCGCGCCAGCCGCCGCACCCGCGCAAGGTCCTCCCAGTAATGGCGCGCCAGATGAACAAACACCACGCGCCCGACCGGCCTGCCCCGGAGTTGCCGGAACAATTCCTCCGGCGTGAAATGTGCCAGCTCGCAGACCAGCAGGTCCACCGGCCGCCGCAACAGCGGCTCCAAGTCCGCCGGCGATCCCAGGTCGGCGCTGTGCGCGATCCGCAGCCCGCCGGATTCAATCAGGAAACTGCACGACAAAAATGCCGCCGCCGGTTTCTCGGGAAATTCAAGGCGCGTGCGTTCGAGGTGAGTGTTTCGCAAGGCCGTGACCCGCGCGCCACCGGCCCGGAACACGCGCCCGGCCGGCAGCGGTTTCCAATCGATCCTGAACTCAAACATCTGCTCGAACACGCAACCGGCTTCGAGCAAACCCCTCAGCGCCGGCACCAGCCGCCCGGGCAGATGAATCGGCAGCCGCTTTCGCCGGCCCGAAATCCACAGGCCCTGCAGCAGCATGAACAATCCGCCCACATGATCCGCATGACCGTGCGAGAGCAGGATCGCGCCGGGTATTTCCGGTCCAAGCTTCAGGGCATCCAGCGCCCGTTCCACAGGTTCCCCGCAGTCGACCAGCAGCGACGCGGTGCCGAAACGATAGAGAAATGCGGCGTGATTGCGGCCCGATCCCGAGGCGCCGTCGCCGGTTCCGAGGCAATGCAGCCGGAATTTCATTCAGCCGGACCCCGGTCTGCGCGCCGCGTGTAATGCAGGATCTTGAACTCCGGCGTGTCGCGGATTTCCTCGGCGAGCTCGAACCGGTCTTCGAATTTGGGAAAGAAGGCATCGCCCGCGCATTCGCGTTTCACGAGCGTGAGATACAAATCGGAGCAGAGCGGCAGGGCCTGCTCGTACACCTGGGCGCCGCCGCACACGAAGACGTCGGTGGCGAATTGCGCCGGATCGAGCTTGAGCAGGTCCGTCTCCAGGCGCAGCTCGGTCCGCGAACCGCGTCCGACTTTGGCCAGGTGAAACTGGTAGGGTTTGCGGAGGCGGCGGGCGCGGATGCCGAGAATGGATTCGCCGAACAACCCCGGGTGCCGCCGCCGGAGCTGGATGGGATGGCGGGTGAGCACCACGTTCAGGCGGTTGGGCAGGGGTTTGCCCAGGCTCTCGAACGTTTTGCGTCCCATCACGACCACATTGCCGCTGGTCATGCGTTTGAACCACTTGAAATCCTCCGGCAAATGCCAGGGGATCGTGTTGCCCGCGCCGATGACACGGTTAAGTGACATGGCGGCGATGGCTTTGAAGTGCTTCACTGGGGGCAGGCTGTCACAACCGGCGCGCGCCCGTCAACGCGTCAAACCGGCACTGGAGGGGAATCAGGGGCGGTGCGAGCTCTCATCCGCCCCCGAACACCCCGGTCCCCCGGCTATGAAAAAACCTGGGAACCGCCAAAATCCTAGCCTCCAAACCGAGCCCGCCGCAACCCAAAGTTCCAAAAGGTTATTCACAGCGCTGCATCGCGTCTCCCGGTCACCTTGACATCACGCTCCGCATGCCGAAAACTGTTCCGCCTATGGCCGAATCGAAAGCGAATGTCCAGATGGAGAAAATCGTGTCGCTCTGCAAACGGCGCGCCTTCATTTACCAGTCCTCCGAAATCTACGGCGGCATCAACGGGTTTTGGGATTACGGCCCGCTCGGCGCCGAGTTGAAACGCAACGTCAAGGAGCTGTGGTGGAACACCATGACCCGCATGCGCGAGGACGTCGTCGGCCTCGAGGCCACCATCATCATGGCCCCCCAGATCTGGCGCGCCAGCGGGCACGTGGATACGTTCAGCGACCCGATGATCGACTGCAAAACCTGCAAAGGCCGGTTTCGCGCGGACCAGACCCACGAAATTCCCTGCCCGCAAAAGCCGAGCAAGATGGTCTCCGAATGCCACGGCGAAAAGACCCCGCCGCGCGCGTTTAACCTGATGTTCCAAACCTACGTCGGCCCGGTCCAGGACGATTCCGCCATCGCCTACCTCCGCCCGGAAACGGCCCAGGCCATTTTCGTGCAGTTCAAGAACGTCATGGAAACCTCGCGCCAGAAGGTGCCGTTCGGCATCGCGCAGGTCGGCAAGGCGTTCCGGAACGAAGTCACGCCGCGCAATTATACGTTCCGCTCGCGCGAATTCGAGCAGATGGAGCTGGAGTTTTTCATCAAGCCCGACGAAGTCGTCGAGGCGATCGCCGGCCGCGTCACCAAGGCCGCCGAGATTGCCGATCCCAAGGACCAAGTGCCGGCCGCGAGCTGGGGCTGGGAAGCCTGGCACAAATACTGGGTCGAAGAACGCATCCGCTTCTACGAAGGCATCGGGCTGTCGCGCTCGACGCTCGAGGAATACTGGCAGAAGTCCGAGGAACTGGCGCATTACGCCCGGGCGTGCGTCGACATCCTGTTCCAGTTCCCGTTCGGCACCCAGGAACTCGAAGGCATCGCGGCCCGCAGCGATTTCGACTTGAGCCAGCACGAACGTTTTTCAGGCAAGGGCATGGGCGTGTTTGACGACGAATTGCGCGCGGCCTGGGGCAAGCTGGACGAAGCGAAGAAGAAGGAACTCTGGCAGCGCTACCACGACGCGCGGCTGCGTTACCTGGTCAAGATGGGTGTGCCCGAGGAAAAGGCGGCGCAGCAGGCGAAGGAAAACGCCGACGGCCTCGCGAAGGGCCAATACATCCCGCATGTGATCGAGCCTTCCGCCGGCGTCGACCGGCTCATCCTGGCACTGCTTTGCAGCGCCTACCACGAAGACCAGATGCCTGATGAGAAGGGCAAACTCGAAACCCGCGTGGTGCTCAAGTTCCATCCCCGCGTCGCCCCGATCAAGGTCGGCATCCTGCCCCTGCTCAAAAACAAGCCGGAGCTTGTTGCGAAGGCCCTCGAGCTGCGCGATCGTCTGCGGCCGCACATGAATGTGTATTACGACGACGCGGGCGCGATCGGCCGGCGTTACCGCCGCCAGGACGAGGCCGGCACGCCGTTTTGCGTGACGGTGGATTTCGAGACGCTGGAAGGGGCGCGCGAAGGGGAATTTGCCGGCCAGAAGGACACTGTCACCCTGCGGTATCGTGATGACGGCCGTCAGGAGCGGGTCCGCATGTCAGACGTGCTGGCGTTGCTCCAGGAAAAGCTTCGCTGATGACGGACCCCGTTCCAGAGACGCAGAAGAGGGCGCCGACGCTATATGCCATCATCACGCTCAAACTGTTGAAAGGCGTCCTGTTCGTGTCGCTGGCCTTCTGGCTGTACGCGATGTCCGACAACGATCTTCCGTGGGAATACAATCGCGTGCTGCATTTCCTCCGGATCAACCCGGAGCGGCAGTTCTGGTCCATGCTGGCGGACAAGATCGCCGACCTGAGCTCCGCGCGCGTGATGCTCACCGCCGTGGGCACGTTCATCTACAGCCTGTTTTCACTCGTGGAAGGCGCGGGCCTCCTCTTCCGCCAGTCCTGGGCCGGCTGGCTTGCGATCGGGGAATCGGCATTTTTCATTCCCGTTGAAATCACCGAACTGCTCCTGCACCGCTTCACCTGGACGGTGTTCATCATCCTGGCGTTCAATATCCTGATCGTGTGGTATCTTTACCAGAACCGCCAACGCCTGTTCCGCCATCACCACTCCCATCATGACAACCACTGAAGCCATCCGGCTGCTGGAGAAATACCGGCGCGGCCGCGTGAGCCGCGACGCCATCCTCCAGGCGTTCCAGGCCGCGCCCGTGGCGAACCTTGGGTTTGCCCAGGTGGACACACACCGGGCGCTGCGCCAGGGATTTCCGGAAGTGATCTTCGGCGCCGGCAAAACACCCGCCCAAGTCGTCGGCATCGCGGCCAAACTCCTGGAACGCGACCCCCACGTGCTGGTCACGCGCGCCACCCCCGACCAGGCGCGCGCGGTGAAACGCAAATTCAAAACTGCCCGGCACAACGAACTCGCCCGCTGCATCACTATCGATGATCATCCGCTGCCCAAACGGCCCGGCGCCGTCGCCGTGGTCTGCGCGGGCACCAGCGATCTGCCCGTGGCCGAGGAAGCCGCCGTCACCGCCGAAATCATGGGCAACCGGGTCGAACGCGTGAACGACGCGGGCGTCGCGGGCGTGCATCGCCTGCTCAGCCGCCTCGACGTGATCCAGCGCGCCAATGTCGTCGTCGTGGTCGCCGGCATGGAAGGCGCCCTGCCCAGCGTCGTCGCCGGCCTCGTCGCCAAACCCGTCATCGCCGTCCCCACCAGCATCGGCTACGGCGCCAGTTTCGGCGGCCTCGCCGCCCTGCTCGGCATGCTCAATAGCTGCGGCAGCGGCGTCACCGTCGTCAATATCGACAACGGCTTTGGCGCCGGCTTCGCTGCCAGCCAGATCAACGCCCTCGCCCACCCCTGATCTGCCCCCACGGCATGCCCACATGAAAACGCTCTACCTCGACCTCTTCAGCGGCATCAGCGGCGACATGTTCGCCGCCGCCCTGATCGATCTCGGAGCCGATCCCAAAAAACTCGAGCGCGAACTCGCCCGGCTCGGCCTCGACGATTACCACCTTCACATCGACCGCAGGACCCAGTCCGGCATCGCCGGGATCAAGTTCGACGTCCACCTCGCCGGCGCCCACCAACATTCCCACGGCCACCACCCTGCGCACGATCATTCGCACGCCGGCCATGACCACGGCCATTCCCACGCCCGCAATCACGCGGAAATCCGGCGCCTGATTTCCAAAAGCCCGCTCTCGAGCTGGGTCCGGCAAAAATCGCTGGCCGTGTTTCAGCGCATCGCCGAAGCCGAAGGCCGCATTCACGGCGTGCCGCCGGACAAGGTCCATTTCCACGAAGTCGGCGCGGTGGATTCCATCGTGGACATCGTGGGCGGCTGCATTGCGCTGGAGTTGCTGGGCAAACCCCGCGTGCTGGCCTCGGCGGTCACCGAGGGGACCGGGTGGGTCGATTGCGACCACGGCCGATTCCCGGTCCCGGCGCCGGCGACGCTGGCCATTCTCGGCGCGCGCGGGATCGGGGTCACCCAATGCGAGGAACCCCACGAACTCGTCACGCCCACCGGCGCCGCGCTGCTCGCCGAGTTCGCGGAATCGTTCGGCCCCATGCACGGCCTCGTCGCGGACCGCATCGGGTTCGGCCTCGGCACCCGCACGAACCAAACCCGGCCCAACGTCCTCCGCGCCATTCTCGGCACGGCCGCCGCCGGCAAATCCTCCGGGCCGGACTGGGAATCGGACCAGGTCGCGGTGCTGGAAACCAACCTGGACGACATCAGCGCCGAGGTGCTGGGGGATTTCGTCGACCGCGCCCTGGCGGGCGGCGCGCTGGACGTGTTCCACACGCCGATCCAGATGAAGAAGAACCGCCCAGGAGTGTTGCTGACGCTGCTGTGCGCCGCGGGCGACGCGGATCGTTTTTCAGAAATGTTGCTCCGCGAAACCAGCGCGTTTGGCGTACGTCGCACGGTTGCGGACCGCCGGAAATTGCGGCGTGACTTCACGAGCGTGAGAACGCCGTTCGGCGAAATCACGGTCAAACGAGGACTGCTCAACGGCGATTGCGTCCAGGCGGCGCCGGAATACGAGTCGTGCCGCCAGGCCGCCGCCAAGGCGCACGTGCCGCTGAAACAAGTCTACGAAGCCGCGCTGCTGGCGGCGGCGGGAAAGAGCGGAAAAGTCGCAAAATCCGGCAGAAAAAAGAGGTGAACCCCGGATCGTAGCCGCGATCGTCAGATCGCGGCTACAGGCGTTATTCCGCCTTCGGCATCTTCGCCAGCGCCTCGTAGCCCCAGCGCAAAATCCGCTCGGTGGTTTCCCACGAAATGCACGCGTCGGTGATCGACACGCCGTATTTCAGTTCCGAAAGTTTTTCCGGGATCGGCTGGCTGCCTTCGTGGAGATAGCTCTCGATCATCGCGCCCATGAGCGACCGGTTGCCGGCCACGCGCTGCTCGATGATGCTGCGCCAGACGTCCTCCTGCTTCGCCGGCTGCTTGCCCGAATTAGCATGGCTGCAATCCACCATCACCACCGGCGACAGGCCGGCCTTCACCAGCTTGGCCTCCACGTCGCGGATGCTCTGCGGATCGTAATTGGCCTGCAACCGGCCGCCGCGCAACACCACGTGCCCGTCCGGGTTGCCCGTCGTCCGCACCACGCTGGTCACGCCCTCCTGGTCCATGCCCAGGAAACTGTGCGGCGTCCGCGCCGAATACAGCGCGTCAATCGCCGCCTGCGGACTGCCATCGGTCGAATTCTTGAATCCCACCGGCATCGACAAACCGCTTGCCAGCTCCCGGTGCGTCTGCGACTCCGTCGTGCGCGCCCCGATCGCTGCCCACGTGATCAGGTCCGCCGTGTATTGCGGGATGATCGGATCCAGAAACTCCGTCGCCGCGGGCAACCCCATCCCCGTGATCTCCAGCAACAGCCGCCGGGCAATCTTCAGCCCAGCCTCGATGTCCTGCGAACCGTCCAGGTGCGGGTCGTTGATCAGCCCCTTCCACCCGACCGTCGTGCGCGGTTTTTCAAAGTAAACCCGCATCACGATCTCCATCCGCCCGGCAAATTCCTTCCGCAACGCGCTCAAATTGCGCGCGTATTCCAGCGCGCCTTTCACATCGTGAATCGAACACGGCCCCACCACCACCAGCAGCCGCGGATCTTTCTGATGCAAAATCCGCGTCACCGCCTCCCGGCTCCGCACCACCGTCAGGCTCGACGCGTCGGTCATCGGGTCGGCCGATTTCAACACGCCGGGCGCGAGCAGGCGCCGAATCTCTTTTACCCGTAAATCTTGAGTTTGAAACATCGCCTCGATTATAACAGCTTACGCAATCAGATAAAGTCCGAATCCAGGTTATGGAGAACGAGAAGCTGAACACGCACCAGAAGGCGCTCCGGATCAACCGGGACGCGAAACGCTACGGAACCTTTGCCGAAATCGGCGCCGGGCAGGAGGTGGCGCGCTGGTTTTTCCATGTCGGCGGCGCCGCGGGCACGGTGGCCAAAACCATCTCCGCCTACGACATGGCGGTGAGCGACGCGATTTACGGGTCGTCGGACCGTTACGTGAGCCGGAAGCGGCTGCAGGCGATGCTGGATTACGAATACCAGCTCGTGCTCGAGCGGCTGCAAAAGCAGCGCGGCGACAAGTGCGCCTTTTTTGTCTTCGCCGACACCGTGGCCACGCACAGTTTCTCGCGCAAAGAGGAAGGACACGGCTGGATGGGGGTCAAATTCCAGCCGCAACCCGGCGATCCGCCGTCCGAAATCATCATCCACGTCCGGATGATGGACGACGAAAACGTGCGGCAGCAGGAGGTGCTGGGCGTGATCGGGGTCAATTTGATCCACGGCGCCTTCTACCATTCCCAGTCGCCCGAGCTGCTGATTGCCTCCCTGATGGACGGGCTCACGCGCAAGCGGATCGAGGTGGACATGATCAAGCTGTCGGGGCCGGCGTTCGGGCAGGTGGACAACCGGCTGATGGCGCTGCAGCTCGTTCAGCAGTGGCTGACGGACGCCGCGATGTTCACCTCGGACGGCGAGGCGGTGATTCCGAGCGAGGTGCTTTACAAGAAACCGGTGCTGGTCGAACGCGGCAGTTTCCGGCCGATCACGAATCCGATGCTCGACATGTTGGAACGGGCGCAGGAGATGTTCACGCAGGAAGAGGCGCTGAAGGGTGAAGCGCCGGTGGTGATCACCGAGATGACCCTGCGGCAACTCCAGGTCGGCAAGGCGATCGATCCGCGGGATTTTCTCGACCGCGTGGATACGCTCGGCGCGCTGGGCAAAACGGTGCTGATCTCCGACTTCCTCCGCTACCACCGGCTCGTCAGCTACCTTTCCCGCTACACGCAAAAACCCATCGGCCTGCCCATCGGCCTGGTGCGGCTCCGGGACGTTCTCGACGAAAAATTCTATACCACGCTGGAAGGCGGCCTCATGGAATCGCTCGGCCAGCTCTTCAAGAACGGCGCCCGGATGTATGTGTACCCTTCCCTGGAACGCGAGACCGGCAAGCTGGTCACGGCGTCGACGCTCGAGGTGCCGCCGCACCTGAAACATCTCTACGCGCACCTGGTCGAAAACCGGTTCGTGGTGGACATCCCCAAGTATAATCCCGCCTGGCTCCCCATTTATTCCGGAGACGTGCTGTCCCGGATCCAAAACGCGGACGCCTCCTGGGAATCCATGGTCCCGTCCCCCATCGTGGATGTGATCAAGACCAAGCGCCTGTTCGGCTGGCGGGCGAAGTAGGGCAAGGCAGAAGGTAGAATGCAGAATGCAGGTTCTGCTTCGACCCTCTTCTGCATTCTACATTTTGCCTTCTGCCTTGCCCGCCGGCGCATTGGTTCCGGCGGGCGCGTTGGTGCCGGCGGCGACGGGCGCGGGAAGCAGCAACGGGTTGTCGGCCGTCTCTGCCGGCAGACCTTTTTTCGTCCGCAGGAGCGCGCGCGCTTCCGGGACCAGGCCGCGCTGGGGATCGAGCATCTGCAGCAGCACCTGGCGTTCGATTTCGGAGAACGAGCCCAGGCTCATCGCGGATTCGCGGCTCTTCACGACCGAAGCCTGGTAGGTGTCATAGACCTTCTTCGCCAGCAACAGGAAACCCTGCGCCCGGTCGTCCCGGTCCAGGATCAGGTTTACATAGGAATTGCGCAGGAGGCCTTCCACGATCGATTTGATGCGCGTGGGCGAGGTGTCGTTGACTTCCTGCTGGACCCGGCCGACGGCGAACTGGTCGAGGGTCAGGTTGCGCGGGAAGGAATTCCCATCGTCCAGCAGCACCTTGTTGGGATATTGTTCCGACAAATACTTCCACCACTTCGCGGCTTCCGCCTGGCGGTTGTTCACGTAGAGAAAGAAAATGGCGGACGCCAGGAAATTCCGGTGGCCGGTCTGGATGTGCTCCCGGTATTGGGGCTCGGCTTCCATCTGGTCTTCGTAGGCCTTGTTCACCGTCGAGACAATGTCGAGGTTCGGCCCGAGCTCGAAATCATTCTCGATCGGGTTCGGCTCCATCCGTCCGCGCATGAACGCGAGCTGCAGCGACTGGTAAATGACCCGGCGCAGGGTGATGATATCCTTCTGGCTCACCTTTTTCGGGTGGCGCCTGGCCTCGTCCAAACCGAGGGCCGCCCAGTAAATGGCGTGCGCCTCCGGGAGCCGCCACTCCAGCGGACCGTATTGATCGTCCACCTGCTTCATGAACTCGGGGTCCATCTTGTATTTCTCGCGCAACAACGCGGCCCGCTTCTTCTGGTCGTCGGTGACGGGATGGATGAGTTCGTCGAGTTTTGCGGAATTCGTGCCGAAGACGGTGGCCATTTCGTCGGCCCAGGCCTGCTTGTAATACATGTTGGCGTCGTCGGTGACGGCGCCCATTTTGTCCTGGAAAATCCAGGCCAGCTCGCGGTAGATGAGGACCTCGTTCGGATTGTAGCGCAGGCCTTCGTCGCGCAGCAGTTCCATCCCGCGGCGCACCCAGTTCCAGCGATCGGAAAAGCTCTTGAACTTCACCGAGATATTCCAGGCGAGGTTCCATTCCTGGAACAGCCAGACCTGGACGAAATGGGGTTCGAGCTTGGTGATCCAGTCGGCGAGCTGGGCCATTTCGAAGAACTTGTCCTGCTCCTGCAGCTCGTTGGCCCGCGCCCAGAGCATGTTCGAAATCAGCCCGCGAAATCCGCCCAGCGCCACCGTGGTGAACGCCAGCACCGGCGGCGCGTTTTCCAGCGGCTGCACCCGGGTGAGCCCCAGCGTTTCGCGGTCGTGATTGATGCTCTGCTGCAGGCGGGACACGCCCACGAGCAGCAAGGCCGCCACGAGCAGCAGCGCGATGGTTTGAATGCGGCTGTTCATGGTCGGTTCACTGGGTCGACTGCGCGCCCGCCAGTTCGCGGCGGCTGAACAGGAAAATTCCCGCGCCGCCGATGATCCCGCCCAGCAGCAGGACGATCTGGGCGAAGGCGCGAGCCAGTTGCAGCCAGGTGATGCTCCGGCCGGTGCTCAAGGAGTCGACCGGCGAAAAGTCCTTGGCCAGGTTGATGATGTTCAGCGCCACGCGAAACACCGGCACCACCACCACGTCCGCCGCGCTGCTGCCCGACACGCCCGTCTCCGGGTTGTAACTCATGATCGTGCCCTCGGCCACAACCGTCGTCAGCGTCCCGCTGCACAACGCCATCGTCAGCAGGCCGAGCGAGAAAAACGCGGCCACGGGGAAAGAGAGGAAACTGGCCGCCGCCAGGCCGAGCGCGGCCAGCAGCGCCATCCAGCAGAAAACAATGCCCAGCCCGCGCGCGAAATTCAGTCCAAACCCGCCCTCCCGGTAAAGCACCTCCACGCCCTCGTCCAGCGGGAACAGCAGCGTCGTGTTGTTCTGGTTCGAGAACGACACCAGCAACAGCCCGTCCTTGTCGATCAAATCCGGCGGAACCGAGAATTCATGAAACGTGTCGGGCGCCAGGCTCATCGGTTCGCTCTGCCAGATCTTTGTTTTTCCCGGCACGCCCACCTGCCAGTAGCCGAGGAAGGTGCCGGACGGATTTTTGTCGGCGGCGTTGAACTTGATCCGGAGCTGGAGGGGCCGGTGTTCGAGCAGGGACTTGAGCAGGCCGAGCTGGATGGGCCAGGCCCGGACCGCGCCCGGCGGGACGAGCTGGTATTGCGCCTTGACCTGTTCGCGCAGCAGCCGCCGCAGTTCCTTCTTGTCGAGCGAGGGATCGCTGGCCTGCTTCAGCTTTTCCGCGAGCTGCCGGTCGGTTTCCGCCTCGATGTCGGCCGTCACACTGCCCGGTTTGATCGAGCCCCGGGCCACCAGCACTTCGTTGTGCAGGACTTCCTGCTGCGCCGCGGGCAGCCGGGTGGCACGCCATTGCAGCAGGCCGTAGACGCAGATTCCCGAAAGCGCGAGCAGGGCGGCGTTGAGCGAAACGATGCCGAGCCATTTGCCCAGCCAGATCTGCCAGCGCGCCACCGGTTTCACCGCGACCATCTGGACCTGGCATTCCTCAATGTCCCGCGCCAGCGTCCCGCACGAAAGCCACAGCGTGGAAAAACCCAGCAGCGCCGTGATCACGCTCAACGTGTAGGTCAGCAGGATCTGCGTGAACCCCTGTGCCGTGCCGTCATCCTTGATCAGGATCGGCAACAGCACCACGGACCCCAGCAGCAGCACGGCCACTACCAGGAACAGCTTGAACCGGAACGCGGCTTTCCAGGTGAGTCCGCTGATGGCCAGGAGGCGTTGCATGAAAGGTGATGACCGTGGAAACCGGGCGCGTCATTTCGGCGGCTTGCCGAGCAGCGAGGAAAGTTTCTCGTCCGCCTTCGACAGGTCGGCCGGGGCGGCGGGGGCCGCCGGGGCCTGGGCTGCCGGGGCCAGCGCGGCGGGCTGGGCCAGTTGATCCAGCTTTTTCTCGTCCACCGGGGCCGCGGCCGGCGCGGCGGCGGGCGCCGTTGCAGCCTGCTGCGGCGCGGACAGCCGCTCCAGAATCCGGTCTCCCGCCGGGCCCGATTCGGCTTCGCCGCGCAGGTAGGCGGCCACGCGGGCGCCGGAGGTCGCCCCGCTCGTTTCCGCAAGCGCCTGGCGCGCGCGCTGGACCACGTCCAGGAAATAACTCTCCAGGTTCTGCGTCGGGTTGTCCACGCGCACGCGGTCGGCGTCCACGTCGTGACGGATGATTTCCAGCACGCGCTCCAGCGTGCCGCGCGGGAGCACCGGGCTGGTGATCCGAATCGAATCGGGCTGCGACAGCAATTCCTTCAGCGCGCCCATGGCCTGAATCCGGCCGCCGTAATAAATCACGACGCGATCGCACACGTCCTCGACATCGCTGAGCAGGTGGCTGCTGAGAATCACGGTCTTGCCGCGGCGCGCGAGCGCCACGATCAGGTCCTTCACCTCGCGGCAGCCGATCGGGTCGAGGCCGGAGGTGGGTTCGTCGAGAATGACGAGGTCCGGGTCATTGATGAGCGCCTGGGCGAGGCCGATGCGGCGCTGCATGCCCTTCGAAAATTCGCCGACGGCGCGGGTGTGGACCTGTCCGAGCCCGACCATTTCCAGGAGCTGTTCGGTGCGGTTGCGGCGGTCCTTGCGATCCAGCTCGAACAGGTTGCCGAAGAATTCCAGCGTCTCGCGCGAATTGAGATAGCGGTAGAGGTAGGATTCCTCGGGCAGATAGCCGATGCGCGCCTTGGTCTGGACGTGGCGCGGCGAGTGGCCGAACACCTCGATGTGCCCTTTCGTCGGGTAGAGCAGGCCGAGCAGCAGCTTGACGGTGGTGGATTTTCCGGAGCCGTTCGGTCCAAGCAACCCGAACACCTCGCCCCGGCGGACGTCGAAATCCACATTGTCCACCGCGCGCGCCTTGGACCGGCCCCAGAAATCCTTGAACACTTTCGTCAGGCCGCGAACGGAGACGACGACTTCTCCGGACGCCGCGGCGGGGGCCTGGGTTTGGGGTTTGAGTTCGGCGACAGCCATAGATCAGGCGGTGGTGGGGACGAGTTGCGGGGCCGGGCCGGATTTCGAGCCGCCGCCCTGGGGCGCGGCCGTTTGTTCGGGATGAAAGTGCTCGAGTTCCTCGCCTTTGCGGACGAGGCGGGCGCTGTTGAAGATGACGATCAGGGAACCGACGTTGTGCAGGATCGCGGCGACGATCGGGTTCAGGTAACCGAACGTCGCGGCGGGGATGCCGATGAGAATGAACAGGACGCCGAACAGGAAGTTCTGGTTGATGACCGCGCGGGTGCTGCGGGAAAGTTTCACCAGGAACGGCAGCCTCCGGAGGTCATTGTTCATGAGCGCGATGGTCGCGCTGTGAATCGCCACCTCGCTGCCGGCCGCGCCCATCGCGATGCCGATGTCGCCTGCCGCGAGCGCGGGGGCGTCATTCACGCCGTCACCGACAACCGCGACGCGGTAACCCTTGCTCTTCACGGCGCGAACGAACTCCACCTTGTTCTGCGGCAGACATTCGCCGACGGATTCCTCGCAGCCGATCTCGCGGGCGACGCGGCTGGCGACAGGCTGGCGGTCGCCGGAGACCATCGCGATGCGCCGGACGCCGCTGGCCTTGAGTTCGGCAAGCGCTTCGCGTGCTTCGGCGCGGGTCTTGTCCTGCAACCCGACCCAGCCGACGCACCGGCCGTTGCGCGACACAAAAATCAAACTCCAACCCTCGGTCTCGTTCAGGTCGACCGCCCGGGTGAAATCGTCCGCAACCCCGTTGTCCTTCAGCCACTGGGCGCGTCCCACCAGCACCGACGCGGTGCCGATGCGCGCCTTCACCCCGCGGCCGGCGGTCTCCGCGAAATCCTGAGGCTCAATCAGCCCCACCCCGGCTTCGCCGGCAAGGGTCGCCAGGGCCTTGGCCGTCGGATGATTGCTGTATTTCTCGGCGGACGCGGCGAGCTGCAACAATTCGGCCGGCTTGCAATCGTCGAGCGGCGCCAGGCGGTTGACCGCGAGCTGCCCCGTGGTCAGCGTGCCGGTTTTGTCGAACACAAACGCGTTGATCTTCGCCGCCAGTTCGATGTCAGCCACGTTCTTGATCAGGATGCCGAGTCGCGCCGCCGCGGACAGCGCGGCGACCATGGCCGTGGGCGTGGCCAGAATGAAGGCGCACGGACACGAAACGACGAACACCGCAATCACGCGGTTCAGGTCGTGCGTGAACGCCCAGACCAGCGCTCCAACCACCAGGACCAGCGGCGTGTAAAAACCCATGTACTGGTCCACGATCTTCATGATCGGGAGCTTGGTTTTCTCGGCCGCCAAAATCAGCTCGCGCACCCGGCCGAGCGTGGTGTCGGTGCCGGCTCGGCTCACTTTGATCTCCAGGACGCCGGTGAGATTCTGCGTGCCCGCGAATACTTCGTCGCCGGGTTTCTTGTCCACCGGCAGCGATTCGCCGGTGACGGTCGCCTGGTTGAACGATCCCTGGCCGGACACGATCACGCCGTCGGCCGCGACGTTGTCGCCGGGGCGGATGCGGATGAGGTCGCCGACGGCGAGCTGGCTGGCGGCGACTTCCTCCTCCTTGTCGCCTGCCAGGATGCGGCGGGCCTTGGTGGGAGTGAGGCGGATGAGGGATTCGATGGAATTGCGGGCGCCTTCGGCGGTGCGGGTTTCAATGACTTCGCCCATCAGCATGAAGAACGCGACGACGCCGGCGGTCTTGTAATCGCCCGAGGCGAACGCGGCCAGGACGGCGATGGCGACCAGTTCGTTGATGCTGAGGTTGCCGCGGCGCAGATCGCGGATGGCAGTGAGAATGATGGGCGTGCCCAGGATGATGGATCCAAGCATGCCGCTGATGCTGGCCACGGTGGTGGACCGGGCGAACAGCCAGTCGACCACGAACGCGTTGATGACAAAGACGATCCCGATCAGCGTTTGCTGGAGGCGGACCGGCGTGTGCGAATGGTCGTGGCCGCACCCGCATTCGGGGCCGTGTTCGTGCTCGTGCTGGCTCAACAATGACGTGACTTGCATAACGGACTCAACTGGATCGTTTCGGGCCTGCGCCCGGGCAATTTTATTCCGGCGGCTTCGGCACAGCCGGCTCGCGATTCAACAATAGACGCAGTTCCCTGGTTTTGCCATCGGCCCGGTTCGCCAGGAAAATTTTGTCCTGCACATTCGTCAGCACGCGCGCCAGGGTCTCGCTCAACCGCTGCTGCACGAACAATTCGGGGTTCGCCCGGTATTTCGGCAGGATGTCCGCAAACCGCTCCGCCTCGCCCGCCGTGCCAGTCACCAGCCGGATCCGGGCCGACTCGGCCGCGTCGCGGATCGACACCGCGTCGGCGCTGGCCCTGGTGAGCACCTGGTTTTCGTAAGTGTGCGCCTCGTTCAGGGCCTGGTTGCGGGCCACGCCGGCCCGGATGACGCTCTCAAACGCGTCCTTCAACTGCCGCGGCGCCACGCGGTCGACCACGCAATCCTCCACCAGCACACCCACCTGCTGTACCTCCAGCAACTGGGTCACGCGGCGCCGGACCATGTCCCGGAAACCCGCGATGTCGCGCGTGAGCAAATCGTCGATATTGAACCGGGCCGCCGACGAAACCAGCGCGCTGTCGAGCGCGTTCCGAATCGCGTTGGTGGCGTTCACAAAACCGAATTCGAACTGGACCGGGTCATCGATCCGATAGCGCAGCGTGGCGCGGGCGTGGAGAATGTTCGTGTCCCCACTGAGCACGTAGCCGTCAACCTCGGGGTCCAGCGCCTGGTTCGGGGCCACCGGCGGCTCGATGCCCGCCTGCTCCCACTCGGGGCGCGTCGCGTACCAGCCCACGGTGGAAGTTTGTTGTTGGATTCCAGTGATCGAGACCTTCACGTATTCGTCGATCGGATACGGAAACGACCAGTGCAAACCGGGATTGAGCAGGGCGTCGCGGCCCGAGCCGACGGGCTTGCCGAACCGGAGGATGATGGCGCGTTCGTTCTGGTCCACCGTGAAGAAGCCGGATCCGAAGAAGGCGGCGACCAGGATGAGCATGACGAACTTGAGGATCGAAAAGCTGCTCTGCAGCGCCTCGGCCAGCGCCTGCGAACCGGAATCCACCGGCCGGCTGGCTTCGCGCGGCTCTTCTTTGGGATGAGGATGCTCGTGCATGCGCGGTCAGGTTACTTCGTGATCTGGTTCGTGCCCGCTGCGCGGAACAGGTCGAACGGCATCGTTTGCTGGTCGAAGATCAGCGTGGACCGTTCCTTCAGCGAATTCTCCAGCGCGGTCAGGCTGAACAGGAACCGGGCGAGCTGCGGGTTCTGCTGGAACACCGCCAGCGACTTGCTGGCCTCGGCTTCACCCTTGCCCCGGATCTGCGTCGCCTGGCCCTCGGCCGCGGCCAAAATCTCGGCCGCCTTCCGGTCCGCCGACGACCGGATCTTCTGCGCCTCGGCTTCGCCCTCGTTCCTCGAAAGACTCACCAGGTACTGGCGGTCGGACGTCATGCGCTCGAACACCGATTCCGTCACCGCCGGCGGCAGGCCCAGGCGCTTGATGCCCAGGTAATGGATCGCGATGCCGTAATTGTTCGTCTGGACCTGCGACTGCACCATTTGAAGGATTTCATTCTCAATCGCCACAAACTTGGAACCGTCGCCGGAGGCGGACACGAAATCGCTCAGGGGATGCCGTCCGACCACGGCGGCTTTGGCGCTGCGGACCATGCCTTCGAGGTTTTTCTCGGCGTCAGCGACGGAATCGCCGAAGCGCGGAAAGAAATTGGTCGGGGTGATGATGCTCCAGCCGACATAAACCATCGTCATCAGGTTGATGTTGTCCGAGGTCAGGTCCTCGGTGAAGCGGTCGGGATCCAGCGTCTGCACCCGATTGTCGAAACGGTAGACCTTTTGGATCGGCTGGGGCCATTTCAAGTAGAGGCGCCCGGCGGTATGGGTGATTTCGCGGGTGGGTTTGCCGAAGGTGGTCACCACGACGACTTCGGTGGTGCGCACCTGGAAGGTGAACAGCAGGAGTCCGAATATGGCCATCAGCACCAGCCCGATAACCAGAATGACGATGTTCCTATTCATAGTATCAAAAATTATTTCTTGGTTGGGACGCTGATATTCAGCAGGTCCTCGCGGATCTTGTCCTGGAGATCGAACGATACGATGTCCTCGGTATTGGTGGTCAGGACGATGTATTTGCGGGCCGACGCGGTGGCGCGGCCGAACATGTCGAGATACATGCGCATGCTGTAGACGCCGGGCGCGGCCTCGAAGGCCGGGATCTGGTTCGTGAACAGGGCGGCCTGCGCCAGGGCGCCGATCTCGCGCGTCACCCGCGCCGCCACGGCCTCGTTCAAAATGTTCGTCGCCGCCGCCTCGGCCAGCGCGTTCGTCTTCACTTCCTCCGCCCGCGCCGCCAATATCAACGCCTGCTTGGTTTGTGTCGCAGCCACCACCTTCTCGTATTCACCCGCCACCTTCACCGGCGGATGAATGTCCTGCAGCCCCACAAACACGATCCGCACCCCCAGCCGGTAAGGCTCGGCGTCGGCCGCGGCCTGGATCCGTTCCCGGAGAATCTGGCTGGCGTCCGCGCGCTGGCGGGACAGGACCTCGTTCAGGTCGGCGCTGACGAAATAACGCACCACTTCGCGGGTCGCCAGCGCCTGCAAAAGCTCCGACGGACGCTGGTCGTGATACATCCAGTCGCGAAGGTTGCTGACTTCAAATTGGACGGGGATGCTGACCGTCATCAGGCTGACGGGCGGGGGCCGCTTGCCGGAGGGGGCGTTGGTGCCTTCGACCGGCTGCGAGCCGCGGCTGGCCACGAGAAAATTCTGCTCTTCCTTCGTGTGAGGAACCGTCCACAACACCGTCGACCGCATCTCGAGCGCCGGGTCGGGCGTGAACCCCACGTTGAAACTCTGAATCTCCGCCGTCCGCACCCGGTAAACACGGTCGATCGGCCAGGGCCACTTCAGGTGCGGACCGGGACCGAGCAATTCGGTGCCGGCGGGGCGGCCGAGGTGTTCCCGGACAGCCTGTTCGCCGGGCTCAATGAAAACCACGCTGGTGGACAGGAGCAGGACGGCGAGTTGAAACAGGATCAGCCACACCAGCGCCTTCTCGAAAAACCGGTAGAACCAGGTCTCGGACACCTTGAATCCGAACTGGTAATCGAGCGCCTGGGCCGCGGTGGTGACCAGACCGTCCGGCCGCCCCAGCAATCCCACCAGCCGGCTCTCGTAAAGCGGCCGCTGCACCTTGCCCTTGACGCGCGGGCGATAGAGTTCCAGGACCAGGTTGGCGAGCGTTTCCACCGCCACCAGCCCCAGCAACACGCAAATACCCTGCGCGATGTAGAAATCGGTTTTTGGATAATTCGCCCAGACGCCGATGAGACCGACGGTGACCACGAAGCTGAGAAATGCGTTCAGCAGCAGGTAACTGGCGCCGGGCCGCAGCAGGCGCAAGTTCTCCAGCCGTGCCAGCGTGGCGCTGAACCGGCCGAGCAGGAACAGGACAAACGCGAACAACAGGAACAGGAGCGCCGGGGTGATCGGCTGCGCCACACGCAAATCCAGGGCGGGCTGACGGAGCCAGCGCCAGATGAAATAAACGGCGGCGGATTCCGCCGCGAGCAGCAGCAGCGTGAAGACCGGGACGAAATAGCGTTCGAACTGTTCCCGGGAACGCTGGGCCGGGAAGGATTCGACATCCTGGCTTTCAAACAGGCCGGACCCGCCCTTGGACTTCATCAGCTCGTCGAACTCGAGTTTTTCAAGCTGCTCGTTGACCTCCAGCCGGCCCTGGAACCAGCTCAACGCGGCCACCAGCGCGCCCAACCCGAGAAAGACCGAGGCGACCTGCCCGGCCAGCGACCCGAACACCCGGGCCGCCACGAATCCGGCGGCGCCGATCAACAGCAGGGCCACCAGGTTGATCAACCCGTTCTTCTGTGTGTTTTGTTCCATGCGACTCTTAACTCGTTGCAGGTCCCGGCTGCGGGACACGGGACATTTCGTCAGCGCAATTCACGATTCTCGAACAGCAGGATCGCCAGCGCCAGCACCGCCCCGATATAGGCGGCGGCATAGGCGAACGTTTTGGATACGTAACGCCAGTGGAACGTGCTTTGGCCCGTGTCCAGCGCGTCCGCGAGCCAAAAAACCTGCCAATTCGGCGTCAGCGTGTAAAGCACCGATGCCCAGGCCGACCCCCCCATGCCCGCCTTCGCCAGTGCCGCCTTGTCCTCCGGCAGGATCGCCTCGCGTTCCTTCCACTCCAGCCGCGTGCTCTTGTCGGTGTCATATTTCGCCACGATCTGGCGCAACAGCGCCTTCTGGCTGTCCGACCACCGCGAACTGTTCACCTCGTCCGACAAATCATACTGCCAAACCGGGTCCGCCCGGCGCCCCAACAGGTAATCCGACATCAACCCCACAATAAACAAAGCCGAACAAATCGCCAGGGTCGGAATCATGTCCAACCGCGTCGAACAGGCCAGCGCCAGCGCCGCAAAAATCCAAACCGCAAACAACACCAGCAACGACGCCGGCACCAGCCGCCAGTCTACCTGCGTCATCTCGTTCACCGTCAGCTCCTGCTCCGTAAATAAAAAAATCACGGCCGCCGCCACGGTCACAAACAGCATCAGCCCGAAAAAGGCGTCGCAGACAAACGGCCGACGCAGAAAGAAATTGCTGAACCCCGCCACAATGTAAGCCAGCACTACGCCCAACGCGAAAATCCCCAGCGCCTTCACGTCCGTCCCGCTGTAGGCGTCGAATGTCATCCGGCTCGCAATCAACGCCGCCACCAGGTTGACATAAGCCATCCCGCTCAACGCGATCACCACCCCAACGTATTTCGCCAGCAGAAATTGAATGCGGCTGACCGGTTTCGACAGCACCGCCAGCGCGGTTCCGGCCCGGATCTCCCGGGCCAGCGACGCGGAAGCGCTCAGGACCGCCCCGAACAGCCCCGACAACAGCATCACCGCCAGCACCGTGGTCTTGACCAGCTTCGGTTCGTCCCCGAACGCGAAGTAATACGGCGTCGCGAGGAACACCTCGAAAACAGCCGAAAACGTGACCAGCAGCAGGAACACCGGCTGCCGCACCAGTTCCATGCTCGCGTTGATCGCGATGGTTGCAAACTGTCTCATCTGTCTGAGGGATTCTGCATCCCGCCCCGCTTAGATCCTTCCGGATCACGAAACGTTCGAGGATGCGCCCACCCCAGGGCGCGTCAAACCCCTGGTTTTCTATCGTGAAAGACTACGAGGGCCCACCCGCATTGGCAAAAGGAATCCTGGATGTCATGCAAAATCCGCCTTGACTTGATCCCCGCCCGAATCCGGCTCCGCCCGCAGCAGAAATCGCATGCAACTGTCCCCGTGCTTCATCAGTTTCCGCTCACGCCAGGCGTCCGGAACCGAAAGCGTATCGCGCCGCGAATGTCCCAGCACGAACAACCCGCCCGGCGCCAGCAACCGCGGCAGCCGCACGTCGTCCAGCAACCGCTGCGCATCCGACTCCGACCGGCGCCCAACATTCTTGGGTCCATACGGCGGATCCGCCAGGACCAGGTCAAAAACCGCGCCCGCCTCCGCAAGCTGCCCCAGGGCGGTGTAAACATCCTGCACCCGCACCTGCAAGGCGGCGGCCGATACCCCAGTCGACTCCGCGTTTTGACGCAAAACATCGGCGTGACGGGTGGAAAGTTCGATGCACAGGGCCGACGCCGCCCCGCGGCTGAGGCATTCCAGGCTGAGCGCGCCCGTGCCCGCAAACAACTCCAGGACGCGGGCCTGTTCCACACGGGTCCCCAGGCTGTTGAAAACCGCCTGCTTCACCAGGTCCGGCGTCGGGCGGACGTCCAGGCCCTTGGGAACTTTGAGAATGGTGCGGGCTGATTTGCCGCCGGTGATGCGCATGAATCAGTCGTTCGGCACCCAGCCCTGGCCGGGAATGTACTCGCGACTGCCGGAATGACTCGCGCATCCGACCCCGCCGATCAGGGCCAGCAACAGCAGAATCAGACAAAGCTTTGACATGACAGAATTTTAATCCAGATTGCCAGTGAGGCAAGCCTGCAGGCTTCCGCAAGCGTTCGAGCCATGCCGACAACACCGAAATACCTCAAGGGCCAGCTCTTGCTGGACAGCGGCCAGCTCCGCGGCTCCTTTTTCCAACGCACGGTCGTCCTCATCTGCCAGCACGACGCCGAGGGGGCGTTCGGCCTGGTCCTCAACCGCGCCACCGGCAGCAGCGTCGGGGACATGGTCGTCGCCGAATTGCCCGAACCGCTCCGCAAATACCCCCTCTACCTGGGCGGCCCCGTCCAGCCCACCGCCCTCAGCTTTCTCCACACGGATTCCTTCATCCCCGACGCCAACGTCCTGCCGAACCTCAGCCTCGGCCACTCGCTCGATGCCCTGAACGAGATCGGCGAATCGTTTTCCACCACCCGGAAAGTGAAAATGTTCGCCGGATACGCCGGCTGGAGCCCGGGCCAGCTCGAGGAGGAAATGAAACGCGACGCCTGGCTCACCCACCCCGCCTCGGTGGAACTCGTGTTCGACACCCCCCACGACGACCTCTGGCGCGGCATCCTCCAATCCATGGGCTGGAAATACAAACTCCTCGCCGATTCGCCGGAAGACCTTTCCGTAAACTAAATCGCCGGCGCATGTCGCCCGAAACCCACCTGCTCGCGAGCTGGATCATCGCCGCGAAAACCACCCGCAACCCTCGCGATTGCCGCCTGGTCACCCTGGCCGGGATTCTGCCGGATGCGGATGGACTGGGACTGATCTCAGACCTCGTCAGCGCGAAATGGTTTCCGAAGCACCAGACGTTTTTCTACATGGAATACCACCATTACCTCCTGCATGGGCTGGTCGGAGGACTCCTCATTGCGGGTATCCTGGCGGCCTTCGCCGTGGACCGATGGAGGGTGCTGCTGCTGGCTTTGCTAGTGTTCCACCTTCATTTGCTCTGCGACCTCGCCGGCTCACGCGGTCCTTCACCGCAGGATCTGTGGCCGATCTATTACTGGGGACCCTGGACTCGCCATGGCGCTGTAGGCTGGCGCGGACAATGGCCGCTGGATGCCTGGCAAAATCGATACTTCACCGTGGCTTTATTCCTTTGGGCTCTCTGGCTGCCGATCCGTTTGGGCTATTCCGTCGTCGGCGTCTTCAGCCCCCGTGCCGACGCCGTGTTCGTCGGAGTCCTCCGCAACTGGCATTCCCGGATCAGCCAAGCCATTCATCACTATCAGCGCCCAACCTTACCGAAATAATCACTGTAGCTCAGATACGCATTGCCCTCGTATGGGCCCGAAAAGAGCCCCAAAAATCGCTCCATAGCCTCAAATCCAGGCCATTTTTCTGCACATAATCCTGCAACACAACCACTTCCTTTGGCGACACCAGCCTCACCTCGTGTCGCCAAAGCAACCAATTAAGGTTAAGGGGCTTGCGATTAATTCGGGCTCTTTTTAGGGCTTATGGAGCGGTTTTTGACGCCGTTTTCTGCTCCATACACATTTCTGAATCCTGGCTCCGAAGTGTCATGCGCTGTGTGGA
Organism: Verrucomicrobiota bacterium; assembly: GCA_046346665.1. Classification (GTDB taxonomy): domain Bacteria; phylum Verrucomicrobiota; class Verrucomicrobiia; order Limisphaerales; family JAXMHQ01; genus JAXMHQ01. The sequence goes on from JAXMHQ010000044.1 coordinate 24,273, forward strand.
TGGAAAAGACCCCCAAAGTTGCTCAATAGAGCGGCTCAAGAAATGTCGTAGCCGCAAAAGGTAGGGTCGGCGCGCTGCGCCGACCGCGGACGCCGCAGCGCGGCGTCCCTACCTGCGGCTACGGTTATGTTAAACCGCTATAGCCTCCAGGCTCGTTTTCTGCACATCAAACCGAGAGCCGATTCTTTGTGTTCTTTTACCGTGGGGCCTTAGTTTTTCTGGAAACGCACCAGTAATTGGCCTTTGAGCCCGTTCAACTACCTTTTCCGGCGGCGGGCGGGGCCGAAGTAATAGCCGCCGTGGATGCGGACGGCTTGGATCCGGCGCTCGTGGCCTTTGGGTGCGCCGGGCTTTTCCTCTTCGAACAAGGCGGTGTAGCGATAATCGAATCCTTCCAGCTTCACGCGCGCGATCTTCTGGCTGATGAACCGTTCGATGGAGGCCACGTGTTTCGAATCCTCCGCTACCATCAGCGTGAAGGCGTCGCCGGATGCCTCGGCGCGGCCGGTCCGGCCGATGCGATGGATGTAATCCTCCGGGTGATGCGGCACGTCGTAGTTGATCACGTGGCTGACATCGGCGATGTCGAGGCCGCGCGCGGCGATATCCGTGGCGACAAGGGCTTCGTAGCGGCCTTCACGGAAGCCGCGCAGGGCCTGTTCGCGTTCCTTCTGGGTGCGATTGGAATGCAGCACGGCGACCGCGTGGTTGTTGCGCTTGAGCAGGCCGGCGATGCGATCCGCGCCGTGTTTGGTGCGGCAGAAGATGATGACCGACTCATAATTGACCCGGTCGAGCAGGGCGAGGAGCAGGTCGGTTTTCTGGGCCTCGGCGACGGGGTAGATGACGTGTTTGACCGTTTCGGCAGGGGTGCGACGGGCGCCGATTTCGATCGTCTGCGGATCGCGCATCGCCCAGCGGATGAGCGTTTCGATTTCGGGCGGAACGGTGGCTGAAAAGAGCAGGGTCTGGCGGTCGCGCGGGCATTTTTGCACGATGCGGCGGACGTCGGGGAGGAATCCCATGTCCAGCATGCGGTCGGCCTCGTCGAGGACGAGGTGCTGGACCTGGTCGAGCCGGCAGGTGCCGCGTTCGAGGTGATCGAGCAGGCGGCCGGGCGTGGCGACGACGATATCGGCCCCGCGTTTGAGCATGTCGAGCTGGTGGCCGTAGCCGACGCCGCCGAACACGACGGCGCTCTGGATATTGGTAAACCGTGCGAGGTCGCGGATGGCGGTATCGACCTGGGCGGCGAGTTCGCGGGTGGGTTCGAGGACGAGCAGCCGGGTGCGGGGCTCGTGGCGTTCGAGCTTTGTGAGCAGCGGCAGGGCGAAAGCGGCGGTCTTGCCGGTGCCGGTCTGGGCGCTGCCGATGACGTCGCGCCCTTCAAGGATCAGGGGAATGGCACGGAGCTGGATGGGGGTAGGATCCACATACCCCATCGCTTTGACACCTTCGAGGAGAGGGGCCGAAAGCCCCAATTTAGAGAACGGCATGGCTTACTTTGGAGGTTTTGGGCCAAAATGTCCACCGTGTAGTGGCAAGGCGGCCGCCCCGGGTATTCGGGGTTCGACCTTCCACTTTGTTCACTGAACTCACCGGTGCAACTGGACCATTTGCCAGATGATATGGCCGCCGTGGAGGAGGGCGAGGGCGAGCAGGCCGATGCCGGATCCGCGTTCCATTCGGAGCAGGGTTTTCTCGCTGAACTTTCCGTGCCCGCGCGAGGATCCGAAGCTGAGAATGAAAAACCAGAGGCTGGTGCCGGCGGCGACCCCGGCGACACAGGCCAGTTTTCCGGGCCAATCCGGGGTGACCCAGCCGCGTGAGATGAAGTTGGCGGCGAGAATGATCCAGAAAACCAGCACGCCCAGGTTGCCGAGCACCCGGACAAAGCCGGTCATGAAGGCCGAGTGCGGTTTGAGCCGGGTTTCGATGCGTCTTTCGATTTTTCGGGCGGTGGGGCCGAGTTCGACCGGCGGGGCGCCGACGGATTTGGCGAGGATGAACTTGATGCCGAGGAACAGCATGAAGACGAAGCTTCCGAGTTCCATGATGGCTTTGACATAGCCACGCGAGAAGAACGACGCGAAGCCGGTGAACGCGATGAAACAGTAGATCACTTCCATCAGCGAGGCCCCGAAGCTGATGAGCATCGCCCATTTGAATCCGCGCCGGGCGCCTTCGTTGATGATGGTGAGATTGACGGGGCCGACGGGGATGGACAGGAGCAATCCGCTGATCAGGCCAGTGAGGCCGGCGGTGAGAATGGGCGGGAGAAAATCCATTGCCGGCGGCTAATGGTCCGGGTCGGCATCGCCGGCGTCGTCCTCTTCCTCCTCGATCTCATGCCGGAGCTGCCGCGAGATGCGCGGCCGGATGAAACCGTAGACCAGGTAAATCGTGAAGAAGGCCGGGAGCACGTAGAACACGATGGTTTCCCAAAGCACGAAGAAAAACCCGAACACCAGCGCGGTGAGGATGATTTTGGGGAAGGTGATGGTGGACCGGAGGCCGAGGGATTTGAAGCTGGGATAGCGGACGCGGCTGACCATCATGGCGGAGACGAGGACCAGGACAATGGCGGGCACGAACTGCCAGTGGCCGAGGCTGCGCTCGCGTTCGTTGAGGTGAATGATGAGCAGTGTCAGCGACGCGACGAGCCCGGCGGCGGAGGGGATGGGGAACCCCAGGAAATCCTTGCCGCTGCCGCTGCCGGGCATGGACGCAAGACAGTTGAACCGGGCCAGCCGGAACGCGCCGCACAAGAGGTAGATCGAGGCGATGAACCAGCCCAACTCCGGGTGGGCGACGAAGGTGTCGCGCAGCACGACACGGTGCACCAGGAATGCCGGGGCGACGCCGAACGACACCAGGTCGGCCAGGGAATCGAACTCGCGGCCGAACGGGCTCTCGATGCCGCCCATGCGCGCCACCCGCCCGTCGAACAGATCGAAAATGCACGCGAGCAGGATGAATCCCATCGCCAGCTTGATGGGCATCCAGTCGATGATGCCTTCCGCGTTGGGTTCGAGGTTGGCTTCGACGATCTTGGTGAGGGCGACGAAGCCGCAGAACAGGTTGCCCGCGGTGAGGAGGTTGGGCAGGAAATAAATTTTGAGCCTGGGTTCCGCCGTGGGTTCCGGGGCCGCGGATGGGACAGGCGTGGCCATGGGGGTGGGGTTATTCGAAGGAAGCCAGGATGGTTTCGCCCCCGACGACCTTGTCGCCGACCTTCACCCGCAGTTTGGCGGAGAAGGGGAGGTAAACATCGACGCGCGAGCCGAACTGGATCAGGCTGACACGGTCGCCGCGCGCGACGATGTCGCCGGGCGCCACCCAGGGAACGATGCGCCGCGCCAGCACGCCGGCGATGAGGCGGAATCCCACCTTGGATTTGTGCGACTCACTGCACTCGATGCCGATCAGGGCGTTTTCGTTGAACAAAGCCGAGTCGGCCTTGAGGGCGCTCAGGAACTGGCCCTCGGTGTATTTGAAAAACACGACGTTGCCGCTCACGGGCGCGTTTTGCACGTGCACGTTGAACACGGAGAGAAACATGGAGATCCGCTGGCATTCACCCCGCATGAACAGCGGCTCGGTGACTGTGTCGATCACATCCACCCGGCCGTGCCCGGGCGACACCACCGCGTTGGGCTCGTCCGGCACGCGCGCGGTGGGATCCCGGAAGAAATACAGCGTGAACAGCGCAAAAACCGCCCAGATCGCCACCAGGATCCAGGAGATCGCGACCATGGTCAGCCCGACAAATGCCGCCACGAGCCCGACGACCGGCACGAGGAGAGCCAGCACCAGCGTGATGAAAATCATCTTGAACGCCGCGCTCCTGGCTTTTCCCGAATGTTTCATCCTCCAAGGCTATGCGCAAAGAGAGGCGCGTCAAAGAAGAAAGTGGGAGAGCTGCTGACAGTTCAGGAGTTTAAGAGTTTAGGAATTTGAAAGTTCCGGAAGGCTGCGGCTCGCTCTGATTCGTAAGCGGCCGGAAGACGACGAGGCGCCGTCGCAGCGCCACTCTTAAACTCCTAAACTCGCAAACTCTCAAATTGAGAAATCAGGGCACCTGGAATTTATACGCGTCACGGTCGGCGTCGCTGATGGCCCACTGGTTGTAGGGCCACACGGCCTGGCCGTATTTGAGGTAGCGCGCGCTGCCGTCCGCGAAGGCGAACACGGAACCGCCGCTGCGGCCGGGCTGTTGCGTGCCGGAATGACAGCCGTGCTCGGCGCGGTCGGCGTCGTTGCCCGCCCATTCGCCCGCCCCCGCCTCGAACATGTCCATGAAATAATCCATCGCGGCGTTCTTCTTTTCGCCGAAAATAATCGTGTCGGATGGCAGCCGGATGACGGATTGTTTGAGGGACGCCTGCCGCAGCGTGCCGGCCATGTAAGCGTTGAAGGCGTCGGCGCTCAGCGTGTTCGCGAAATAATCGTTCCACCCGTTGATGAAATAGCTGCGGGGCGACCGGTCGGGCAGCGCGACGGAATTGGTGTCGGTGCCCGGCGTGCCGCGGCGCGCGTCGGTGGGGCAGAGCAGCAGGGCGGCATTCTGATAGGTGCCCTGGAGCAGCGCCGGCCAGCGCCACTCGTTCGTGCGCGGCGGCAGCAATTCCTGGTTGTCGTCCGCATACAGCTTTACCGAAAGAGTGAGTTGCTTGAGATTGTTCAGGCAGCGCGTGCGATAGCCCGATTCCTTCGCCCGGGTCAGCGCCGGCAACAGCAGGCTGGCCAGGATCGCAATGATCGCTATCACCACCAGCAGTTCAATCAGGGTGAACCCCCGGCAACGGCGCGCCGCAACGGGGCTGGAGATTTTGCGATTCGTTTTCATTTCGAATAGTCTCGGTCTACAAACGTCTTTAATACAGTTATGTCTGCCAGGAATACAGCACTCATCCTCATCGTCCTCGCGCTCGCAGGCTTGAGCGTTTACTTGAATCTAGACCGATTTCGCCGCGACTCTATTCAAATCGGCCACCGATTCGAACATCCCCGCGGCGCCCTGGCCCGCCGTTTCGGTCCCACCAATACCAATGTTCTCATCTTTATCCTGAACGCCGCCGTGCCCCTCAAATCCGTCCGCGTCATCGCCGATCGGCCCGGCGAAAAAACCTCCGACGCCCATACCTTGTGGGAGTTGCTGTCGGATTCCAACTCCGTGCCGGTGAAGGACGTCGTTTACGGCCGGATGATTCCCGGAATGCGGGCGGGTGCCACGGGCAAAACCGCCGAACCCCTCGAGCCCGGTGTGAAATACAAACTGTTGCTCACGTCCGGCTCCCGGAAAGCCGAGCACGAATTCACCGGGGAAGCGGCGCCTTGAGCAAGAGGAGAAACCAGGCTTCAACTTCTCTCCGGCCACTCGCATTTTCAGAGACTCCTCACGCCGTCTCCTACAGGATGAGAAACCGCGATCTCACGATCGCGGCTACACGCCTCCCGCGGACTCACCAGCCTCCGCAACAAGGTGGCACGCGACGGCGTGACCGTGGGCGATTTCCCGGAGACCGGGCCGTTGCTCCCGGCAGCGGGGTTCGGCCACCGGGCAGCGCGGATGAAACGGGCAGCCGGAGGGCGGATGGATCGGGGAGGGCAATTCACCGGGAAGAAAGACCCGCGTGCGCCGCTGCACGGGGTCGGCCACCGGCACAGCGGAAATCAAGGCCTGCGTGTACGGATGCCGCGGCGACCGCACCAGCACCCGGCTCTCGGCCGATTCCACAATCCGCCCCAGATACATCACCAACACCCGCCGGCTGATGTGCTCCACGACGGCCAAATCGTGCGCGATGAAAAGGAACGCGATCCCGAGCGACTGCTGAAGGTCCTGGAGCAGGTTGATGATCTGGGCCTGGACGGAAACGTCGAGGGCGCTGACGGGTTCGTCGCAAACAATCAGGCGCGGCTCGACGGCGAGGGCGCGGGCGAGACCGATCCGCTGCCGCTGGCCGCCGCTGAATTCATGCGGATACCGCCCGCCGTAAGACGGGTCGAGCCCGACCGACCGCAGCAATTCCGCCACGCGGGAGCGCCGCGCGGCCCCGCGCGCGAGCCGGTGAATGTCCAGCGCCTCCCCGATCAGATCCTCGACTGTCAATCGCGGATCGAGCGAATGATAGGGGTCCTGGAACACGATCTGGAGATTGCGGCGCATGCGGCGCAGGGCGGCGCCCTGGAGCGGGACAAGGTTGGTTCCCTGGAACAACACCTCTCCCGATGCCGGCGACACGAGCCGCACGATCGCGCGACCCAGCGTGCTCTTGCCGCAGCCGCTTTCACCGACCAGCCCGACCGTTTCAGCCTCGCCCACGTCCAGGCTCACGTCCTCCACGGCATGCACGAATTCGCGTGGGGCACCGAACAATCCGCGCCGAACGGGAAATCGCACGCTGAGATTCCGGACCTGGAGCAACGGCTTCATGTCAACGCGTCTGCCGGGATTGTTGGTGAATTCCAAATCGGGCAACGCACCCGGCGCCCGCTGCCGATGGCGGCCAGTTCCGGTTCGGAACGGGAGCACTGGGGTTGCGCCGCGGGACAACGGGGTGCGAACCGGCAGCCGTCGGGAAACTGGCCGGGGCGCGGCACGCGGCCGGGAATGGAAGCCAGGCGGTGGGACTCGGTTCCCAATCGAGGAACAGCCGCCAGCAGCGCGCGCGAATAGGGATGGGCCGGCTGGCGCAGAAATTCTTCCGCGGGCGATTCCTCGATGATCTGGCCTGCATACAGGACGGCGACGCGGTCGGCCATGCCGCCGACAATGCCGAGATTGTGGGTGATGAGCAGGAGCGCCATGCCGAGCCGCGCCTGGAGATCCTTCAACAGTTCGAGGATCTGCGCCTGGACCGTCACGTCCAGCGCAGTCGTGGGTTCATCGGCCACGAGCAATTTGGGTTCGCTGGCCAGGGCCATCGCCAGCATCACGCGCTGCTGCATGCCGCCGGATAGTTGCGCGGGGTAATCCCGGATCCGGGCGGCGGGATCGGGAATCCCGACCAGGCTGAGCAGGCGCAGGACTTCGGTTTCCGTCGCTTTTTCCGGGCGGTGCAACTGGAGCGACTCGAGCACCTGGCGTCCGACGCGGAGGACGGGATGCAGCGAGGCGGAAGGTTCCTGAAACACGTAACTCACGACGCGCCCGCGGATCGACTGGAGTTCGCGCGGGCTCATGCGCAGGGTGTCGCGGCCTTCGACGAGAATTTGGCCGCCGGCGATCCGGGCCGGGGGCGTGGGCAGGAGCCGGGCGATGGACAGGGCGGTGACGCTTTTGCCGGAGCCGCTTTCGCCCACGAGGCAGACGGTTTCGCCCGCGTCGACGGCGAGCGAGACCCCGTCGACGGCGCGCAGCAACCCGCCGCCCGATTCAAAATCGATCTTGAGCTGGTTGATCTCGAGCAATGGCATGGAGCGCGTGACGGCAAATCTATCGGGAGGGACGAGCTACCGCGAGTCAAACGTCAGCGGGAGGGGCTGTCCCCGGCGTCCCCATTTGGTTTGGGCCGGCGGGGACGCCGGCCCTCCCCTGAAAAATTCCGCGCTTGAAAGCGGGGTGGTTGCGATTAGTTTGCAGGCATATGCGCTTTTGCCTTTTCCTGCTCGCCGCCCTGGGTTTGTTGCTGGCCGGATGCCACACCACGCCGCCGGAACCCGAACCGGTCAAGGATCCGCTGAAGGATTTCCAGGACAAGGCCGCCGCGTTCCACTCGGCCATCACGGTTCCCGTTTTTGAATCCACCACCAACGAGATCGCCGCCACGGTGATCCGGACCATTCTCAACGGAAATGCCGCGCTGGATAAGATCGGCCGGCTGCGGCCGGACCAGGTGAATTTCACAAACACAGTCCTGGCGCTGGACAACCTGCAGTTCCAGATCGGGCTGGCGGCGAACCGGCTGTCGGTGATCAAGGAAACGAGCACGCAGGAGGCGCTGCGGGATGCGGCGACGGAGGCGCTGAAGAAGCTGGAGGAATGGATGGTGGGGCTGGATTACCGGGAGGATGTTTACCGCGCGGTGAAGGCGTATGCGGACACGCACCCGGCGTTGCAGGGGGAGGACGCGCGGCTCCTGTCGGAGACGATGCGCGATTACCGCCGCGCGGGGCTGGAGCTGCCGAAGTCGCAGCGGGACGAGGTGGAACGGCTGCGCAAGAAGCTGGCGGGGTTGTGCACGGATTTCGAGAGCAACGTGACCCGGGCGAAATTGCCGGTGAAATTCACCGGGTCGGAACTGGCCGGGTTGCCGCAGGATTTCCTGGAACAGATCCGGACCGGCCCGGATGAATACACGGTGAACGCCAACATCACCTGGCAATACCTGACGGTGATGGAACAGGCCCGGAGCGAGGCGACGCGAAAGCGGCTCGAGTCGGAACACGACAACCTCGCGCGCGGACAGAACATCGCCCTGCTGGAACAGATCCTCGCCCTGCGGGACCAGATCGCGCTCCTTCTCGGCTACACCACCTATGCCGACTACGAGACCGAAGTGAAGATGGTCCACAACGCGGCCACGGCAATAAACTTCCTGAAGTCGCTCCAAGCCGGTCTCCAGCCCAAGTTCGACGCCGAGCTGGAGGAATTCCGGAAACTGAAAGTGCAGGAAACCGGCGATACCAACGCCCAGATCAACATCTGGGACTGGCGCTATTTCAGCAACGAACTCAAGAAACAGAAATACAACGTCGACACCGAGGCGTTGCGCGATTATTTCCCCTACGAATCCGTGCTGCAGGGTATGTTCGCGATTTACCAGCGGATTTTCGGGATCACCTTCACACGGCTGGAACCGCCGTTCAAATGGATCGGCGACCTGCAACTCTACGCGGTGTCCGACGCCGAGACCGGCGAGCCGCTCGGGTTGTTCTACCTCGACATGTTCCCGCGCCCCGGCAAATACAATCACTTCGCCCAGTTCGACATCATCCAGGGCAAACTGCTCCCCGACGGCATTTACCAGCGGCCGACCGTGGGTTTGATCTGCAATTTCCCGGCGCCCACCAAGGATCATCCGTCGCTCATGCAGCACGAGGACGTCGTGACGCTGTTCCACGAGTTCGGCCACGCGATGCACTCCATCCTCACCCGGGCGCAATACGCGCGCTTCTCGGGCACCAGCGTGCCGCGCGATTTCGTCGAGGCCCCCTCCCAGATGCTGGAAAACTGGGTGTGGGACAAAACCGTGCTCGACAGCTTCGCGGCGGATTACCGGGATCCGACGAAAAAAATCCCCGCCGAAACGCTCGCGCAACTGAAGGCCTCCCGGCTCGCGACGGAG
>JAXMHQ010000045.1:0-31482 GCA_046346665.1 Verrucomicrobiota bacterium
ACGCGAATTGACGCGAATTCACACGAATTGTCTCAGCGTCAATTGGCGAAATTCGCTTCACCCTCGCCTGATCCGTGTTCGATCCGCGGCCAGGAGATATTTAAGCCGGAACGATTGAGTTTAAACCACGGATGAACACGGATCCACACGGATAGGGAATGGGCGAAAGCGAGTTTCTGGAATGCTTTCGAGGGCATTGTTTGGTGTGCGTCTGATTGTCCAAGGGCTGCGACTCCGGATCCGTGTCCATCCGTGTTGATCCGTGGTTAAACCTCGTGGCTTAAGCCGGCGCCGGTTCGCCCTTGGTGATCCAATCGTATCCGCGGGATTCCAACTCCAGGGCCAGTTCCTTGCCGCCGGATTTCACCACGCGGCCGTCGACGAGGACGTGAACGAAATCGGGCACGATATAGTTCAGCAGGCGCTGGTAATGCGTGATGACAAGCTGGGCGTTGCTGGCAGTCTTCAGCGCATTCACACCGTGCGACACCACTTTCAGCGCGTCGATGTCCAGGCCGGAATCGGTTTCGTCCAGGATCGCGATCTTCGGCTCCAGCACGGCCATCTGGAAAATTTCGGCGCGCTTCTTTTCGCCTCCGGAAAAACCCTCGTTCACCGAACGCTTGAGCAAATCGTCCTTCAGCTCGAGGAGCTTCATCTTGTCCTTCACCAGCGCCAGGAATTCCATCGCGTCCAGCTCCGGCTGGCCGTTGGCCTTGCGCACTTCGTTCAGGGCGGCCTTCAGGAAATAGGTGCTGTTGACGCCGGGGATTTCGACCGGGTATTGGAACGCCAGGAACAATCCCTTCCTCGCCCGCTCCTCGGGATCGAGGTCCAGCAGGTCCTCACCGTAATACAGCACCTCGCCGCCCGTGACGTCATAGCCGTCGCGCCCGGCCAGCACGGCCGCCAGCGTGCTTTTGCCGGAGCCGTTCGGCCCCATGACCGCGTGCACTTCGCCGGGATAAATGGTGAGACTCACGCCTTTCAGGATGGATTTGCCCTCCACGCCGGCGCTCAGGTTCTTGATTTCCAATATCGGTTGCTTGCTCATTTCAAACTTTGTTTAACCACGGATTGACACGGATAAACACGGATCTGTCAATGACGTCCACCGGAATGATCCGTGTCCATCCGTGTTCATCCGTGGTTGAGTTTTAGCCCACGCTGCCTTCGAGGCTTACGCCGAGCAGTTTCTGGGCTTCAACGGCGAATTCCATCGGCAGCTCCTTGAACACTTCCTTGCAGAAGCCGTTCACGATCAGGTTCACCGCGTCCTGCGTCGAAAGACCGCGCTGGTTGCAGTAGAAAATTTGGTCCTCGCCGATCTTCGACGTCGACGCCTCGTGCTCCACGCTCGAGGTGCTATTCTTCACCTCGATATACGGGAACGTGTGCGCGCCGCACTTGTCGCCGATCAAGAGGGAGTCGCACTGCGAAAAATTGCGGGCGTTCGTCGCGGATTTCTGGATCTTCACCAGCCCGCGGTAGCTGCCCTGGGCGCGCCCGGCGGAGATGCCTTTCGACACGATCGTGCTGCGGGTGTTCTTCCCGATGTGAATCATCTTCGTGCCGGTGTCGGCCTGTTGCATGTTGTTCACCACGGCCACCGAGTAGAATTCGCCGACAGAATTCTCGCCCTGCAGGATGCAACTCGGATATTTCCACGTGATGGCCGAGCCGGTCTCGACCTGCGTCCAGGAGATCTTGGAGTTCCGGCCCTTGCACAGGCCGCGCTTGGTCACAAAATTGTAAATCCCGCCCTTGCCGTTTTCATCGCCGGGATACCAGTTCTGGACGGTGGAATACTTGATCTCGGCGCTGTCGAGCGTGATGAGCTCGACGACCGCCGCGTGAAGCTGGTTCTCATCCCGCATCGGTGCCGTGCAGCCTTCGAGGTAGCTCACGTGCGAGCCTTCGTCCGCCACGATCAGTGTCCGCTCGAACTGGCCCGATTTCGCCGCGTTGATGCGGAAATAAGTCGACAACTCCATCGGGCAGCGCACGCCCTTGGGGATGTAACAAAACGATCCGTCGGTGAACACCGCGGAGTTCAGCGCCGCGTAGTAATTGTCCGTGTAAGGCACCACCATGCCCAGGTATTTTCGGACGAGGTCCGGGTGCTCCTGAACGGCTTCGCTGAACGAGCAGAAAATAATGCCCTTGGCCGCGAGCTGATCGCGGTAGGTCGTCCCGACCGACACGCTATCAAACACCGCATCCACCGCCACGCCGGCCAGGCGTTCGCGCTCCTTCAGAGGAATGCCCAGCTTCTCGTAGGTTTCCAGAAGCTTGGGATCGACCTCGTCCAGACTTTTCGGGGCGTCGGCCTTTTGCTTCGGGGCGCTGTAATACGTGATGTCCTGGAAATCGATCGGCGGATATTTCACGAACTGCCATTTCGGTTCCGGCATGGTTTGCCAGTGGCGAAAGGCCTTGAGACGCCATTCGGTGAGCCATTCCGGCTCCTTCTTCTTGGCGGAGATCAGCCGGATAATGTCCTCATTCAGCCCCGGCGGCGCGGAATCGGTTTCCACGTCCGTGACGAAGCCGTACTTGTACTCCTGCTTGACCAACCCCTCAATTGTCTCTGTCGCTGTGCTCATCTTCCAAAATTCGAAACAAGCTTAATCGTTTAATTTGGCCCGGAAGTCAATCCGCACCGTGGTCCTTCCGAAGGAAACCGCCACAGAGGCACAGAGAGCACCGAGTAAAAACTGCTTATCTTCATTCTCTGTGAACTCTGTGACTCTGTGGCAGTTTCAGTTTAGGACCGTTGCTTCGCGCATTGCGGGCAGAGCCCGTGAATGGCGATCTCGTAATGATCCGCGTGAAACCCGCGCGGGAGCCGGATGCCCGGTTCGCCGGGCTGCAAATTCACGTCGAACACCGTCTCGCATCGGCTGCAATAAAAATGGCAGTGCTCCTGCATGTTCGGACAAAACCGCGCCGCGCCGCGGTCGACCGTCACCTGCCGCGCGACGCCGGATCGCACCAGGGCGTCGAGGCAGTTGTACACCGTCGCCATGGAAATTTCCGGCATGCCTTTCTTGGCCCGGATGAACACCTGTTCCGCGGTCGGATGGTCGCGTTCCTCGACCAGCACCCGGTATACGTGTTCGCGCTGCGACGTGGACCGGAAACCGCTGGTGGCCAGCCGTTCCGACAGCGGCGCGTTCAAAGGTCTGCGGGGTCGCGTCATGGTTCGCTCCCACGCTAGCCGCGGACGGGGGTGATGTCAATACTTGGAATTATTCTAAATAAGGGTACCCGCAGATCACGCAGATCACGCAGAAAGGAACCCGAGTTTTAGAAATGGACTCGATCCACACACGTCCTCAGCCGCCTATGGCGACCTGCTCAAGCTCACATCACCATTCCTTCGCCTCATTCCGCGTGATCTGCGTGATCTGCGGGCAAGCCCGGCTGGTCCTCCGCTTGGATTTTGCAAAAGCGTGACAAACACCCCTTGACCCGGCAGTAATCTGGGCAACGTGAAGATGGGACTTCGATTCTTCCGGCGGGCCACCCGCCTCACGCCTCAACCGGGCGCCGAAATCAGTCCTTCTGCATCGCAGCACACCAGGCGCAGACCGACCTTTGTCTGGCAGGCCGTTTTGATCGTGCTTCCCGTGGTTCTGATGGCGTGCATCACCTTTCGCTCTCTGCGGCGCGATCGTATTCTGGCGGAGAAGACCACGAGATTGGGGGTGGTTGAAACGGCCGATCGATTGGCGTCGGACCTGGGCTCGCTGGCGGGGGCCCGCCTGATGTATGCGACTCTCCGAAGTCGGCAGGAGCAGCAAATGACGTTCGCCGCCGCGCACTGGCTGCTTGAAAATCAGGAGTTGCAGAGGGAGGCCCTTTCCGCACAGCCGATTCTCGCCGGGGATTCACGGTGGTGGCGGGGCTCTTCACCTGGAGTTGCGCTTGCCGGCTCGGTGTGGGTTCGGGATCCAAAGATCCCGCCCGATCTGCTCTTCAGCGCGGACGGGGCGCTGGTGGATCCTGCGGACGCCGCGTGGAATCCGCGGCCGCCCGCGTGGCTGGGCGAGTTGAACCCGCAGCAAGCCGCGTTGTGGTCCGAGTTGTCCACACTGCCGGCGCGCGGCGCCGGTTCGGACCAGTTGAAACCGGTTTGCGACCGGTTCATGGCCCTGTCTCCGCCCGAACCGGCCCGGGCAGCGGCGGAATGGCTTTGCTTGCGCGCGGCGGCGGCGACGGAATCGCCCGAACAGGCGCGCGACAGCTTTTTGAGCTTTGCGGAACGCTGCGGGGGAAACGATTCCACCAACGGCTGGAAGGGCGCCGTGAGCGAGGCCGGACTCCCGCTCTCGACGCTTGCGACGTTGGAGGCGCTGCGCGTTCCGGCGGAACCCAAATTCACGGCCGACCAGTGGCATGCGCTGATTCGGGAGGTGTGGTCCTTCCCTGGCCTTCTCACGCCGTCATTGCTGGAGGTTGCCGCAGCCCGCGATTCAATTAACTCGCGACATTCGGGCGAGCTGGAGGCGCTGCAGCGGCGGTATGCGTATCAGGAGGAACAGCGCAAGCTGGGCGCTTTGATCCGGTCCAGCGTCTCGTTTCCGCCCGCCGGAACGAACTGTTTTTGGATGAGCACCGGAGATCGTTGGTTTCTCTGTTGTTTGAGGCCCGCAGACGAGCTTGAGCCCACTGCCGGATCGAACCACCTGGTGGCGGCTTATGTTTTCTCCGAGACCGATGTGGCAACGGCGTTTTGTTGGGCGCTGGAAAACGCTCAACCGCGACCGGGCAACTCGCTGGCCATTTTCGTGGAACTGGAAGGTCGCGATGTGCCGTTATGCGCTCCCTGGCTTCGATCGACGAACTTCATTCGGCCCAAAGACCTGCTGGCTTCGGCTGTGGGGAAATTGAATTGTTTTGCGACCGTGCCGCGCGGCACCAATGCGCCGGGCCGTATGCCACAGATCTTCGAGGTATTCCCGGGAAACGCGGACTTTCGGCTCCGGCTGTATCTTTCCAACCCGGAGCAATTCTACGCTCGGCAGCGGCAGCGGGCGCTTTTGTTCACCGGGATGATGGCCGCCTCAGGAGTTGCGGCATTGGCCGGGCTTCTTGCTGCCTGGCGGGCGTTCCGCCGTCAATTGGAGTTGAACGAAATCAAATCCAACTTCGTCTCCAGCGTCTCGCACGAGTTGCGCGCGCCGATCGCGGCGGTGCGGTTGATGGCGGAGAACCTCGAGGGCGGCAAGATCACCGAGCCGCCGAAGCAGAAGGAATACTTCGGCTTCATCGTCCAGGAATGCCGGCGCTTGTCGTCGCTGATCGAAAACGTCCTCGATTTCTCCCGGATCGAGCAGGGCCGGAAGCAATATGAATTCGAGCCGACCGATCTCCTGGCGCTGGTTCGCGGGACCGTGACATTGATGGAGCCGTACGCGGCGGAGAAAGGCGTGACGCTGGAACTCTCTTCCGTTGCCTGTAGCAGCCGAGGTGACGAGGCTCAAACATCAAATCAGTCAGAGTCTCCTCACGTCGACTCCTACGAGTTGAACGTGGACGGCAAAGCCATACAACAGGCGTTGATTAATCTCATCGACAATGCCGTCAAACATTCGGCGAGAGGGCAGACGGTGACGGTGGAAATCGAGCTAACTGAACCCGGAGAGCAGAACGACAGAAACAAATCCGAGGACGACGGACGAGGACGAGGACGAGGACGAGTTGGGGCAACCTGTAACCTGCAACCTGCAACCTGCAACCTCAGCGTTAGCGACCACGGCCCGGGCATTCCCGCCGAGGAGCAGGAAAAGATTTTCGAACGATTTTACCGGCTCGGCTCCGAGCTGCGCCGGGAGACGCAGGGGGTGGGGATTGGGTTGAGCATCGTGAAACACATCGTCGAGGCGCACGGCGGGCGGGTGACCGTCCGCAGTGCGCCCGGCGAGGGCAGCCGGTTTACGATCAAATTGCCGCAAACCATTTCAACCACGGATGGACACGGATGAACACGGATAAAGACCCAAGCCTGACGCGAATTTCGCTAATTTGCACGAAATCGGATTCCATTCGCGACAATTCGCGCAATTCGCGTCTTCCCCATCCGTGTTCATCCTTGGTTAAAAATCTCATGTCGCGAATACTGATCATCGAAGACGAAACCCCGATGCGGACCGCGCTGGCTGACCTGCTGTCGTCGGAAGGTTACCGCGTGTTGTCGGCTGCGGACGGGGAGAGCGGACTGAAGCGCGCGATCGAGGAAAAGCCGGATCTCATCCTGCTCGACATCATGATGCCGAAGCTGGACGGCTTTGAGGTCTGCGCCGAACTGCGCCGGCTGTCGAACGTGGTGCCGGTGCTGATGTTGACGGCCAAAGGCCAGGTGGAGGACCGGGTGACGGGACTGGATGCCGGGGCGGACGATTACCTGGTGAAACCTTTCAGCACGGAAGAGCTGTTGGCTCGGGTGCGGGCGTTGTTGCGACGCGTGCAACGGCAGCAGAAGTCGGCGTCGAAACTGCACCTGGGCGACGTCACCGTGGACCTGGCGCGTCAGACGGCGTTGCGGGGAAAGAAACCGGTGCATTTGACTGCCAAGGAGTTTTCGATGTTGCGGCTGATGGCCGAAGCGGAGGGCGAACCGGTCACGCGGGAGAGGTTTTTGGATGCGGTCTGGGGTTACGCGGCGTTCCCGACGACGCGGACGGTGGACAACCACATTGCCAGCCTGAGGTCCAAAATCGAGCGCGATCCGGAGGAGCCGCGATGGATCAAGACCGTTCATGGAGTTGGATATCGGCTGGAAAGGCAGAAGGCAGAATGATGAATGCAGAAACCTGCAAGACCGCGAGATTTTGCACAACCATGACAACTGAATCATTCAATCCGGGCAGGATTCATCGCATGAAAAGGACGGCCTTTTTGTTAATTCTGCATTCGACATTCTGCCTTCTGCCTTTGCCCACTCCGGCGGCAACGAATGACCTGACAACGCTGCTTCAGCGCGGGCTGTTCGAGGAGGAAGCGAATCGGAACCTGGACGCCGCCATTGCGCAATACCAGTCGCTCGCGACCCGGTTCGACCAGGACCGCCAGGTGGCGGCGACGGCGGTATTCCGGTTGGGCGAATGCTACCGGAAACTGGGACGGACCAACGAGGCCGTGGTGCAATACAATCGGATCCTGACCGATTTCGCGGATCAAGCGACGCTGGTCACCCTGAGCCGGCAGGACCTGGCGGCCATCGGCGCCAAAGGCGCGGCGTCACGGATTGAGGAGGCAGCGGCAGGTGCGGCGGACAATTCTTCTTTGAGCGGGTTGATTCAGGACCTGGCCCAGGCGCAGGTGGACGCCGCCGCACAGAAGTCCGAACTGGACAGGTTCCGGAAGCTGAGTCCGGCGGAGCAGGCGCGTGTTGTTGAGGAGAATAATTACGCAAATCCGGTGTTGACCAAACTCATCCAGGATTATGCCAGCGAGCAACAAAACCTGGTCAACCTTTCGAAGAGCTACACCGCGGACAGCATCCACATCCAGACCTCCAGGCGCGTGCTCGAAACGATCCAGGCCCAAATCGCGGACCAGGTCAAAGCTTATCTCACCGCACGCGAGATCCGGTACGAAGCCACGCTTCAAAAAGTCAAAACCCTCGAGGCGCTGCTGGACCGTATCCAGTCACGGCAGGCGAATTCCGGGCGGACAATCGAATCTTCAGGCACTGACGAAGACCAGGAAATCCGCCGAATCCAGTCCATGGTTCAGAACAGCCCGGATTTGATCAACGTGACATCCGGCAATTCGGCGCTGACGCCTCTGGCTCGGGCAGCGGGGCTGGGGCAATTGCGGGTGGCGGAATATCTTCTGGAACACGGGGCGGCTATTGAGGCTCAGCCGGGAAACGAATTCACTCCTCTGATTGAGGCGACAGGCAATGGCCACAAGGCGATGGTCGAGTTGTTGCTCGATCATGGGGCTAATGTCAACGCTAGGGGGAGGTACGGTAACACGATGTCCACTCCGCTGCTCATCGCAGTAAGCAAGGGCTACGAAGCGGTTGCTGAGTTGCTTCTAGCCCGTCTTGGCCCACCACGCTGACGTGAATAAGAGCCACCCGATTTACAGTGCCAGCGATGATCTTATCGTTCCAGCTTCTAAATGCCGGCGCTGATGTCAACGTGCGGACGTCGATGGGCGGACACCTCTGCATTCGGCCTCAGATGGCGGCAGCATGAAGAAACTCAAACTGCTTCTGGACCGGAAGGCGGATGTCAACGCGCGGAGTCAGTTGGGCATGACGCCGCTGTCCATTACAGGGCTTCGGCCGGAGCCACCAACACCATCGGGCTTCTGCCGTGGGGAAAGGGAGCCGAGATTAACGCTCAGATAACGAAGGCCGGACTCCGCTGCTCCGGGCGACTATGAGTTGCGCTGACGGTGCAGCCCAAGCGCTTTTATCGGCAGGAGCGGATCCGAATTTCCATTGAAAACAAATTCGAACTTTCGCCGCTGGATTATGCCGTTGCCATGGCCAACCTCGAATCTGACACGGCAACTCCTCGTGGCCAAAGCCGATTTGAATCGAATGTGCAAAGCTCGGCCGGTCTGGAATCGCGAGCGGGACAGGGTCAAAACTTTACCTATGGGTCTGGCCCGGTCAACGCATTGGGCATCGTCTGCAGCTTGGGGAACACTAACCTGGTCGAGTGCTACTGCTCAATCACGGGGGCGATCCCAATTGCCACGCCCCAATCTGGGGCCAGTGTGCCGCCCCCCGGGCCGATGGGCTTTGAGACGGCTTTGCTGCTTTGCGCGGTCAATCAGCCTGACATTCTAAAGCTTTTGCTCGAGCACCACGCCAACACCTCCCTGACCAACAACCTGATCCACCGCCTCATGCTCGCCGCGCAGATCGGCCAGACCAACAGCATCCGCCTGCTCGCGCAGGCGGGGGCGGACATGAACGCGCGCGACACAAAAGGGCCTACGGCGCTCCATTACGCCTTCAGCGGACGTCATTGTGAATCCGTCCCGGTGCTCCTCGAATGCAAGGCCGATCCCAACGTCAGGGACTTGGCCGAGGACACCCCGCTCGATTTTGCGGCAGGCCGCAGCAACGTGCCGGACCCGCCCGGAAGCGCTTACACTTCGAAACGGCTCGATCCGACATCTCCCACGTCGCCGCCGCCGCCGCGTTGCGGTCTCATGGCGCTGTGGACCGTCTGCCGAGGATGGATCGGATCATGGTAGACCGGAACGGCATACCGGGCACCAAATTCTCGAAAGGAACGAACGATTGGAACCACTTCACCCTTTACGATCTGCTAGGGGTGCAATACGGCTTGCTTACGGCCGGAATGATGCCGCCGGCATTTCACGCATGCGAATCGCTCCCTACGAAAGAGCCGCAGGGAACAATCCGCTGGCCTACCCTGATTTGGCAGCCATCATCATTCACCGCCCGGCGGGCGGCGGCCGGCAATGGAAGGACAACAAGGTGACCTCGCGCAGGCGCTCGAATCCGGCGATTGCTCGGCTGATGTGCCGCTGGAGTTCGGCGATGTCACCGAGATCCTCGGAGGCGGACCACGTTCTGAATGAGCCTTGGCAGGGATTCTCCACGAACGCCCTCTTCACCTTGAAGAAGTGCCTGACGTCACCTTCGAATCACCGTCAACGGCCGGAGCCACAAATTATTCTGTCGCCCCGCAGATCAGAGATGCTCGAATAATTCCTCCGACCTGCCTTCTCATCAGCCTGCTCCAATTCGAGCCCATGATGCTGCGGCCTCTTGAGGCAATCTGGATTGATCTTGGCCTCCTCGGATTTGTCGCGGGTGAAGGTGAAGCGGCGCGACTCGGTCACCGGCAAGAGCCGGAGTTTGTGGTGGATTGCAAGGACACGGATGCGCCCGGATTCTGGGTGCGGGACGGCGATATGATAGAGGTGCCGGAGAAATAGTACGGGTTGCAGGTTCACCACCGCGCGAACCAGGGGAACAGGCTTTTATCCCTATCACGGGTTGACTATTTCGGGAGAGGTTTTTGTTAGAGCCTCCTCACGCCGGCTCCTACCTTGAGATTGACCCTGGCGGAATTCGCGCGCATTCGCGCAATTCGCGTCTCGCCTTGGCTACGCGCTTGATTTTTGTTTCGGATTTCGTCCGCGGCGGCTGGTCCGTGAGAAAGGCAGGGGAATGTTCGGCAGGGGAATGGAAAAGGCGGATTAAGATCATTCCCCTGCCGTTCATTCCTCTGACGACAGTCCGGGCTCCTGTAACGGTTATAGCTTACCGGTTCTGGAAGAGATTTTGTGGAGTCTCCCTTACGTCGACTCCTACGATTAATTTGAGCCTCAGTTCGATTCGCGGGAATTCGCGCGATTCGCGTCTCGTCTTTGCTGTTTCTGGGTGGTTTGCGTGGTCTGCGGGGAACAATGAAGTTGGGGCCGGCGGGGACGCCGGCCCTCCCGTGGATGCTATGCAGGTGCGATTTCGGGGGCCTTTGCCGCCGTTGACCAGGAAGAGCACGGCCATGCGGACGGCGAGGCCGCTGGTGACCTGCTCCAGGATCAGCGAGCGCCCCGAGTCCGCGATGTCGCTGTCGATTTCCACGCCGCGATTAATCGGGCCCGGGTGCATGATGAGTGCGTCCGGTTTGGTTTTTGCGAGCCGGGCCTTGTTCAGGCCGTAAAGAGTGGTGTATTCGCTGATGCTGGGGAACATCGTCTTGCGCTGGCGCTCGTGCTGGATGCGCAGCAGGTTGATGATATCCGCGTCCTTGATGGCTTCATCGACGCTGTGCGTGACGTGCGGCAGCCCATTTGTTCAGCGTTTTCGGCACCAACGTCGCGGACCGCAGAGCGTCACCTTCGCGCCCAGCTTGGTGAGGCACCAGATGTTCGAGCGGGCGACGCGGCTGTAGAGGATGTCGCCCAGGATCGTGACGTTCAGGCCTTCGAGCTTTCCCTTTTTTTCGCGGATCGTGAACGCGTCCAGGAGCGCCTGGGTGGGATGTTCGTGGGCGCCGTCGCCGGCGTTGATGACGCTGGCGTTGAGTACGCGCGACAGGAAATGCGGGGCGCCGGAGGCGCTGTGGCGGATGACGATGAAATCGGCATTGAGCGCCTCGAGGTTTTTGGCGGTGTCCTTCAGCGTCTCGCCTTTCTTGAGCGAGGACGCTTCAGCGGTGAAATTGATGACGTCGGCGGAGAGACGTTGTTCGGCCAGTTCGAAGCTGATTCGGGTGCGGGTGGACGGTTCGACGAACAGGTTGATGACCGTTTTGCCGCGCAGCGCGGGGACTTTTTTGATGGCGCGTTCACCGACGGCCTTGAAGGCGCGCGCGGTGTCGAGCACGGTGAGGATCTCGGACGGCGTCAGCGATTCGATGTCGAGCAGGTGCTTGCGGGTCCAGGTCATCGGGGGAATGGGGTGGTGGAGTGATGGAGTATTGGATTAATGGATGGCATGGCCGCCAGGTTTTGCCCGGCCCAGCACTCCAGCACTCCAATACTCCAGGTACCCGTTTTCATGTTCGTTCCAGAACGACTTCGTCGGCGGTGCCGAGTTCGGCGAGGCGGACGTGGACTTTTTCGCCGAGATTGGTCGGGACATTTTTTCCGACGAAATCGGCCTTGATGGGCAGTTCGCGGTGGCCGCGGTCGACCAGCACGGCGAGCTGGATGCGCTTGGGACGGCCGAAATCGTTGAGGGCATCCATGGCGGCGCGGGTGGTGCGGCCGCTGAAAAGGACGTCGTCGACCAGCACGACAGTTTTGCCGGTGACATCGAAGGGAACGACCGACGGGTAGACGGTGGGTGCGGCGCGCTGGCTGAGGTCGTCGCGGTGCATGCTGACATCGAGGGTGCCGACGGGGGCGGGATGATTCCAGATGCCGGCGAGGAGCGAACTGAGGCGCTGGGCGAGCGGGACGCCGCCTTCGGGGATGCCGATCAGGACGACCTCCTGGCTGGGCTGGTTGCGTTCGACGATTTCGTGGGCGATGCGGGTGAGGGCCCGTTGGATGGCCTGTGCGTTCAGGAGGACGATCGATTCAGGCATAAAAAAAACCCGCCAGCAGGGTCGCGCGACCCGTGGTTCGGGTGGAAGAGGTGATCATCTTTCCTTGGCAGCCTCACGGAGCCGCCTTAAAGGAACCAAACGCCGTCAGGCGCTGGTGGTGGTTTGTCGTGACTTACGCCACTTGGAACGATGCTTGATGATCCAATCCGTCAAGGCACGTTCAAATCCGATATCCCGTCCGGCTTTCTCCGATTCGATCCATTTGTGCCGCAAGATTTCTTCGCGCTCCGCTTGAAACTCCCTGTACAAAGAAGAATTCTTCAGTAAATCGCTGGCCACAGACGGCTCTTTAATGTCGTTCGACATAAGCTGCACCAAATCAACTGACCCGCGGATTTTATGCGCCGTGCCGACGGCTGACAACCACAATCTGCACCACGCAAACCGCAACGTCACGCCACGCTAATTCCGACTCCAAGTGAACGCAAACCCTGAAACTGATGACATCTTCACGACAACACTTTCCGGAGCTGCTCGGCAACCTTTATAAAACCCTTGGCTGCCGGACTTTGCGGGTCGGAAACCGAAACCGGGATTCCCTTGTCGCCGCCTTCGCGGATCTCCGTAAAAATCGGGATTTCACCCAGGAACGGCAGTTTTTGTCGGTCGGCCTCGGCTTTGCCGCCGCCGTGACCGAAGATTTCCGCGCGCGACCCGTCGGGCAGGGTGAAGTAGCTCATGTTTTCCACGATGCCGAGGATGGGCACGTTGACCTTTTGGAACATGGCGATGCCTTTGCGGACAACGCCGAGCGAGGCTTCCTGGGGCGTGGTGATCACGACGCCGCCGTCGAGCGGGACGGTCTGGCAGAGCGTGAGCTGGGCGTCGCCGGTGCCGGGCGGGAGGTCGACGACGAGATAATCGAGTTCGCCCCAGTCGACGTCGTTGACGAACTGGGAAATCGTTTTGACGATCATGGGGCCGCGCCAAATGACGGGCTGGCTGTCTTCGAGCCAGAACCCGATGCTCATGAGTTTGACGCCGTGGGCGGCGGGGGGGACGAGCCGCTCCTGTTCGTTCACGGTGGGTCGGGCCTGTTGCGCGCCCATCATCAGCGGGATACTGGGGCCGTAAATGTCGCAGTCCAGCAGGCCTACGCGGCTGCCTAGATGTTGCAAGGCGCAGGCGAGGTTGACGGAGACGGTGGATTTGCCGACGCCGCCCTTGCCGCTGGCGACGGCGACGACGCGGCGGATGCCGGGGATCTTGTTTTGCTGGGACCAGGGTGCCTGGCCGGCGGCCTGGGCGGCGGGCTGGCTGACGGTGACTTCGGCTGACCGGACGCCGGGCAGCGCGCGCAGGGCCTTTTCGCTTTCCGACTGGATCTGGCGGGCGGCGTCCGGGTTGTGGCTGGTCAATTGGAGGGCGACGGAGACCGCGCCGTCCTGGAGGGTGATCTGGCGCACCAGGCCGAACGAGACGATGTCCCTGGAATATCCGGGATATTTGACTACCTTAAGCGCGTTGCGAATGTCTTCTTCTGTGAACATAGTCAGTCGGGCATTCACCTTTGCCCATGTGCGGGCTAAAGGCAAGAGCGTGAAACAGGTCGAGGGGCGGGTAGGGCGCCGCTCCGCGGCGCCGGGCTGCGCGGAGCGCAACCCATGGGGGACCGCGATCTGACGATCGCGGCTACGGGGCGAGGGTCGGACTTGCTTTGGGGGGCGGTGCATGGAAGACTACCTGACCCAATATTGAACCGAGAGTCGGAATTGAGTGATTATGGTGAGGATTGCTGAAAAGACAGTGAAAAGCGAAGGCCGCCAGGCGGCAGACAAGTTCAAGCGATTTCAGTCGCCGTCGGGCGATCCGCTGTGGCTGCAACCCCTGCGGAGCGCGGCGCGCGAGGAGTTTGCTGATGCCGGGTTTCCCACGTTGAACGACGAGGACTGGCGCTTCACGAACGTGGCGCCGATCTCCAAGCTGCCGCTGAAGCAGGTGCCGGAGACGGCGTCGAACCCGGTGGAAGCGGGCGGCCTGCTGAAGGCCGGCGCTTTCGCGGGGCTCACGGGTCCGCGGCTGGTGTTTGTGAACGGAATTTACGAGCCGGGCCTGTCGAACGCCGACGGCTTGCCGGCGGGAGTGATTTTTCGAACGCTCGGGTCGGCATTGACCGCGGGTCACCCGGTTTTGGAGCAGCACCTCGGACGTCATGGGGCTTCGGGCGGAAAACCGTTCGGTGCTCTGAACCTCGCGTATTTCCGCGACGGCGGTTTTCTGTATGTGCCCGCCGGGGTCAAACTGCCGGGACCGGTGCAACTTGTGTATTTGACCGTGAACGCCCCGACCGGTGCGACGCTGCAGCCGCGCAACCTGATCGTTGTGGAAGCCGGCAGCGAAGCGACCGTGCTGGAAAGCTACCTGGGCACCGGCGGTTCCTATTTCACGAATGCGGCCACGGAGCTGGTGGCGGGCGACAACTCGATCTTGGAACTGGTGAAGCTTCAGGACGAATCGCCCGAGGCGTTTCACCTGGCGTCCATCGGCGGACAGTTCGGCCGGAGCAGCCGTGCGCATGTGCATTCCTTCGCGCTGGGCGCCCGGATTTCGCGCAACAGCATCGGGACGCGGCTGGCCGGCGAAGGGCTGGAATGCATATTGAACGGGCTCTATGTGACCAAGGGCGAGCAGGTGGCGGATCATCACATGGTCGTGGACCACGCCCAGCCGCACTGCGCGAGCCATGAATATTTCAACGGGATCCTGGACGACAAATCCAAGGGCGTCTTTCACGGCCGGATTCATGTTCACCCGGTGGCGCAGAAAACCGACGCCAAGCAGACGAACAAGAACTTGTTGCTGTCCGATTCCGCGACGATCGACACCAAGCCGCAGTTGGAAATTTACGCGGACGACGTGAAATGCACGCACGGCGCGACGGTGGGCCAGTTGAACGAGGAATCCATTTTCTATCTGCGCTCGCGCGGGATCGGGACGGACACGGCGCGGCGGATGTTGATCCACGCGTTTGCCGGCGAGATCATCGAGCGCGTGCAGTGCCCGGCTGCGCGCGAGGCGGTGGACAAGCTTGTGTGGGACCGGATCGAAGCCAATCCCCACGTGCGGGAAGGTTAGACATGTTCGACGAGCTTGGAGATTTGTATCAGCAGGTGATTTTGGATCACTGCCGCCAGCCGCGCAATTTCCGGGAAATGCCGGGCGCGACCTGTTCGGCGCAGGGGCACAACCCGCTGTGCGGCGACCAGCTCAAATTATTCCTGGCGATGGACGGCGACCGGATTCGGGAGGCGAGTTTTGTGGGGTCGGGCTGTTGTATTTCGAAAGCTTCAGCGTCGCTGCTGACCGATGCGGTCAAGGGCCGGACGAAGGCGGAAGTGGCGCAGTTGTTCCGGCAGGTGCACGACCTGGTGATGACGGGCGCGGCGCAGGGTGATGTGGGTAAACTGGCCGTGTTTGCCGGCGTGCACAAGTATCCGGCCCGCGTGAAGTGCGCGATTCTCGCCTGGCACGCGCTCAATGCGGCGCTGCAGGGCGAAGCGACGCCGGTGTCGACCGAGTCGGAAGCGAACTGAGCGTGGTTGAATCGTTAAATCGTTAAAAAGCCAAGCGCGCGGGGCTGCGACGGTTTTGACCATTTAACCGTTTAACAATTTAACGTTTTAACCTGCCCCGGCAGACAGGCGCGAAAATGTCGGCTATAATTTGACTGATTATGCATGGCAACACTGATCCCGTGGTTTTGACCCGCGACGTGGAAGCTTCGGTTGTCCCGGTGGGCACGAAGGTGACGCTGCAAAAGGGCGAGCAGGCGCGGATTACGCAGTCGCTCGGCGGCAGCTACACCGTCGTGGTCAATGGCAACATGTTTCGGGTCGAAGGCAAGGATGCCGACGCGCTCGGGTTTGAAGTGGCGCAGAAAAAGTCCGGCCCGGCCGAAGGCCCGGTCAGCCAGGAAAAGGTGGAGAAGGAAATCTGGGACCAGATGCGCACCTGTTTCGATCCGGAAATCCCGGTCAACATTGTGGACCTGGGATTGATTTACGATTGCCACATCACGCCGCTGAGTCCGAGCAGTTACCAGGTGGGGGTGAAGATGACGCTGACCGCGCCGGGATGCGGCATGGGGCCGGTGTTGCAGCAGGATGTGCAGAACAAGCTGTTGAGCATCGAGGCGGTGGACGACGTGACGGTGGAGCTGGTGTGGGATCCGCCCTGGAACCAGAGCATGCTGAGCGAGGCGGCGAAGCTTCAACTGGGATTGATGTGATTTGACCCGATGAGTTCAACCAAGCCGAGCTGGAGCGAACTGAGGGCCGACTTCCCGATCCTGGATCAACGGGTCAACGGGCATCCGTTGATCTATTTCGACAACGCGGCCACGTCGCAGAAACCGCGGCGGGTGATCCAGGCGCTGGATGATTACTACACGCGCGACAACGCGAATGTGCATCGCGGCATTCACGAACTCAGCAATCGGGCGACGGCGGGGTTCGAGGCCGCCCGGACGCGCGCCGCGAAATTCCTGAACGCCCGCAGCGCGGAGGAGATCGTGTTCACGCGCGGAACCACCGAGGCCATCAACCTGGTGGCCGCGTCCTGGGGCGGGAAAAATCTGAAGCGGGGCGATGTCATCCTGCTCACCGAGATGGAGCATCACAGCAACCTGGTACCGTGGCAGCTCCTCGCGGAGCGCACCGGCGCCGAGCTGGCGTTCCTGCCCGTGAGCGGCGATATCGGGCTGCTGGATCTTTCGCGGATCGACGATTACCTGACCTCGCGCGTGAAGCTGCTGGCGATGGTGCACGTGTCGAATTCGCTCGGAACCATCAACCCGATCGACGAGCTGTGCGCGCGGGCGGCGAAGCGGGGCATCACGACGCTGGTGGATGCCGCCCAGAGCGCGGGGCATCGGCCGGTGGACGTGCAGGAGATCGGCTGTGATTTCCTGGTGTTGTCGGGACACAAGATGTGCGGGCCGACGGGGATTGGTTTGTTGTATGGGCGCCATTCGGTGCTGGAGCAGATGCCGCCGTACCATGGCGGCGGCGAGATGATTTTGAATGTCGAGTACCAGCGCAGCACCTGGAAACAGGCGCCGCACCGGTTCGAGGCGGGAACGCCGGACATCGCGGGCGCGATCGGGATGGCGGCGGCGATGGATTATTTGGATGACATCGGGCGCAGCCGGATTGCGGAGCACGACATGGAGCTGGGCGCGTATGCGTTTGCGAAGCTGGCGGCGATGCCGGGGATCCGGTTGTTCGGGCCGCATGTCGGCCGGGCGGGCATTGTCAGTTTTTTGCTCAAGGACGTGCATGCGCATGACGTGGTGGAGTTGGCGAATCAGCGGGGCGTGGCGTTGCGGGGCGGCCATCACTGCACCCAGCCGCTCATGCGAAAGCTGGGGGTTGAATCCACCTCAAGGGCGAGCTTCTACTTCTATAACACGACGGCGGAGATCGATCGCTTCGTGGAAGTCATCGCGGAAATTCAGAAATTCTTCGGCGGTTGAGCGCGCGATCGTAGCCGCGATCATGAGATTGCGGGTTCCGTCGCTCACTTCCCACCAACTGCGCCCTCACGAGCGCAGCTACAGTGTTACCGAACAGGCAGGCTTGCGTTTTAGGCTGGTTGCCGCATGCTCTGGGTGGACGAGACCCTTCAGCCGTTGAGTTGTTATGAAAGTGTTGATTGCGGATGACGATGCGGTGACCCGGAAAGCCATGCTGGGGTTGCTTGAGAACTGGGGCTACGACGTCCTTTCCGCGGCCAACGGCACGAAGGCCTGGGAAATCCTGAGCAAAGACAACGACCCAATCATGGCCGTCGTGGATTGGCAGATGCCGGGTATGAATGGGGATGAACTCTGCCGGAGCGCCCGGGAACGTTTGCCGGAAAAGCCGCTCTACCTCCTGCTCATCACGGCAAAAAATACCAGCTCGGAAGACAAGGTGGTTGGTCTTACAGCCGGGGCGGATGATTTTCTGACCAAACCTTTCGATATTCCTGAGATGCGCGCCCGGCTGCAGGTCGGGAAGAGGGTGCTGACCCTGCAAAGCGAACTCAGGCGCCGGGTTCAGGACCAGGAAATCGCATTGGCCCAGGTTCGACAGCTCCGGGGACTTCTGCCGATCTGCGTCAATTGCAAGAAGATCCGCGACGATCAAAACTACTGGCACCAGGTCGAGAACTATATTTCCGCCCATACTTCCGCCGAGTTCACCCACAGTATTTGTCCCGCCTGCTTCGAGAAACAGCTGCAGGGATTTGGCTCAGGCACCTGATCCAGGTGACTTGCGGATTGCAAGTCAGCCTGCATTCCAACTCCAGCCATCCTGTCTCATTACAAGACACCCAGTCGGGAATCGAGACACCAAAAGTATTCTTGAGCAGGTTTACACCCCGTTTTGTCCACTAAACAGGCAGAGCTGTGCTAATGGCACTCAGTCTGCTGCGTGATTGGTCAATGGTTATACTGTTAGTCATGATTGGTGTTGTTTCGCTCGGTTTCCTGGTCGGGCTGCTGGCGACTGCCACGGCTCCGATGGGTTATCAGGATGAAACCGGTTTCCACTTGGGAAACGAATCCGCTTCCGCTGATTTCGGATGCGCCGTTCCCGAGCCGAAAGCGGTTTAAACGGATCGAAACGCTTTGGTTTTGGACCCGATGGTTCGGCTCCGCTCGGGCGGTGCCGGCAAACCATCGGGTTCTTTTGTTTCCGAGTGCGGAGTGCGGAGTGCGGAATCGCCCCATGCCGGCCGTCACAACGCAGCGGGTCAGGATCCCCGCGCGGAGCGATCCAACAATTCAGGAATCCGCTTATCCAAAGATCCCCAGTGGGAGCCCTGCACCCCTTGCCTATTTACGGGAGGGGTTCTAGCCTGCGGCATGTCGCGCGGTCTCCACCTCGCTGTTTTGAGCGATATTCATTACGCCTCGCCCGCGGAACAGGCGCGCGGGGATGATTATGAATATCGCGAGCTGCGCCCGCCGTGGCTGCGGGCGTTTGTTCGCGCCTATCGCCGTCACGTCTGGCTGCGCGATCCGCTCCGGCACAATCATCTGCTCGACCGCTTCCTGGCGCGCGTGGGCGAGGTGGACCATGTCGTGGCGAACGGGGATTACACCTGCGACAGCGCGTTTGTGGGGGTCATGGACGAGCCTTCCTTTCAGAGCGCCGCGGAATGCCTGGGCCGGCTGCGGGCGCGGTTCGACGGACGATTTCATGCGACGCTTGGTGATCATGATCTCGGAAAGTTCAGTTTCGTGGGAACCCGCGGGGGCATGCGGCTGGCCAGTTTTCAGCGGGCGCGGACGGAGCTGGGCCTGGCGCCGTTCTGGCAGTTCGACCTGGGCCGCTACGCCGTGCTCGGCGTGACGTCGTCGCTGGTCGGGCTGCCGGTGCTTCAAAAGGAAACCCTGCCGGAGGAACGGGAGCAATGGAACCGCCTGCGCGAGGCGCACCTGGCGGAGATCCGGGCCGCCTTCGGCAATTTGGATCCGGCCCGCCGCGTCGTGTTGTTCTGTCACGATCCGACCGCGTTGCCGTTCCTGGCGTCGGAAGCGGAGGTGGCGTCGCGGCTGGACCGGGTTGACCTAACTATTATTGGGCATTTACATTCGCGGCTGGTGTATTGGGAGAGCCGGCTGCTGGCGGGGATGCCGGCGATCCGGGGGCTGGGGCACACCGTGCGGCGGCTGAGCACGGCGCTGAACCAGGCCCGCGCCTGGCGGCCGTTCCACGTGCGGCTCTGCCCGTCGCTCGCCGGGGTGGAGCTGCTGAAGGACGGCGGCTATCTCACGGTGCGACTCGATCCGGATGCGGCGGCGCGTCCCGAAGTCCAATTTCACCGCCTGCCCCGCTGAATCCGGGGTTGCAGACTTTATGTCGTACGTACGACACAAAGGTTGCAAAGGGTAAACCCTGGGCAGGTGTGGATACTAGTCGTACCCGAGCAGGGAATAGCGCTGGGCGGTGTCCTGGCCGACGCCGAATTTCGGAAACGCCTTGATGGAAAAGCTGAAGGAGATGGTGTAATCGCGGGGGCCGCTGCCGTTGTTGAGCACGCCGCCAGTCAGCGCGGCGGTCCAGCTCCGCATGTCGCGGTAGATGGTGTAATATTGCTCCTGCATTTCGCCGGTCTGGACGTTGAATTGTTCGGCGGCGCGCAGGCCCCAGTTTTCGTTGATGCGGTAATAGAACCGGCCCATGACGATGTTGTTTCCGGATCCGAATCCCTGCGAGGCGCTGTAATCGTTGGGCATGTAGAACTGGCCCAGCGTGAGGCTCCAGATGTTGTTCGGTTGAAACGTGATGGTGTCGAGCACCATGTGCCACTGGCCATTGTTGGGATCGACCTGGAGCTGGGATTCGAACGTGATCCAGGTGCGCGGCCTGATGGTGAGGTCGGAGTAGACGTCCGAGAACAGCTCCACGCCGGGCCCGGTCTGCACGCGCCAGTCGGTGAACAGCCGCCAGTTGACGACGTCGTCGAGTTTGCCGTCGCGTTTGGTCTGGAGTTTGTTCGACAGGCCGAGCCGCAGCACGTTCTGGTTTGTGATGTCGTCGATGGAATTATACTCCGGGAATTCGATGGGCAGCATGCGCAGGCTGGGGAGCTGGGTGTCGAACTGCGGGAGCTGGCTGGGCAGGTAATTCGGCCGGGGCACGAACACGTAATTGGCCGAGGGCTCGATCACGTGCCGCAGGCCGTCGATGTCGAGCGACCGGCTGTGCGCGTCGGCCCAGAGCGCGGAAGCCTTGAAAGAGAGTTCGGCGCCGGTGTTGAATATTCCCCGGAGCGTGTTGGAGTTGGTGCGGAGGGTGGTGCCGGTCCCGTTGACGTCGACTTCGCTGTAGTAGGTGAGGCGTCCGCCGACGCGCGGGGTGAGGTTGAGCCAGCCGAAGAAGGTTTGGGGCAGCGTGATTTGTTGGAAGGTGTCCAGGCGGCCCGCGGAATAGTTGGGCGGGACGAGTCCGTCGGTCGGGTAGAACGGGTAGAACGTGTGCTGGAGGGAATTGGTGGGCGAGGCGTAGGGGCTGTTGGTGCCGGCGTAGAGGTGCTGGTAGAACCCGGCGCTGCTTTCGCTCTGGTAATACACCGGCGTTTCGCCGACCTGCTGCCGGAACGCGGAGAGGCGGAGGTCGGGCAGCCGTTCCACCGTTTCGAAAAACGTGTTCACCTGCGGCTGCGTCCAGAGGTCGAGGCTGAAATTGTTCCAGGCCTTGTTCGCCTCGAACCAGGTTGGCGCCTGGGGGTTGTGCCGGTAATCGCCCCCGAAGAAGTCCTTGTTCACGTCCGTGTCGCTCTGCCAGTTGGCGATGGATTTCATCGTGACGTTGGTGTAGGGCGCGGCGAGGTAGGTGAAGCTGGAGCGCTGGCGGTCGGACGGCAGCGCGACGCCGGCCTCGTTCGTGCCAGCGTCGTTGTCGTGCGTGTAATAGTAGCGCAGGGTGCCGTCGCCCCAGCGGCCGAGGTGATAATCGAAATCGGGTCCCAGGCCCACGCCGCGTTTTTCACGGTAATCCAGGTGCAGGATGCCGTTGAGCTCGGGGCTCAGGTACCAGGTGTAATTGCCGAGGATGAACGGGCCGTAGATGGAGCGGTAACCGGGGGTGAAATTGAAGCTGTTCGGGTGATCGCCCAGGTCGCGCGAATAATAAGGCGCGTAGAACACGGGAATGTCGCCGATGTAAAGCACCGCGTTGTGCGCTTCCAGGCGTTTGCCGGGAATGATCACCAGCCGTTCCGCGCGGATCTTCGTCACGGGCTGGGAAATATCGTCCGTGGTGAGGTAGGCATGCCTGGCGGTGTAGGCGGAATTGGTGAGATCGATCGTGCCGTGGTTGGTGGCGGGCAGTCCGCGCAGGTTGTCGCCGCCGGCGAAGAACGGTCCTTTGCCGGTGCGGAAATGGTCGGAAGACGCCTGGTAGGTTTTGAAATTGAACCGGAGTTTGTCCGCGGTCCACACCTGTTCCTCGCGCTGCACGCGGACGTGGCCGCTGGCGACCGCCTCGCCCGTCGCCTGGTCCACCGAAACTTTGTCCGCCGTGAGCACCGCTCCGTTGTATTTCACCAGCGCGCCGTTCTCGATGGTGGCGATGCCCGTCGTGAAGTCGTAATGCGCGACCGACTCGGTGTTGTCGGCGGGAAATTTGTCGATCACCCAGGTGCCTTCGTCTCCCGCGAGGGCCCGTGGACACGCCGCCCAGAGAAAGAGGGCGAGGATCAGGATCGGGCGCAGTCGTGTCATTGGGCAGGGGTAGCTAAACAAAAGGGGTCCAGCCTGCCAAGCGGGATTTCCCCCGCAGAATGCTGGTGGCACGTGAACTGCAGTAGGCGGGCAGGATTACGAGCATGGCGACGAAGATTAAACTAATGAAGCTGTTGCAGGAGATTCACGCGATCGCCGAGATCGGGCGCCGCAATCCGATGCCCAAGCCGTCGCCGCTCTTCCTGCTCCAATTGCGGTCTCACATGGCGGAAACCAGCCGTCCGCGCAAGCGTTTGCTGGTCTCCATTGATTTGAAGGACAGCCTCGAGCTGCCGCACCCGGTGCGCATCAATCATATCGCGCCGGACACGACCGCATAATGCCCGGCCGCACCGGTTTGGACATCTTTGGCCGCCGATTTCCCGGTGGCTCGACTCCCGCCTCTGCTCCGCTTCAAGGCAGTTTGTGTCCCGTTTTCTGCCGTTCCGGGCGGATTTCGCTCGCCCGGCTTGCGGGTTTTTCGGAACAATGCGCCGCATGACCCCGGATTTGCCAGCCGAGAGACTCGAGGCCGCCGCTGACGCGGGGGGCGAGCGCGAATTGCCTGTGGATCCAATCCCGGGCACGCCCGAGGAGCAGGACGCGTTGTGGTTTGAAAAATATTACCGCGGCGACCGCGAGCGGCAACTGACCTGGCGCGCTGTGATCATGGGAGGTGTGCTCGGGATGTTCATGGCGGTTTCCAATCTCTACACGACACTCAAGATCGGCTGGGGCTTCGGCGTGTCGATCACCGCGTGTGTCATTTCTTATGTCATCTGGAACAACCTGTGTTCAATTTCGGGAGGCCGGCTGACGCGGATGACGATGCTGGAAAACAACTGCATGCAATCCACCGCCACCGCTGCGGGCGTGTCCACCGGCGGCACGCTGGCGACGGCGTTCGGGTCGTTGCTGCTGATTCACGGCATTCACCAGCCCTGGCCTGTCGCGATGGTGTTCGTCGGTCTGACCGCCGCGCTCGGCGTGTTCCTGGCGATCCCGATGAAGCGGCAGATGATCAATCATGAGCAGTTGAAATTTCCCACCGGCATTGCCACGGCAGAAACACTTCGAAGTCTTTATTCCCATGGCGGCACAGCCTTGAAGCAGGCGTACTCCCTCCTGATCTCGCTCGGCGCCGGCGCCGTGATCGGATTGCTCCACACTTACGGCGACCTGCTGGAACAGTTGAAATTGAAGAATCGCTGCCCCGGCTGGCTCGAACAGCTTCAATCGTGGATGCGTCTGCCCGAAAATTTCCCGTTCCCACAATGGATGAATCCCCTGCCGCGCGGTCACATGGCCGGATACGCATTCGAACCCAGCGTCCTGCTCATCGGCGCCGGCATGATCACCGGCCTGCGCGTTTCGCTGTCGATGTTCGCCGGGTCCGTGCTGCTTTACCTGTTTGTGGCGCCGCACCTGGCGGCGATGGACGTCGCGCAGGCGGGCGTGGCGGGTTATGTGGCGTCGTTCAAGATGAATGCCGCGGGTGATTTCAATCCGATGCGCTGGGCGCTGTGGGGCGGCACGTCCGTGATGGTGTTTTCCAGCCTGGCGCAAATCGCCCTCAACTGGCGGACCGTTCTGCGCGCGTTTTCCGTTTTCAACAAGGATGAAATCAAGGAACCGCGCCTCGCCGCCATGGAAGCGATCGAAGTGCCCGTCTCCTGGCTGATCGTGGGCCTGGTGCCGATCGGCATCGGGCTGCTCCTGCTTCAATACCTCGCGTTCCAGGTGTCGCTGCCGCTGGGCCTGATCTCCATCGCGATGGCGTTCGTGGTGTCGCTGGTGTGCTGCCGGGCCACCGGCGAGACCGACACCACGCCGATTGGCGCGATGGGCAAGGTCACGCAGCTTCTTTATGCCGTTCTGCCGGGCGCCAAAGGCATCGCCGACATCAATCTCATGGCCGCGGGCGTCACGGCCGGCGCGGGCGGGGCCGCGGCGGATTTGCTGACCGATCTCAAGAGCGGTTATCTCCTGGGCGCGAACCCGCGCAAGCAATTCCTTGCACAATTCGCCGGGGTGTTTTTCGGCGTGCTGGCCGTGGTGCCGGCCTGGTACCTGATGGTTCCCGACAAGCCGGCGCTGGAGGCGTTCAATCCTCCGGCAACCTACATGTGGAAGGCGGCATCCGATCTTCTCACTCAGGGCGTGCACATGCTGCCGCGTTCGGCGCTGGTCGCGATTGTGATCGGCGCGCTCACCGGAGTGCTGCTGCCGGTCCTGGAAAAACTGTTTCCGAAGATGCGCCCGTATTTGCCGTCGGCGATGGGGCTCGGCCTGGCGTGGGTGGTGACGTTCCAGAACAGCCTGTCGTTCGTGATCGGCGCCGCATTTGTGGCGCTCTGGGAAAAAATTCATCGGCGGACCGCGGACACCTATAACATCCCCATCGCCTCGGGCCTCGTGGCCGGCGAATCGCTTGTGGCCGCCTTCATCGCCATCGCCTGCACGCTCGTCGGGTTCCTGACCGTCAAACCCTAACCCGCCTCGTCCTGGATGTAGGTTTTGCCCCGGTAAACCATGGCCACGCCCACGTAGAGGACGGAGGCGGCGAGCATGACGATGACGAAGAAATTGAAGTAGGCGGCGCCGGCCAGGCGCGGAGTGCCGTCCGGGGTTTGGATCCAATAATTCACCAGCGCGGTAAACAGGTTGCCGAGGGAGATCGCGCCCAGGTACGTGCACATGACGAGCGATTTTAATTTCCGCGGCGCCTGGGTGTAGGCGAATTCGAGGTGCGTGACCGAGACCATCACCTCGGCCGCCGTGACGACGACGAACGCAAGGATCTGC
This sequence comes from Verrucomicrobiota bacterium, assembly GCA_046346665.1. Taxonomy (GTDB): domain Bacteria; phylum Verrucomicrobiota; class Verrucomicrobiia; order Limisphaerales; family JAXMHQ01; genus JAXMHQ01. The sequence goes on from JAXMHQ010000045.1 coordinate 25,084, forward strand.
CAGAGGATGTTCGGGTGAAAACCGGCGTCGATGCGCACCTGGATTTGGGCGATGATCCAGAAGGCGCCCGCGGCGAGAAACAGTCCGGCGCCGATTTTGCGGAGCGGGGTGAGCGGGAAGACGCGGTTCACCGCCGGGTAAATTACATAGGAAAACAGCGGCAGCATCAGGAGAATGAACAGTGGGTTGACGGTCTGGATCTGGGCGGGCAGCCAGTCGATGCCGAACAGGTGACGGTCCATTTTCTCGGCCTGGACGACCCAGGAGGAGAAGTTCTGGTTCCAGAGCGACCAGAACACGGCGGGGAACGGCATGAGGATGAGCAGATTCAGGAGGGCGCGGGCGTGTTCGCGCTGGAACAGTTCGCCGACGTAGCGGCGGAATCCGGCGGCGGGAATGTGGGTGAACCGATTCCGGCCCATCCAGAAAATGACCGTGGCAATCGCCATGAACACGCCGGGCGTGCCGAAGGCGATGTGCGAGCCGTGGCATTTTTCGAGGGCCGCCACCAGCCATCCGGGCAGGCGGGCGGCAAGGGAGGCGGGCGCGGTGTAGGGTTCCAGCAGCCACGGGACCAGCAGGGTTGAGAGGATGGCGCCGGCGTTGATCGAGAAATAAAACCAGTTGAACACGCGCGGCAGGAGGTGCTGGTTGGACGGGCCAAACTGGTCGCCGACATTCGCGCCGACGCACGGTTTGATCCCGCCCGTGCCCAGCGCGATCAGCCCCAGCCCCAGCAGCAGCCCGGCGCGGGTGACGTTCAGCGCCAGCACCAGGTGGCCGAGGCAGTAAACCATCGACAACATCAGGATCGTCCGGTACTTGCCCAGGAACGCATCCGCCAGGAACGCGCCCACGACCGGCAGGAAATAGGCGGTGGACGTGAACGCATGATACCAGGCGTCGGCCTGCTCGGGTTTCATGACGTCCGGTGCGCCTGCGGACGTGACGAGGTAATGGGTCATGAACGGCACCAGGATGGAGTTCATCCCGTAATAACTGAATCGTTCCGCGGCCTCGTTGCCCACGATGAACCCGATGCCGGGCGGCATCCGGCTCGTCTTCAAAGGTGCCGTGCGATATGCGGTTCGCGCCATAACCGTCCGCACTATTCCAGAAGCCCGGCGCTGGTGCCAGCCGTGGTTTTTCTTTCCACGGCAACGCATTTGCCTATCCTTTCACCCAATGATTCATTCATGAGTTCCATGTCGTCCGCACCTGCCCCGCGCCGTTCCTGGCTGCCCCGGATCGGGTCGCCGGCCTACCATGTCATGCTCGCCACGGTGGCGCTGCTGGTGCTCGGCCCGCTGGGCGGCATCTCCGCCGCCTACATGAATTTCTCCATCGGCTTCTTCATCGGCGGCCAGGTGCTCGCGGGCATCCTGGGGAGCACGGTGACGATTCCCTACGGCCCCGAGGGCCGGCACGGGGCGAATTACCTGCAGAGCATGGCGGCCTCGGTCGCAGGCATGTGCGGCATGGGCGTGTTGATGCAGGCCATGGCGTGGCTGGGTTTGCCGGAACCTCCCGCCTGGCAACTCGTCCTTTATTACCTTTGCATCGGCATGTTCGGCGTCGGCGTGGGCATGCTCTACACGCCCATCCTCGTCGACCGCATGCAGCTCAATTTCCCGTCGGCCTATGCCGTGGCCAATATTCTCCGCGCCCTGACGGATCGCAACCTGTTGCGCCGCGCCGTGGCGAAACTGGGTGGCGGCATCCTGGGCGGCTATCTCGGGGGACTCGGATCGTTGCTCGTTCCGTCCATCGAAAAGACCTCGATCTCCACCTCCACCATCGGCGCGGGCATGATCGTCGGCGCCCGCATCGCCCTGCCCGCCCTGGTCATCGGCGCGATTGGCGAATGGATGACTCCCTGGCTGGTGCGGATCGGCTGGCTGGCGGAGGGCGCGCCGTTCCGAAAGATCGGGTTTATCGTCGCGCTCGGCATGATTCTGGGAGCAGCGATCGTGGACGTGGGCTTGATTCTCGTGCAGGCGCTGCGGCGGTGGCGGACACAGGGGACGGTGGCGGAGAAGCCGGCCGAGGATTGGAAGCGGGTGAACATGTTCCGGCTGGTCCTGTGGGTGGCGTTCTGGGGCGCGGGTGTCGTGATCGTCGGCAGCCAGGTCCTGCACCAGCCGGTGTTCTATCTCTGCATCGCCGTGGGCCTGTGTTTTCTGTTCGTGCTCGTGAACGGCATTTCCATCGGCATCTCCGACAGCAACCCGATCTCGAGCGCGTTTGTGCTGACGGTGTTCATTTTGGCGTCGGTTGGATTGAAGAGTGCGGGGGTGGGATTGATGTGCGCGTCCGTGTTGTTGATCGCCTGCAGCCAGGGGGGCGACATGCAGCAGGACCGGTCGACGGGCTGGCGGCTGGGGACGAACCGCGTGATCCAGTTTCGTTACCAGGTGACCGGGATCGTGATGGGCGCCGTGCTGGCGGTGATCCTGGCCCGCGTCTTCATGACCGCCTATCCTGTTTTGAGTCAAAATCAATTCGATAACTCCCACATTCCCGGCGCCGAGCAATGGCAGAGCGCCATGACGTTCAAATTCGTCGGGGCGCTGCGCGGCATTACCCAGGCCGATCCGCATGTCATGATCGCCCTGCGCTGGGGAATCCTCATCGGGCTCGGAACGGAAGTGCTCAGAAAACTGATTAAGCGATCCCCGCGTTACCGTGAGTTCTCCACCTCGGGCGCCACTGGCAAGGTGACGGATTTCATCCTCGACGCCTTTGTCCTGCCGAGTCCCTATGCGTCGTCGTTCGGCGGGTTTGTCAGCTTCGCCACCAGCACCTGGTGGTCCGCTGGCGGCGTGCTGGGCTCCGTGTACGATTGGATGTCCTCCCGTTCGAAATCAACAGCGGCTGAAAAAACCGAGTTGCCGTCGGACATGGGAACCATGTCGCTGGTGGGCGGCGGGCTGATCGCGGGCGACTCGCTCGCGGCGCTGTCGGTGGGAATCTACGGGCTGCTGCGGACGCTGTTGTCGTAGCCGTGATCGTGAGATCGCGGTCCCATCAAATCCAACCCACCGCGATTTTACAATCGCGGCTACGGGTTTCAGAATCCCGTGCGCAGCCGGTAATAGCTCGCCGCGTCGGAGGCGTTCACCGTGACGGTCACCGTGGTGCCGTCGGACTGGTATTGACCGGTCGGCACGGCCGTCCAGGAACCACTGACCAGGCTGGGACTTTGTTCCAGTCCCCATTCCGAGTAGGCGGCCGGCCAGGACACGATCACGGAGGCGCCGGAAGGCGTGATGTTGAGCGTGGGCGGAGCGTCGGGCGTGGGTGACAGGACGAGGACGCTGTAAGGTCCGATGGTGACGCTGCCGCTGGCGGGGCTGCCGGTGGCGGTGACGGAGGTGCTCCCGGTGTTGCTGTAATCGGCGCCGTAGACCGTGGAATCGCTGTTCAGGTGCGAGTACCAGGTTCCCGCGAACGGGAACGCAATGAGCCGGGTGATCGGAACCGCGGAAAAGTTGGCCACCACCATCGCATCGCGCGCCGGGGCGCTGGAGAGGTAGCGGTGAAACGCGACCAGCTTGGCGGTGTTATCCACCAGCAGCAGCGCACAGGTGTCGCCCTTCAGTCCGGGCGTGTAGCCCTTGAGATCGCGGCGCAGTCCGATGAGATCGCGATAGAACTGCACAATGTAGCTGTAGGTATTGGTCTTGGTCCAATCCACCGCGCGGCTGGAGCTGAACTGTTGGTTCTCCAGCATTTCCTGTCCCTGAAAAATCATCGGGATGCCGGGCGCCATCAGCGTGACGGCCGAGCCGAGCGTGGAGAGCTTGCGGGCCTTGTAACTCGACGGCGTGGCGGAATCGATCGCCGTCACCAGCCGCGTCCCGCCGTTCAGGTCGCCCACGACGTCGTGGGATTCCAGGAAGGCCACGCGCGCGGGGCTGGCGAATCCGCCGTAGCGGACGTTGTAAAGGATGGCATTGGCCACGGTGCCCATGTTCCGGCTGGAATCCGAGGCCGCCGCGAGCACCGGTGTGAACGTGCCCGGATAGCTGGTGTCCCAGGCGCTGTCGAATCCGAACGAATTGTAAACGTCCTCGGAGATGCTGATCTTGCCCGGGTAACTGGTGTGGATCATCGAGTTGATGTTGTTGATGAGCGTGCCGGCGCTGGCGATGTAGCCGTAATTGTCCGCGTTCATCATCAGGCCGGGCGTGTCCCACCGGAAACCGTCGACGTGATATTCGTCCAGCCAGAGGTTGAAGTTATCCTGGACGAAGCTGCAGACCTGGGCGCTGTTGAAGTTAGGTCGTGTGTCGCCGTAGGGTGTTTGCTGCAGGTAGGAATTGGCCTGGTTGAAATAAATGCCGCCGCCCAGGCCGGTGCCGCTGTAGCCGTCGAAGTTCCACATGTCGAGGTCCGACGGGCCGTAATGGTTGTGGACAACGTCAAGCAGCACGGCGATTCCTCGGTCGTGGCAGGCTTTGACGAACACTTTGAAGGCGGTCGGGCCGCCGAACCCGGTGTTCTCCACTGCGAACAGCTGCGCGGGGTTGTAACCCCAACTGTTGTCGCCCGGAAACTCCGCGATCGGCATCAGCTCGACCGCGTTCACGCCAAGGCTTTTGAGGTAATCCAGGCGGTTGGTCGCCGCGAGGAAGCGGTTGGGTTGGCTGGTGGAGAACGTCCCGATGTGAAGCTCATAGATAAACAGGTCCTTCAAGGCCGGCGACACCGCGGCATCGCCCGACCAGTTGAACGCGGACGGATCGAGGATGATGTCGTTGGCGCCGGCGGATGATCCCGAGTAGGTGACCAGGCGCGAGCGCGGGTCGTGGCGCCAGACGCCGCCCGCGGGTCCGTTGATGTAGATCTTGTACTGCTGGCCGGAGGAGGCGGTGGCGATGTCGGCCGACCAGACGCCGGTCCAGTTGCTGTTGGTGTATTCCTTGGCCAGGGGATTGGCGGTGGTGGACCAACTGTTGAACTGGCCGGGGACGGAAACGCTGGTGACGTTCGGGGCCCAGACGCGGAAGGTGACGCCGGTTCCCGAATTGTCGTGGTAGGGAACGGATCCCCAGCCGGGCCGGGTGGACTGGGCGCAAACGGTTCCCGCGGCGAGGAGCAGGACGCCCGCGGCGGCGGCCCCTTTCATTTGATTAAGGCACATGATCAGAGCCTTACCATGGCAGATAACCGGCGAATGTCTACCGCATGGTTGTGTGGGTTCCGCGATTGCGGATCGCGGCCGGGAAGGGACCTGCGATCTCACGATCGCGGCTACGGGCCGATCACGGCCGCAAGCACAGCCCGGGCTTCGGCCATGGTGGCGACGGTTGTGATCGGCAGGTTGTGGCGATAGTGGAACAGCGAAAGAATATTGAACCCGATGTCCTTCTGCGGATCGGGAATCACCCGCACCACCTGTTGAATGCCTTTCCTGTTCAACCAGTCCATCAACCGCTTCACGTGCGCCGCGCAGGCGACGTCCATGGTCTCCAGTTCGCTCAGGTCGGTCAGGAGCCGGAACCCGGGCGGCCAGTCGGCCAGCAGCAATTTCACTTCCTCCGCGCCGCCCCGCGTTTCCTCGGGATTCACGTGCCCCGCCCAGTGCAGCGTCAGCAGCCGCGCGGTTTTGTCGGTCTCAATGCGGTGCATCCGGAGTCGCGGGTTTTTCGGCAGGCGCATTCGTCGCCGGTGTCGCGCCGATCCGCTTCAGGAACGGTTCGATCGACCGCGGCCGGCCCAGGAATTTTTCGATCGAGATGTTCACGTCCCGGGAATCGCCCGGCTCGTAAATTTCCTTCCGCAGCCGCATGCCGGCGGTTTTGTCGAAATAACCGTCCGGCGCGGTTTCAAACACGGTTGCCATGTCGGCGGCGATGGCGTCCGCCCAGGCGTAGCCGTAATACCCGGCGCCGTAGCCGATGATGTGGTTGAAATAGGCGACGAACGCGGTGTCGGCCGGCACCGGCAGGAACACGTCGCTCAGGACCTTGTTGGAGAGCGGCAGTGTGTCGGAGGCGTTGGTGGCGTGAATTTGCGTGTGCAGGGCCAGGTCCATTTCGCCGAAGCACAGTTGCCGGCGATAGCGCGTTCCCTCCGTCGCGAGCCGGGAGGCCTTCAGTTGCGCGAGCGTTTCGGCGGGAATTTTTTTCGTCGGATCCCGGTAATCCGCCGCGAAGCTGTCGAGCACGGTTTTGTCCCACACCCAGTTCTCCAGCATCTGGGAGGGGGCCTCGACGAAATCGCGCGGCACGCTGGTGCCCGAGAAGCGCACGTATTGCGCCCGGGTGAGGATGGAGTGCATCGCGTGGCCGAACTCGTGGAACAGCGTCACGACGTCCTCGTGCTGCATGAGCGACGGATGATCCATGGTGGGCGCCGGGAAATTGCAGATCAAACCCACGGTTGGCCGCTGGT
>JAXMHQ010000046.1:0-29707 GCA_046346665.1 Verrucomicrobiota bacterium
GCGCGACGTCTCCACAAGCTCCGCATGCGCCGTCTCCAGCTCGCGCCGCGACCGTTCCAGGTTCTCCGTCATCCGGTTGAATTCCTGCGCCAGTCGCCCGCATTCATCCGTCGATCGCACCCGGACCCGATGCGAAAAGTCGCCGCGGCCAACCACCTCCGCGCCGTCCCGCAACACACGCAACGGCGCCGTCACCTTGCCCACAAAAAATGAAACCACAATCGACCCGAACAGGATCGCCAGGCCGTTCGCCGCCAGCAGCCATTGCTGCGTCCGCACCAGCGAGTTCCACGCGTCCTCGTACGAATACAGCAGCAAATAGCCAATCGGACCGTCGCCCTGCACCGATTCCAGCCGCCCACCGGCGCAGAAATAATGGCGGCCCTCCAGGAACTCCCGCCAGACATGATGCCGGCCACCCGCCCGGGCGGCCGTGAGATCCCGATACAAAGCCGGCAACCGTCCCCGCGTCTCCTCCCCGCCGAACGTCGTCAGCATCACCTGGCCCTCCGACAACAATACCACCTGGCTCCGGGTGAAACGGCTCAACTCCGCCGCGGCGGCGTCGCCCATTTCCACCCCGATGCTCAAAGCCCCCATCCGCGCACCGCCGGGCGCCAGCACCGGCAAACACACCACGTCATACAACCGCCCGCCCACCTGCAAAGTCTCCACCTTCTGATCCCCCTGCAATGCCATCCGCACCACCGGCCCGCACGCCGCCTCGAAGGCATCCGTCGACAACAGCGGATCCCGCGACACCGACGCCAGGCTCTCCTCCTCCTGCGTCGTGAACAACACAATCCGCACATCCTGGTCGACCGATTTCAACAGCTCCCCCAGTTGCGCGCGCACCGTAAGGGTGTCCCGCGTCTGGAACGCCGCTCGGTAGCGCGGCTCGTTGCTCAAATCGCCGAACCGCAGCGAAAGCGTCCGCGCCCGGTTCTGCTGCCAGTCCCGAAACCCCTGCCGCGCCGCCGACAACGCCCGCGTCGCCTCCACCTCGAACTGGCTCGTGATCCGCCGGTTCACCACCCACGCCGTCACCACCAGCAGCAACACCATCACCCCAATCACCGGCACCAGCACCTTCATCCGGAAACTGCCCGATAGAATTTCACGAAGCCGTTTCATGCGCTCAGTACTTCGGAAGATTGCGAATCCCAAGGACGAAATCCACCCGCACCTCGCCGGATTCCCCAACCGTCACCTCCCGCGTCTCCGGCGGCAGCCGCTCATGCCACGCCTTCACCTGGTACCTCCCCGGCGGCACGTCCGGTATCACATACCGCCCATGCTCGTCCGCCTTTGCAAAAAATCCGTTCGGCACCACCAGCACCACGCAATGCATGCTCGAATGTATCGAACAAAACACATCCACCCGCCCCGCCTTGTCAAAGATCACCCGCTTCTCCGGCGGATTGCCCTTGTACAAATCCAGGTCGAACGGCTTCGCGTCCGACATCGAAAACACATTGTGAAATATCGCGTCGTGATTAGGCCACTCCACCGTCGTGCCCACCGCCACCGGCAGCACGTGCGGCTGAAATTCCGCCCCCTTCTGCGTCACCCGCCTCGTGTCCACCATCACCGGCTTCGACGCCACAGCCGGCGCGTTCGACACCGGCCCGTCGATGTACACCACAAAATCCCGCAACGCCGCGTAATCCACCCGCTCCGCAAATTTATACTTCCGGCTGTCATACTTCCCGTCCGCTCCCGCCTCCGCCGCACCCGCCTTCCCCTCCGCACGCACCGTCCCCACCAGGCTCCCCGCCTGCAACGGGACCGACAGCAACACCAGCAAGATCGAAAGCAGGGATTTCATCAGAAGGCAAATGCCGCTTGCGTGGCAAAAAGATTTTCCTGCGTCCGCCGCTCGCCCCCCGCCTCGCTCCCCTGCTCGACCGCATACTCCACCTTCACCACCAGGTGATGATCCCACCGGTAACCCAGCCCGAAACTCCAGCACCACAGGTTGTCCGTCAGCGGTCCAAACAGGTACTCCGACCGCGGCGCATTCCCCACAATCGGAAATCCCCCCTTGCCGAAACTCTGGCTGAACCGCGTCGCCGCATAAAACGGCCCGATCAAATCCTGCACCCCCTCCACACAGTAATAATAAACGTTCCGATGATTGTCCGCCGCCGGATCGTTGTCGTCGTAGTAAATCCACCCGCCAAATGCCTTGATCGCCGTGTGCGGAAACTTGAATTGCACGTCCCCCTCCACCAGGTCGCAGTGAAACGTCGTCGCATTGCTCGATCCCAGCGACCGAAACCACCCGTTCCCAAACCACATCGCCGACAACACATCCCCCTGCGCACTCAAATCCCCCGTCCGCATCCCGCTCACACTCAAATGCAGCCACTTCGCCGGGTCATAGCCAATCCGCCCCGACACCGACTTGTCCTGCGTCAGGTCTTGCGTCACCGGCACACCCCCGTTCTGCACCGCCACCACGTAACTCATCCGGCCCACCGCGCCATACAACTCAACGCCCTCGTCCACCCCCCATAAATCGGATATCGAATGCGTGATCAACGGATCGTCAATCGCATACCGCTCCTGGTACTCCTCCCCAAACGGTATGTAAAACTGCCCGACCCGCAGGTTCAACTGCCCGTCCTGCCCCCACAGCTTCGACAGGTTCTCCGCATCCAGATAAATCTCCCCCGCCTGCGCCGAAAATCCGCTCTCCTCCCGCGTCGTCAGGTCCAGCTCCGCAAACACATACACGTCCTCCAGGACCTGCGCGTCCACAAATAAACGAAATTCATCCGCTCGAAACGTCCCGTTCGGATACGCCCCCTCGGATTGCGAATCGAAAAATGCCACCGCTCCCTCGCCGGAAAACCGCAGCTTGCCGAAATGCAATCCCGACGACGCCATCTCGCCCGCCTGCGACGGACCCGGTGCCGCCGGCCCAGGGGCCACCGACACTTCCGACTTCCGGATCTCCGCCACCGCGTTGCTCAGCGAGGAAATCATCTCCTGCTGCCGGCGCAATTGCTCCTGCAAATCCCGGTTCTGCTGCTCCAATAACTCCAGACGCGCGTCCGGCACGGCCCCGTCCGCCGCCCCCAACCCGGAGAACGGCACCGCCAACACCGCTGCCGCAACCAGCCACACCGCTGGCCTTCTACAGTAGGCGTGCTTCACGCCGGGTGCAGAGCATCTAATATGCCTCGAGCGGAAGACGCACTGTGGATTGTGGTTTGGATCGCAAAATATGCGGATATAACGGATGCAAGGGTTCCCGCTCCCCGGCCCTGCCCTCGGACGACGAAACCGGCCGGTGCCCAGGAATGGGGCAGGCGCGGCGCGAATCCGCAATCGCCGCCGCCGAATCAAGCGGTTCCCCGGCAGAACCCAGATTGGGATTGTCTTCGAGGTCAGCCGGGTTTTATAGTGCCGCCACGGGTTGGCGGTATTCGGATCTGCGGTGCGACCGATATGGTGACCCCGTCTTCAACTTGCAAGCGCGTGGCGGTCCGCTGGGTCAGGCGCCTGGGCCTCGGCTTTGTCGCATTCCTCCCGCTTTGTCTTTCCGCAGCGCCGGGCCTCCCCGCACCGCCGAAACAGGTGCTGATCATCAATTCGTTCGGCGCCGATTTCGCCCCGTTCAGCACGTTCCACGCGGAGTTCCGGCAGCAGCTCATCCGGCAGTATCGCGGCCCGCTCGAAATTCATGAATTCTACCTGGAAAGCGCACGCGGCAATTCTCCGCACGCCGACATGGCGGAGATCGACTATTTGCGCGCCCGGTTTGAGGCGGGCAAACCGGACCTGATCGTCAACATCGGCGGACCGGCCGTGCAATTTTATGCGCGCAACCGCGCCCAACTCTTCCCCGACACACCCATGCTCGTCGGCGCCGCCAGCATGCAAGTGCTCAAGACGCTGGATTTAAAACACGACTTCGGCGCGGTGGTTGAGCAGGTGGACCCCGGCCCGGTCCTGGACGAAGCCCTCCGGGTGCTTCCGGGCGTCACCAACGTAGCCGTGGTGCTGGGACATTCGCCGCTGGAATTGTTTTGGATGCAACAATTGCAGGAGGCGACCCGCCCCTACACGAACCGCCTGCACTTCGAATATTTTTGCCCGCTGACCTTTCAGCAAATGCTCGATCGCGCCGCCCGCCTGCCCCCGCGTTCCGTTCTGCTCTACGCCATGCTGCTGGTGGACAAGGCCGGCGTTTCCCGCGAAGGCAATGATTCATTTGACGCCATTTACGCCGCGGCCAACGCGCCCATCCTCGGCACCCGCTCCAGCCAGCTCGGCCGCGGCATTCTCGGGGGAGCCATGTTCCCTTTCCACGACGAAGCCCAAACCGCGGCGGAGATGTCTTCGGCACTGTTGAATGGCGACGCCGCGCGCGGGTTTCGGATGGTGGCGTTCAAGCAGGGCCCGTCTCAGTACGACTGGCGCGAACTCCAGCGATGGCATGTGAGCGAGTCCCGGCTGCCGCCCGGCAGCATCATCCTCTTCAAACCGCCCACACTCTGGCAGGCCCACCCGGGATTCGTCCTCGCCGCCTTCATCGCAGTCCTGCTCGAGACGGTTCTCATCGGCGCACTCCTCCTGGAACGACGCCACCGCCGCACCGCGGAATTCCAGGAACGCGAGCGCGCCGAACAACTTCGCCGGCTCGGCGACAATCTCCCCTCCGGCATGGTCTACCAGGTCGCCATCGAACCCGGCGGAAAGCGCCGTTTCCTCCACCTGAGCGCCGGAATCGAAAAACTCCACGGCATCCAAGCCGCCCTGGCCACGGCCAATCCCGAACTCCTCTACAGCCAAATCCCGCCGGAAGACCGCCAGCGCCTCGCCGACGCCGAAACGGAATCCCTCCGCTCCCTGAAACCGCTCAAGTTCGAAACACGCGTCCGCCGCCCCGACGGCGAAATCCGCTGGATCCTCCTCAACTCCGCCCCGCGTCGCCAGGCCAACGGCGTCGTCGTCTGGGACGGCAACGAACTCGACATCACGGAACGCAAACAGGCCGAGGAAATCCTCCGCTCCGGCGAACAACGCGCCCGCGACATCATCAACGCCGCACCCTTCGGCGCCCACATCTACCAGCTCCAGCCCGGCAACCGCCTCGTCTTCATCGGCGCCAACGAATCCGCCAGCCGCATCCTCAACGTCAACCACCAGCTGTTCCTCGGCAAAACAATCGAGGAAGCCTTCCCCGCCCTCGCCGGCACCCCCATCCCCGAAGCCTACCGCCGCGTCGCCCGCACCGGGGAACCTTTCCACCAGGAGCAATTGGATTATAACGAACAAGGCATCTCCGGCGCCTTTACCATCGACAGCCTCCGAATCGAACCCAGCACCATCGCCGTCTTCTTCCACGATATCACCGTCCACCGCCGCGCCGAAGAAGCCCTCCGCCGCAGCGAAATCCGCTTCCGCACCCTCGTCGAAAATGCCGCCGAAGCCGTGTTCGTCCAGACCGATTACAAGTTCGCCTACGTCAACTCCGCCGCCCTCCGCCTCTTCGCCGCCGAATCCCCGGATCAACTCGTCGGAAAACCCATCCTCGAAAGACTCGCCCCAGAATTCCGGCAGGAGGTCCAGGACCGCATGCAACGGCTCAACGCCGAAAAGGTCGCCCTGCCCATGACCCAGGTGACCTACCTCCGCCTCGATGGCTCAACCGTCCCGGTCGAAGTCTCCGCAGCCCCCATCGAGTACGAAGGCCGCAGCGGCAGCGTCGTCTACGCCCGCAATATCACCGAACGCCGCAGCGCCGAAGCCGCCCTCCGCGAATCCGCCGAACGCCTCCTCCACGTCCAGCGCATCGCCCAGCTCGGCACCTATACCCTCGACGCACGCACCGGACTCTGGACCAGCTCCCGCCTCCTCGACGAAATCTTCGGCATCGCCGACGAACTCTTCGTCAAGGACGTCTCCGGCTGGACCCAGATCATCCACCCCGACGACCGCGTCCGCATGCTCCAACACTTCCAGGACCACGTCCTCGGCCACCTCCAGCCCTTCGACCAGGAATACCGCATCCTCCGCCTCAACGACCGCGAGGAACGCTGGGTCCACGGCCGCGGTGAACTGGTCCTCGACACCCAGGGCCGGCCGACCCAGATGATCGGCACCATCCAGGACATTACCGAACGCAAACGCGCCGAAGACGAACTCCGCCAGAGCCAGCAACGATTCCAAATCCTCACCGAAGCTTCCTTCGAAGGCATCTGCATCAGCGACAGCGGCCGCGTCCTCGACGCCAACGACCAGCTCGTCAGCATGCTCGGCTACAGCCGCGAGGAACTCGCCGGACGCGAAATCCTCACTTTCGTCGCACCCGAATTCCGCTCCCAAATCGCCGAACGCATCCGCTCCGGCCAGGGCTCCCTCTTCGAACACCGCGCCCTCCGCAAAGACGGCAGCCAGATCGATGTCCAGGTCCAGGCCAAAATGATCCCCTGGGGCGGACGCACCGTGCGCGTCACCGCCATGCAGAACATCACGTTCCGCAAACAGGCCGAACAAGCCATGCGCGAATCCGAGGAGAAATTCGCCAAGGCCTTCCGCGCCAGCCCCGACGGCATGTCCATCTCCGAACTCGAATCCTCCCGCTTCATCGAAGTCAACGACGGCTACTGCCGCTTGTTCGGCTACCGGCGCGAGGAAATGCTCGGCCATACCGCCATCGAACTCGGCATCTGGCATTCCCCCGACCACCGCGAACCCTTCGTCGACGAATTGCGCACCCGCGGCTCCGTCCACGACTTCATCGTCCATACCCGCAGCCGCAACGACACCCCCATCATCCTCCTCGTCAGCGCCGAACTCATCGACCTCCAAAACGTCCGCTGCCTCGTCTCCGTCCTCCACGACATCACCGCCCGCGTCCAAACCGAGGAAGCCCTCCGCGCCCGCGAAGCCCAGCTCGACAGCATCTTCCGCGCTGCCCCCGTCGGCATCGGCATGCTCCGCAACCGCATCATCATCGAAGTCAACGAAGCCTTCTGCCGCATGTCCGGCTACGATCGCCACGAACTTCTCGGCCGGTCCACCCGGCTGTTCTACGAATCCGACGCCGACTTCGACCTCGTCGGCCAGCGCACCCTCGACAGCGTCACCCAGGGAAAAACCACCCACCTGGAACTCGCCTGGAAACGCAAGGATGGCGCCACCATCGACGGTCTCCTCTGCCTCGCCCCCATCCTCCAGGACGGCGTCGCCGCCCAAATGACCTTCGTCGTCATGGATATCACCGAGCTCCGCCGCGCCGAACGCGCCCAGGCCGAAACCCGCGTCCGCGCCGAACGCGCCCGCGAAGACTTCACCCGGCGCCTCATCGGCTCCCAGGAAGCCGAACGACGACGCATCGCCGGCGAACTCCACGACAGCCTCGGCCAAAACCTGCTCCTCGTGAAAAACCGCGCCCAACTCGCCCTCGCCTCCAGCCAGGACCCCACCGAAGTCCGGCGCCAGATCGAGTTCATGAACACCCTCGCCGCCGAAGCCATCGCCGAAGTCCGCCGCATCTCCCGCGATCTCCGCCCCTACCAGCTCGACCAACTCGGACTCACCCGCGCCCTCGAAGTCATGATCGACAACGCCGCCGAATCCAGCGGCATGCGTTTCGACTTCAAAATCGAACCCGTCGACGACGTCTTCAACCCCGAAGCCTCCACCAACCTCTACCGCGTCGTCCAGGAAAGCCTCAACAACATCCTAAAACACAGCCGCGCCCGACATGTCACCCTCCAGCTCGAACGCGACCTCCACCACGTCCGTCTCTGGATCGAGGACGACGGCGTCGGATTCAACATCCCCGCCACCCGCCCGCTCCCGGCCGGCGGCGGCCTCGGCCTCGACAATATCGCCGAACGCATCCGCATCCTGGGCGGCACCCTCAAACTCGACAGCCAACCCTCCCGCGGCACCCGCATCGAAGCCCTGCTCCCACTCGCCTCCGAAGCAGCCTGACCGCGGGAACAGCAGAAGTAAGAAAGCAGAATCCAGAGACCGCTGGCGAAGTCCCCGTTTCTGCATTCTACATTCTGCCTTCTGCCTTTTTTCCTCGCTTCCAAATCATCGCTGTGCACATATAACCGCGGGTATGGCCGGACGGACGAAGGTTCTGATCGTGGATGACCACCCCCTGTTCCGACAGGGACTCAGGCAGGTGGTGCAGGCCGACCCGCGGTTCGACCTCGTCGGCGAAGCGGGCGACGGACCCGGCGCACTCAAAATCGCCCGCGAAACCCGCCCCCAGATCGCCATCCTCGACGTCAACCTCCCCGGCCTCTCCGGACTTGAGGTCGCCCGCGAATTCCAGAACCTCCACCCTCCCATCCACGTCATCATCCTCACCATGTACAAGGAGGAGGAAACCTTCAACCGCGCCCTCGACTTCGGCGTCAAAGGCTTCGTTCTCAAGGAAAACGCCGTCGAAGACATCCTCACCGGCCTCGCCGCCGTCGCCGCCGGCGAACATTACCTCAGCCCCTCCATCTCCGGCTACCTCGTCCGCCGCCGCACCCGCGCCGAGGCCCTCGTCGCCCGCCAACCCGGCCTCGAAGACCTCACCCGCGCCGAACGACGCATCCTCAAACTTATCGGCGAGAAAAAAACCAGCCGCGCCATCGCCGCCGAACTCTTCATCAGCCCCCGCACCGTCGAAGCCCACCGCGCCAATATCTGCGCCAAACTCAACCTCCGCGGCACCCACAGCCTCCTCCAGTTCGCCCTCGAAAACCGGTCAGCCCTCTAAGTGCGGAATGCGGAGTGCGGAGTGCGGAATTGGCCACGGGTTCGTGCTCGTCCTCGTCCTCGTCCTCGATTCTGTTCACAGTCGGATTGATGGATTGGTGGATTTGTGGATTATTGGAGGGACTCCGCGCGGAGCTCTTCGCATTTATCCAAGAATCCAGCAATCCATTAATCCGCGTGTTCGAGGACGAGGACGAGCACGAGGACGATTAAACGCCGCCAGGATTCCCCACTCCGCATTCCGCATTCCGCATTTCATTTGAGTTCATCCCCCGCTCCCTTATCCTCCCCGCATGACGGATAATAATCACTTCATCCGCGAGGATCCCTGGCGCATCTTCCGCATCATGGCCGAATTCGTCGAATCGTTCGAAACCATGTCCAAAATCGGCCCCGCCATCACCATCTTCGGCTCCGCCCGCACCCGGCCGTCCCATCCCTATTACAAGGCCGCCGTCCAGCTCGGACGCAAACTCGCCGAACACGACTTCGCCGTCATCACCGGCGGCGGACCCGGCATCATGGAAGCCGCCAACAAAGGCGCCGCCCAGGGCAAAGGCCGGTCCATCGGCCTCAATATCGAGCTGCCTCACGAACAACAAGGCAACCCGTTCGCCAATGTCCCCGTCCATTTCCACTACTTCTTCGCCCGCAAAGTCTGCTTCGTGAAATACAGCATGGGATTCATCTACATGCCGGGCGGATTCGGCACGCTCGACGAACTGTTCGAAGTCCTCACCCTCGTCCAAACCCAGCGCACCTCGCCGTTTCCCATGATCCTCTTCGGAAAGAAACACTGGCAGGGCCTCTTCCGATGGCTCAAACCCGCCCTCCGCGACAACGGCTATATCGACCCCGGCGACCTCCACCTCCTCCACCTCACCGACGACGTCAACGAAGCGGTCGATCTGCTCGTCGAATACCGGGAGGAAACCGGCGTCCCGCGATCCGTCCCCAGCGGCTTCGCCTGACCCCGCCCGCCCCCCACCCGCATGTACCACGTGACCCAGCTGCCCGGCGGGCTCACCGTCGGCACGGCCGAAATGCCCCACATGACCAGCGTCAGCGCCGGGGTGTGGATCGGCGTCGGCTCCCGCCACGAACCCGCCCCGCTCAACGGTGCCTGTCATTTTATTGAGCATATGGTTTTCAAAGGCACCCGCCGCCGCTCCGCCCTCGAGATCTCCGAATCGGTCGAAGGCGCCGGCGGCTACCTCAACGCCTTCACCAGCGAGGAAATGACCTGCTACCACGCGCGCGCCGCCGCCGGCCGGTTCGGAGAAGTCCTCGACGTCCTCATGGACATGTTCCTCAATTCCCGATTCGCGCCGCCGGACATCGACAAGGAACGCGACGTCATTCTCGAGGAAATCGACATGTACCTCGACCAGCCCCAGCAACTGGTCCAGGAACTCCTCAATGCCACCCTCTGGCCCGCTCAACCGCTCGGACGCCCCATCACCGGCACGCGCCAGACCCTCCGCGCGCTCGGCCGCGCCGAATTGCGCGCCTTCATGCGCCGCCATTACCTCTCCGGCGCCACCGTCATCGCCGCCGCCGGCAACATCCGCCACCGCCAGGTCCTCCAGGCCGCCCGCGGCTACGCCCAGCACATCCGCCCCGGCCCGCGCCCCGCCGCCGCCCCGGCCAACCCCCGCCAATCCAAACCCCGCATCCGCTCCCTCATCCGCGACACCGAACAAACCCAGCTCGCCCTCGGCATCCGCACCTGCTCCCGCCACGACGATCGCCGCCATGCCCTCCGCCTCCTCAACGCCCTGCTCGGCGAAAACATGAGCTCCCGCCTCTTCCAGGTCGTCCGCGAGGAACACGGACTCGCCTATTCCATCTACAGCACCCCCAGCTTCTACCTCGACGCCGGCGACCTCGTCGTCACCGCCGGACTCGATCCCGATCACCTGCCCCGGGTCCTCGGACTCATCCAGCGCGAACTCCGCAAACTCCGCGACCAACCGCCCTCTGCCGCCGAACTCCACCGCGCCCGCGAATATGTCCTCGGCCAGACCGATCTCAGCCTCGAAAGCACCGAAAACCAGATGAACTGGCTCGCCGAACAATGGCTCGGCTACGGCAAAGTCCATTCCGCCGCCGATTTCAAAAACCGACTCCTTCAAGTCACCCCCGCCGATATCCAGTCCGCCGCAAGGGATTTCTTCCGCCCCGACCGCATGAACCTCGCCCTCGTCAGCCCCCGCAAAATCCCGGCCGGATTAAAAAAGGTTCTGAATTTCTAATGACGAATGACAAATGACGCGCCGGAAACGCGTGCTTGTCCCCGGTTCCTTTTGGGATGGATGGTTTATTGGATTTCTGGATTTTTGGAAAAGACGAGGACGAGAAAGATCGTTCCGTTTGTCATTCGTCATTCGTCATTCGTCATTGGTCATTCCCGCCCCCTTCCGCATTTCCCCAAGGTTTCTCCGTAAAGAACCCACTCGCCATTTCCCGCCGCATCTGGAAAACTGAGAGAGTACCAGCCCATGGTCCAGACAACCTCATACGCGGTCCTGCAAAAGGGGTCGGATCGACCCACGCCGGCCCAGCTCATGCGCGCCTGCAGGCCGTTCCGCCACTTGACGGATGCCGACGCGGCCCGCATCGCCGCCGGCGCGCGCGGCATCCTGTGGCACCGGCTCCGCGCCGACGAAGGCCGGGCGTTGTGCCGCTCACTCCGATCCGAAGGCGTCGACGCCGCCCTGGTCCCGGAACACGACCTGCCCCCGCTCCCGGAAGCCCTTTCCCTGAACCGGCTCCAGCCCTGGCCCCAGGTTCTCGTCATTTATGATCCGCTCGGAAGACCCGTCCAGGTGAACTGGTCCGACATCACGCTGCTCGCCGCAGGCGCCGCCCCGCCCGCGCCGGCCGGCAAAACCCAGACCGAATTAATGCGGCGCCAGCGCGGCGGATTCCAGGATCAGCGACCCGACCGCCCCGACGCCGACCCGGCGCCGGAACCACAGTTCCTGCTGGAAATCCTGCTCAACCACGGCACGGCCCGTCTCCAGGTCGATGCATCCCTGTTTTGCTTCCAGCCCGTCATTGACCGTCCCGGCCTGGGTCGCGAGGAAAAATTCATCTGGCTCGTCCGCGAAATCAGCCGCGCCGCACCCGGTGCCCTTTTGAACGAAGGCGCGCGACAATTGCGCGACGGCGGCGAGAAAGTCCCGGATTACATGAATCGGCAGGCTTTGCTGGATGAAATGACCTGGCTGCTGTGGCGGCGGCGTTGCGCCGAATCGAATTGATCCGCATGTCGCCCCTCCTCGTCCAATCCCTGACATGCGCGACTTCCCCGGAACTGCTCGCCCAACGGCTCCCGGCCGGTAGCGGCGCCGTCCTCCTCCGCAGTTCGCTCTTCGAAGGCACCTCGGCCCGCTACTCGTTCGTCGCCGTCAATCCCATCGCCGTCTTCCAGTCGTTCGGCGCCCGCTGCGAAACACACCGCGCCGGCAGCACCGTCGCCGAAATCCAATACGGCAGCCCCTGGCAGGTGCTCGACGCCTTGCTCGCCAAATTCGAAGTCCTCGATGAACCCGATCTCCCGTTCCCGCTCGGCGGCTGCTTCGGTTACTGGGGCTATGACTTGCGCCATTTCGTCGAACCCAAGCTGGCACGGAAGCGCCAGGACGATCTCGAACTGCCGGATTGCCACCTCGGTTTCTACGACAGCCTCGTCGCCTTCGACCATCACCTCGGCCAGGCATGGATCATCGCCACCGGCCTCGCCCCCGACGGGTCCCGCGAACTTTCCCGCGCCGCCGCCCAGTTGGAATTCTGGAAACGCCGGATCTCCGCCGCGGAAGCAGCCGCCGAACCGCCGCGCGAGTCCCTGTCCGGCCCCGCACCCGACATCGCGTGGCATTCCAATTTCACCAAACCCGGTTTCGTCGCCGCCGTCAGACGCGCCCAGCAATACATCCGCGCCGGCGACATCTACCAGGTCAACCTCGCTCAACGCATCACCGTCGATCTGCCCGGCGCCCCCCGGGGCTGGGACGATCGCCGACCCCGCGTCGGCTCGCTCGACGGATGGCGCGTCTACGAGCGGTTGACAGCCGTTTCACCGGCGCCGTTTTCGGCGTTTCTCGACTGCAACCGCTTTCAGCTCGCCTCCTCGTCGCCCGAACTTTTCCTCCGCCTTAGCGGCCGGCAAATCCAGACACGGCCCATCAAGGGAACCCGGCCGCGATCGGCCGACCCCACCCGCGACGCACAGCTCGCTTACGAACTCCGGACCAGTTCCAAGGAAATGGCCGAGCTCGTCATGATCACCGATTTGTTGCGCAATGATCTTGGACGCGTGTGCGAATTCGGATCGGTCCACGTCCCCGACCTCGCCCGGCTCGAACGCTTCGCCCAGGTGCAACACCTCGTATCCACCGTCGAAGGACGACTCCGGCCCGACGTCACCCACGGCGCGGCATTGTCCGCCTGCTTCCCCGGCGGCAGCGTCACCGGGGCCCCGAAATTCCGCGCCCAACAAATCATCGACGAATTGGAACCGGTCTGCCGCGGCCCCTATACGGGTGCGCTCGGCTATCTCGGATTCAACCGCGAAAGCCAGCTCAGCATCACCATCCGCTCCGCCGTCTGCCTCGACGGCCGCGCCCATTACCACGCCGGCGCCGGCATCGTCGCGGATTCACACCCGGAATCCGAATACGACGAAACCATCGCAAAAGCCCGGGGATTCCTGCTCGCACTAGGGAATATGAACGCCGCAAAACCCGCGGGACGCTAGCGTAACGCAGTCCGCCGGCCTGCCGTATCGCCGACCGCCCGGTCGGCGCTGTTTGTTCAAAACGCAGGCTGGGCAGCGTGCAATACGGCAGTCCGGCGGACTGCGCTATCGGCTCTCGACCCTCGACTCTCGACCCTCGACCTCTTAAGTTCCCGCATGCTCGTTTCTCTCAACGGCCGGCTCGTGCCGGAAGACCAGGCACTGGTCTCCGTCTTTGACCGGAGTTTTCTTTACGGCGACGGGCTGTTCGAAACACTCCGCGTCCGACGGTCCGCGCCGTTCCGATGGGAACAACATTTCGCTCGACTCGAACAGGGAGCCGGTTTTCTGGGAATCCGCCTGCCGTTCACTTCGCAAACGCTCCGGGCGGCTGCGCAGGATTTGATCGATGCCAATCAAACGCCCGAGGCGCTCCTCCGTGTGACACTGTCGCGCGGCGTTGGCCACCGGGGTTACTCGCCCGCGCGCGCGGACGCCCCGGCCTGGACCCTCACCACGCACGAGATCGGCCCGGCGCCGGCAGCGTGGAAACTCCACGTCTCGTCGATTCGCCTCCCCGAAGGCGAGGCGCTCGCGCACTTCAAGACCTGCAACAAGCTGCCGCAAATTCTCGCCCGCGCCGAAGCCGAACACGCCGGGGCCGACGAAGCCCTCCTCTGCAACACCCGCGGCCACATCGTCGAAGGCGCCGCGTGCAACCTGTTCTGGATCGAAAACCAAACCGTCTGCACCCCGCCGCTCGCCGCCGGCATCCTCGCCGGCGTCACCCGGTCCGTCGTCCTCGAAATCTGCCGCTCCCTCAACCTCGCCACCTTGGAAAAAAATATCGCCCCCGACCAGATCACCGCCGCCGCCGGCGTGTTCCTGTCGCTCAGCTCCTGGGGAATTGTCGAAGCCGACTCGCTCGATGACCGCCCCCTGCCAAGTTCCGCCATCACCAGCACGATCCGAAAAACCTACGAGGAGTGCCTGCGAAAAGAAACCGGCGGCTAGATCCCCCCCCGTAGGAGCCGACGTAAGGAGGCTCACTCTATTGCGGATTGCGGAATGCGGAATCCTGGCGGTGCGCCACACTCCTTAACAGGTAGGAGCCGACGTAAGGAGGCTCCAACCGTCAACCCGCTGCCCGGTTACTTCCGGCTCGACGGAAACAACGCCTCGCGCATCCCGGCCACCGGCTGCCCCTTCGTCTTGTCCCAATAATTGAAACCCGCGCTCCAGTCCCACACCGCCCAGCCCAGCTTCTGCGCGTCCAGCGCCTCCCGAAATGCCTTGTAATACCGCACCCTCGATTCCGGATCCGCCGTGGTGTAACAGCCAAATTCCCCGACGTACACCGGCCGACCGTAATGATCCGACCACGCCCGCGCAAACGCGAGTTTCTCCAGGAAGGCAGCCGGGCCCGACGGATTTTTCTCCGCCGGCAGCGTGTTGTAATTCGTCATCCACCGCAGCACGTAAGGCTGAAGCTTCAAGCCGGGATCGATCTCCAACGGCTTCGCAGGCGGACCCGGAAACTGAATCCCGCGCACCTGCACATCCGCCCCGCCCCACGACGCCCCCTGGTGCGTAAAATAAAACGGATCATAACAGTGCACCTCCACCACCAGGTTGTCGTCCGGCGGCAACACCAGTGTGTTCAACTGCACAATCGACGCCCAGTCGCAGGTGTCCACAAAAATGGTCCGGTGCGGATTCGAACCCCGGATCTCGCGAATCACCCGATCGTAAATCGGGTTCATCTTGTCCGCCGTCGCCTGGTCGCAAGGCTCGTTGAGAATCTCGAACGCCAGCTTGTTCGGATAATCCGCGTAATGCGCCGCCACCTGTTTCCAGATCGCTGACAACCGGTCCGCCTGGCCCGACGGATCAGCGTTCAATTCGCGAAAATGGTGAACGTCAACGATCACCGAAAGCTGCTGGTTCAACGCATTGGTGATCACCCAGTCCACCCGGCCGAAAATTCCCTCAGGCAACAAATACTCCGGCCCCGGCCCTGTGTATTGAGACCAGGCCACCGGGACGCGAACGTGATCGAATCCCTCGACGCGCATCAGCCGGAATTCGCGCGCCGACACCTGCACGCCCGACATGCCCGCCGTGAACTCCAGGTAATTGCCAAGGTTCACCCCGTGCCGGAATCCCTGCGCGGACACATACGCCGGGGTCCTGCCCGCCGGCAACGGCTTCATCGCGGGCGGATTCGACGGAACGAACGGCATCAATCCGTCGGCGAAGGATGCCGAGACGGAAAGGATCGCCAGAAGAATTAAAGTAACCTGTCGTTTCATGGCGGCAGCAGAGTCTTGCCGCATTGACCGCCGGTCAAGCGCGCATTTCTGGAGGGGTGCGATTTACGGCGAGGGTCAGGAGCGCGGCTGTGTCCGCCAGGACCAGCCGCAGAAATGTTCGATATTCCAACGCTCCCTGTCTTCTCAAACGCCTTCGCATCTGCCACGTCCCTGCGGCTGATCCTTCGGATACAGCCGCGCTCCGGGAATTGCCCCTCATTTCGAATCGCACCCTTTCTGGAGCGCGGCTGTATTCGAAGAATCAGCCGCAGAAAGGTGATTGGTGCGGGCGCGCTCAAATTTATGGGCGCATGACCTATCGGGCCTCTCTGCGGCTAGTCCATCGGACGCAGCCGCGCCCCGGTTCAGCCCCCGAATGAAACCAGCCTCAAAATACCGCTTGCACCCGCCCGCCGGGTTTTCTATATTGCGCGCTCTTTTTGAGCGAGAAAGTTGATTTATGCGACGTCCAAAAGGCATTAAGACAAAGAAATCCGTGGCCAAGCGGTTTAAAATCACCGCCACGGGCAAGGTGTTGCGGTCCAGCGCCGGCCGCCGGCACCTGGCTGAAACCAAGGTCCCCAAGCGCCGCCGTAACCTGCGCGGAACCACCGAGGTCGATCCCACCGACAAGTATCGCATCACCCAAAGCCTGCCGTTCAGCCACCGCGGCTAATACCCTCCTCTTTTTATGCGAGTAACTAACGCACCCGCTTCCCGCAAACGCCGCACACGGATGCTCCGGGCCGCCAAAGGCTACCGGATGCGCCGTTCCAAACTCTACCGCTACGCCTCCGACGCCGTCGATCACGGGCGCCAATACGCCTACCGCGATCGCCGCCGCAAAAAGCGCACCTTCCGCTACCTCTGGCAGGCCCGCATCAACGCCGCCGCCCGCGCCGCCGGCATCACCTACAGCCGCCTCATCGAAGGCCTCAAGGCCGCCAAATGCGCCCTCGACCGCAAGGTGCTTTCCGACATCGCCGCCACCGACGCCGCCGCCTTCAACGAACTCGTCAAGCTCGCCCAGGGCGCCCTCAAAGCCAAAGGCGTCAAAGGCTGAGCCTCCGGCACATCTTCACACGACGGGCGGTTCCACCAGGAGCCGCCCGTTCTGTTTTTGAGACAATCGGAGCGGTGGAGTGATGGAGTCCTGAAGTGCTGAAAAAACGCTGGCGCGCGTGTCCACATGACTCCAGCACTCCACGACTCCACCACTCCATTCCTTTGGCTTTATTCCCCCCGCGCCTTCCCCCTATCCTGCGGGCCGATTTATGCCCGGATTTCTGGATGAAATTGAACCGCTGAAACAGGCGGCTCTCAAAGACCTCGCCGCCGCGCCCGACGTGGCCGCGCTCGAACAGGCCAAAGGCGCCTGGATCGGCGCCAACGGAAAGTTCACCGCCCTCATGAAACAATTGGGCGCGCTTTCCAAAGAGGAAAAACCCGCCGCCGGCAAAGCCATCAACGCCGCCAAAATCGAACTCGAATCCGCCCTCGCCTCACGCCGCGCCGACCTCGAGTTCAAAGCCGCCCTGCCCAAGGAACCAACCGACTTCACACTGCCCGGACGCCGCCGCCCCCTCGGCCGCCTCCACCCGCTCACCCAGGTCACCGAAGACATCGTCCGCAGCTTCCGCAAAATCGGATTCGTCGTCGCCGAAGGACCCGAGATCGAGGACGATTACCACTGCTTCGACGCGCTCAATACGCCCGCGGATCATCCCGCGCGCGATATGCAGGACACTTTCTACCTCGCCCAACCCCAGGGCGCCACCGCTGGCAAGGGTTTCCTCCTCCGAACCCATACCTCGTCCGTCCAGATCCGCGTCATGGAAAAACAGCCGCCTCCCGTCCGCATCATCGTGCCGGGACGCGTCTACCGCCGCGACAACGCCGACGCCACGCACAACCCCACCTTCCAGCAGGTCGAAGGTCTCTACGTCGACAAGGGCGTCACCGCCGCCGACCTCAAAGGCACCGTCGAATTCGTCTTCCGCGAACTCATGGGCGACGATGTCAAAATCCGGTTCCGCCCGCACTATTTCAGCTACACCGAACCCAGCTTCGAAATCGATTTCACCAGCTCCCTCGTCCGGAAAATGGGCAAGGACTGGCTCGAAATCGCCGGCTGCGGCATGGTCCATCCCAAGGTGTTCGAAAACGTCGGCTACGACCCCGAAACCTGGACCGGCTGGGCGTTTGGATTCGGCATCGAACGCATCGCCATGATCCGTTACGGCATCCACGACATCCGGCTCTTCTACGAAAACGACCTGCGATTCCTCAGACAATTCTGATCCCATGAATTCACCCCGAAACATCTTCATCGGCACCGACAGCGGCGCCACCACTTCCAAAATCGCGGCGGTCTGGGGCGACGGCGAGGCCGTCACCACCAAGCTCCTCCAGCGCCCGACGAATTCCCAGAAAGGACCCGACGCGGTCATCGAAAGCTGGATCAACGCCATCGGCGAATTCCTCGAAGCCAACCGCCTCGCCTGGTCCCAGGTCCAGGGCGTCGGCCTCGCCATCCCCGGCCCCTACCAGCGCTACGGCGTCCTGGATCACTCCGCAAACCTGCCGGACAGTTTCACCGGCTGGGACGTCTACACCGCCTACAGCCGCGCCCTCGCCGCCAAGGCCGGCCGCGCCCTCCCCCTCGTCGTCGGCAACGACGGCAAATGCGGCGGCGTCGCCGAAGCCCGGATCGCCCGCGGCGATTCCCGCGCCTCCGTCCTCATGCTCATGCCCGGATCCGGGCTCGGCACCGCTTACGTCGGTCCCGACGGGCTGCCGCTCGAAGGCGATTCCCTCGCCGGAATGGAAACCGCCCACATGCCCGCCCCGCTCCACCTCCTCGGCGTCTCTGGCAAACCCTTCCCCTGCGGCTGCGGACGCGATTGGGGCTGCATCGAAGCCTATACCACCATCTCCGGACTCCACCGGCTTCTCGAAGAAAAACTGGCCAAATATCCAGGACACGAATTGTCCAAATCCAACGCCGCTCCCAAGGAAAAAGCCCTCTCCCTCCGCGGCCGCGCCCAGAAAGGCGACCCGCTCGCCCTCGAAATCTTCGACTTCCAGGCCCGCGCTCTCGGCTTCCACGTCGCCAACCTCTCCATGGCCGTCGACCCCGGCGCCGTCATCATCGGCGGCGGTCTCATGGATCCCGAAGCCACCTCGCTCGAATTCCGCGAACGCTACCTCGGCCTCATCCGCAAAAGCGCCGAACAATATTTCTGGCCCTCACAGCGCGACAAAATCCGCATCATCCCCGCCTCGCTCGGCGACCTCTCCCAGGCCATCGGCGCCGCCCTCGTCGCCCTCTACCAGAACCGCGCCTGACCCCGCGGCAACACGGCCCCCCCCAAATGAAAGTCACCCTCAACTGGCTGAAGCAATACGTCGACTTCGACTGGTCCCCGGAACAACTCGCCGAACGACTCACCATGCTCGGCCTCGAAGTCGAGGGCATCCACAAAATCGCCGGCGACTTTGAGGGCATCGTCATCGCCCGCATTCTCACCAAGGACAAGGTCCCCGGCTCCGACAAACTCTCCGTCTGCAAAGTCGACGACGGCAAGTCCGAACGCACCATCATCTGCGGCGCCCAGAACCATAACCCCGGCGACAAAGTCCCGCTCATCCTCCCCAACTTCGCCCTGCCCCTCAAACCCGGCGAAAAAGAACCGTTCGTCATCCGCGAACGAAAAGTTTTCGGCATCACCAGCCAGGGCATGATGTGCTCCCCCCAGGAACTCGGCCTGCCCGACAAGGTCGACGGACTCCTCCTCCTGCCGCCCGATGCCCCCATCGGTAAACCGTTCGTGGAATACCTCGGCCGCAGCGGCGGCGACGTGATGTTCGATCTCGAAACAACCCCAATCGCCCCGACTGGAACAGCGTTCTCGGCATCGCCCGCGAAATCGCCGCGCTCACCGGCAACCCTCTCCGCGTCCCCGAACTCTCGGATTCCACCTCCGCCACGGCCGCCGATTCCCTCGTCTCCATCCGCCTCGACGCGGCCGACCTCTGCCCGCGCTACGTCGCCCGCGTCGTCCGCGGCGTCAAAATCGGCCCCAGCCCCGACTGGCTCCGCTCCGCGCTCGAAAAAATCGGCATCCGCAGCATCAACAACGTCGTCGACGCCACCAACTACGTCATGATGGAATGCGGCCAGCCGCTGCACGCGTTCGATTACCATCTCATCGCCAAAGACGCCTCGGGCCAGCCCGCCATCGTCGTCCGGCGCGCGCGCGACGGCGAGGACTTCGTCACTCTCGACGGCCAGAAACACAAACTGTCCCCCGAAAACCTGCTTATCGCCGACGAACAAAAAGCCATCGCGCTCGCCGGAGTCATGGGCGGCCAAAATACCGAAATCAACGACCGCACCGTCGACGTCCTCATCGAAAGCGCCTGGTTCCTCCCGTCCAATATCCGGCGCACCAGCAAATCCCTCGGGCTCCGAACTGACGCCAGTTACCGGTTCGAACGCGGGGCCGACATTGGCAACACCGACTGGGCCGCGACACGCTGCGCCAACCTCATCGTCCAGACCGCCGGAGGCGAGCTCGCCCGCGGACTCGTCGATGCCTATCCCCAGCCCGCGGCGCCGAAGGAAATTCCGCTGCGCCATCACAAGGTCAACGACCTCCTCGGGCTCAACCTCAAACCGGAGGAGATCGAGTATTACCTGGGCCAGCTCGGATTGAAGATCGCCGCGCGCAAGGCCCGGCCGGTCGGCGCCGACGCCGCCCCTGAACCGGCCGTGTTCCGCATCCCCACGTTCCGCGTCGATCTCAAACGCGAAGTCGATCTCATCGAGGAAGTCGCCCGGCTCCACGGCGTCGATAAAATCCCGTCCACACCACCGCGCGGCGCCATCGGCTCCAATGCCTTCGACGCCATCCACGACCAGGTAGGCGAGGCGCGCCGGATCCTGTGCGGACTCGGATTGAACGAGGCGCAGGGTCAGACGCTGGTGGGCAAAGCCGAATGCCGCGCCACAGCGGAACCGGTCGCGCTCGCGAACCCGTTGAGCGCCGACATGGATGTGTTGCGCCCGAGCCTCCTGCCGGGTTTGCTGGCGATTTTGCGGCACAATGTCAGCCGGAAAAATCCCGACCTGTCTTTGTTCGAAATTGGCAAAGTGTTCGCCCCGGCGCCGGCCGAGGCGGCCCAGCGCGGTTGCATTGAGGAACGCCGCGTCGCGCTGGCCCTCACCGGTCTCCGCCAGCCGCTGTTTTGGAGCGGAGCGGAACGTGACGCAAAATTCGATCTCTCCGACCTGAAGGGCGTGCTCGAGGAATTCCTGGAACACTACGGCGTGCGGGGCCTCGTGTTCACCCGTCGCGCGGACAGCACCCCGCTCTTCCTGGAATCCGCCACGCTCCAGATCGGAAAACTGCCCCTCGGCGAAATGGGTCTGCTGTTGCCGTCGCTCGCGCGTCAGTACGACCTGCGGGACCCGGTCTGCCTCGCGGAATTGAGTCTCGACCAGTTGCTCGCGCGCCGCAATCCGGCGCATCATTTGAAGCCGCTGCCCGGGTTCCCGTCCGTGCGCCGCGACATCGCCTTGGTGGTTGCCGAGTCAACCACGCACGACGCCGTGCTGCAGGTGGTCCGACAAACGAAGCCGGCGAACCTCGAGTCGGTCGAACTCTTCGACGTGTTCCGCGGCCGCCACGTCCCCGAAGGCCAGAAAAGCATGGCCTACGCGTTCATCTACCGCGCCCCCGACAAAACCCTCACCGACGCCGAAGTCAACGCCGCCCACGCGAAGCTCGTGGAATCGTTCCAGTCGAAACTCAAAGCGTCCCTGCGCGAATAACCCCCGCCGCCCGCTGCGACAACCCGTGCACAATTCGTGTTGCACGTGCAACACGACTTGTCCTAACACTATAATAAGTCGTCTTCGATGCTAGCAACCGCGGACGAATCACGCGCCGTAAAACCCCGGTTTTAAAACTGCAACCTTTCTGTCGTACGTACGACAGAAAGGTTGCATTCTTAATCCACCAACTTTCTGCAAATGAGTTATTTGGACGAGGCCCTGTTCAACCTTTATGTCGTACGTACGACATAAAGTCTGCGTGGGTCGCAGCGGATACGAGGGAATCAGCGGGCAGCGGACTGGGCGGTGAGAACGGAGGGGTTGGCGATGGAATAGGCGGGGGTGGTGGAGTCGGTTTTGCCGATGATCCGGCCGTTGACCACGATGGCGGCGCGCAGGCGGGAGGCGTTTGTCAAGGGTCCGGCGTAGAGGGGCGACGCGAGGGTGGGCTCGGAGCCGTCGAGGGTGTAGCGGATTTCGGGGGCGGGCACGGGAAGACCGGCTGGAGTGGCGCCCGCGGCGAGCAGACGGGTTCCGGCTTCATCGCGCGAAAACGCCAGCGCATAGACCGGCTGCATCGCCCTTGAGCCGTCGCTTTCCACCAGGATGCTGGCGATGCCGGCTTCGCTCTGGATCGGGTTGTGGCCGATCAACCGGCCACCACCCCCGGCGGGGGTCGCGAAGAACACCGCAAGGTTGTCCGCCGTTGCCACGGTGCCGTTCGCGTCCACCACGTCGGCATGGCAGAAGAGTGCATCCTTGGAATCGGGGGACATCGCGCGCCCGCTGAGATCGAAGCGAAGCGCGAGCGCGGACGGAGGCTGGGGCGTCCGCCGATCCTGTCGCGCGACTTCGGATCCGGCGATGTAACCGACGGCGCGGAGTGTTCCGGGTTCGAAACGGCCGACATTAAACGTGAACGGCGGATGGCGCAGGCGGGTGGACCAGCGGTTGGTGTCAGGCCGGCGGCGTTCGATCAGGCGGTCGTTGAGATAGAGCGCCACTTCCTCGCAATTGCTGAACACCCGGACGTCGAGGGGCGAATCGGGCGTCCAGTAATTCGCGATGAAAACCCCGGCGCCGGCGGGCCGGCCGGCGACGGCTTCGCCCGGATCCCGCTGGCTTCGGAAAAACCAATAGCCGAATTTCGGCAGCCGGAAGATGTCCATGGCTCCCGATGTTTCGAGGTCGGGCGCGTAGCCGCGGTTGTAATCGAACATGACCCAGAGTCCGTCGGCGAACGCGGTGGTGCCGAGGTCGTCGTTGTGGGCTTCCTGGAAATTGAGGGCCTGCTGGAGCAGGCGCGTTTCGCCGTCGCCGCGCAACTGCCGGCTGCTGCGCTCGGCGGGCTGGAGATCCTTCCAGCGGCCCTGGTCGAACCCGGCGTTCTGCGCGTAGTATTCCCAGTCGCCGTATTCGCTGACGAGACACGGGCGGTTGGTGATGGAATGACATCCCCCGTGCTGGCGCGCCTGGATCAGGACATCAAATCCGTCCTTCCATCCGGCGGTGTAGCACTGGTCGCCGGGGTATTCCTCGTGCGCGGCCGAGTTGGCGCGGGCGATGAACTCCCGTGGCATCGGGGTTTCGTTGAGCGAGACTTCCCAGAGCACGACGCAGGGATGGTTCCGGTCGCGCCGGACGAGCTGCCGGCATTCGCGCAATTTCAACTCGGCGAACGCAGGGTCCGAATTGTAATACTGCCAGCCCAGGATGCTGTCCATCACGACCAATCCGAGCTCGTCGCAGGCGTCCAGGAAATCGGGCGACTGCGGATAATGGGACAGCCGGATGTAATCGAATCCGGCCTGTTTGATTTTGAGGGCGTCGCGGTACTGGGCGTTGGCGGGAACGGCATTGCCGACGTAGGGGTATTCCTGGTGCCGGTTGACGCCGCGCAGGAACATTTTGCGGCCGTTGATGCGAAATCCGGCGGCATCGATTTCAATGCGCCGGATTCCGATGCGCTGGGTGTCGGTGTCGATTACCGTGGCGGGACCGGGTTCCTGGAGTTCGGTGCGGAGGCGGTAGAGGGCCGGGGAATCCGGCGACCAGAGTTGCGGGCGGCTGAGCCGGA
Source organism: Verrucomicrobiota bacterium (assembly GCA_046346665.1). Lineage (GTDB taxonomy): Bacteria > Verrucomicrobiota > Verrucomicrobiia > Limisphaerales > JAXMHQ01 > JAXMHQ01. The sequence goes on from JAXMHQ010000046.1 coordinate 23,712, forward strand.
GGGTTTGGACAAATTCGCGGTTGGTGCCGGCAGGGAGTTCGGCGGGGGGAAGCGCTTCGGAGGCGACGGGGTTGCCGTGGGAATCGAGCAGCGTGGTCCGGACGATGAATCGGCGCGGGTCGGTGCCGGAATTTTCCACGTGGGTCTGGATGCGGAGGGTGGCTTCCTGTTCCGAGACGGATGGGAACGTGACAAAGACACCGCCGCCGCCGGGCCGGTCGGCGAGGAGCGGATCGGTGACATGCAGGGGGTCTTTGATGATGAGGGAGGCGGAACGGTAGAGTCCGCCGTAAAGGTTGAAGTCCAGGTCGGCGAGAGGTTTGGGGCCGGTGACGGGGTTGTCGCGGTTGTCGAGGCGGAGGGCGACGACATTGGTCCGGCCGGGGATGGCGGCGCGGGAGATGTCGATGATGTAAGGCAGGTAGCCGCCCTGGAAATTTCCGGCGGGTTTGCCGTTGATCCAGATGCGGGTGGCGTTCATGGCGCCGTCGAATCGCAGGAGGATGGATTTGCCGCGGGTATTTTCGGGGAGGAAAAAGGAGTTGCGGTACCAACAGACGCCCTGCCATTGACGGGCCTGGCTGCCGGCGACGAGCGCCTCGATGCGGGCGGTGTGCGGGAGGGTGACGTCCTCCCAGGAGTCGTCGGCGAAATCCGGCGCACTGGCGCGGGGATCATCGGCCCGCAGGAAATGCCATGAGGAATCGAGCGGGAGCGTTTCGGATCGCGCGATTGCGGCCCAGGCGGCGAGGCACAGTGCAGGCAGGAGGATCCGCGTGATAAACAGGCGTCGGCGGATCATGGATGTCCGTCGTTGATGGGGCTGCACCAGACCGGGTTTGGGGAGATGGGTTTGGCGAAGCGCCAGCGCGAACCGCCGCCGGCCTTGTCCCATGAGCCGTTGGGGCAGCCGGCGAGCGCGGCGAAATCGGCCACGGAAATGCGTCCGGCGCTGCCGTCGAAGTAACCGACGACGGCGCCTTTGCCGTGGCGTGCGGAGATGCCCTGGTCGGGGAAGTTTGCGAAATCGTTCCAGAAAAGGAGGCTTCCGTTTTCGTCCGCTTCCCATTCCTGGATGGCGTCGGGTTTGAATCGATTGATTTTGAAAGTCTGGGGCCAGTTATTGCTGCTGGTGGTGTAGCTGACGTAGCCGACGACGGCGCCGTTCCAGGTGTAGCTGGCGGTATAGATCTGGCGCAATTTGAACTGGGATGTGACGCGGTCGGCGGGGCACAGCATGATTTTTTCGGTCTTGATGAAAGGATAGAGCTGGCCGCGTTGGAAGGAAAGGACCTGGTTGGTGTAGACGGAATCGTAGGTGGCGGGGTTGCCGCCCAGGGGGAAGTTGGCGGCGGCGGCCCAGCAATCGACTTTGCTGCCCCAGCCCGGTTGCGGGAGGCGATCGTCGTTGTCGCCGATAAAGAGCTGGCTGCCGAGGAGAATTTGGCGGTTGTTATTGAGGTCGGTGGCCATGTAGGCGCGCTGGCGGGCGCTGGCGAGGGCGGGCAGCAGGAGCGCGGCGAGAATGGCGATGATGGCGATGACCACCAGCAATTCGATGAGGGTGAAGGCGCGCGGGGCGGGGCGTGCCGGGGTGCGGGGTGAATGTTTCATGGGGAAATGTTTCATTGGACGGGGGCCTCGACTTTCGCGCCGGGGATGGTGGCGCTGAGCACCAGCGGGGTGACGAGTTGTCCGAGGGAATCGACGACAGGCAGGACATTGCCGGAGGAATCGAAGAAGGAGCGGGTGCCGAACCCGGCCTGGTTGGCGTTGGGGAGCTGGTATTCCGAGCCCCACCAGATGATTCCGGCGCCGAGGTGATTGGGCACGGATTTCAGGATGCCGGCGAGCGTGCCGACGAACTGGACCTGGCCGTTGGTGCCGGCGGCGATGCCGACGAGGTTGGTGGAGTAGATCCAGGGAAAATCGGTTTCCGCGACGACGACGGGTTTGGCGTAACGGACGGCGGCGTTGCTGAGGCAGGTCACGAGGTTCGTGAGCGGTCCGTGCCAGAACGGGTAATAGCTTTCGCCGATGAGATCGTATGAAACATGCTCGTTCTTCAGGTTATCGAAGAACCACCGGGTGGCTTCCCAGTCGCCGCCGCGGTCTATGTGAATCATGATTTTCGGCATGTGCGATCCCGCGGCGTCGCGGATGCCCTGGATGGCGGAGTTGAGGAGCCCGGCGAATTTGGGCCATTGCACGGCGGCGTTCGTTCCGGGCACCTGTCCGTCGGGCCACAGCATGCCGCCGGTGATTTCGTTCCCCACCTGCACGTAATCCGGCATGGCGCCGGCCGCATTAAAAGTGAAGATGCAATTGCTGCTATAGGAACGGACTTGTTGAACCAGCTCCGGGAACGTCAGCGTCGACCAGGCGGCGGGTTTGGATTGATGGGACGGATCGGCCCAGGTATCGGAGTAATGAAAATCGAGAAGGAATTTCAAACCCGCCTGTTTGACGCGGACGGCGAGCGGGACGGTGTAGTCGAGGTTGTTGATGCAATTGTACGGGTCGGCCTTGGCCTGCTGCGGGGAGCTGGTGAAGAGTCGGAGCCGGACGCAGCCGAGTCCGTGGTTGCGGACGATGACGAGGGCGTCCTGGACGCGGCCGTTGTCGGCGTAGACGACGCCCTGGGATTCCATGTAGGCGAGGTGCGAGAAATCGGCGGCGGCGAGGAACTCGGCGCGGGCGGGGATCGCGCACAGGAGGCCGGCGGCGAGAATGGCGGCCGCCCGGCGGAAACCGCCCTCCCCCGTTTGGGAGAGGGCGGATGTGAACTGTTGTGTCGAGAGGTTCAATCGGTTGTTCGATTGAGTTCGATGTGATCGATGGGGCTAGGGTCCTTTCGAGCGGAAATAGGACTGGCCGCTGACGCCGAGAGTGGCGTTGTTGGATCCGAGTGTGTTCGGGACGTCAGTCCAGGCGCCGGAGAGGCTGGAGGCGGATTGCAAACGGATACGGGTGCCGGGGGTCCAGCGGAGCGTGACGAATCCGGGGCTGTTGCTGATGCTGATGGATCCGATGTCGTTGATGTTATTGAAGTAGACGGAGGGCAGGTTGCTGGCGGCGTTGGGCATGGCGAACTGGCGGTTCTGGCCGCCGTTGGGTCCGACGTTGTTGGCTTCCCAGCCTAGGGCGCCGGCGCCGGCGTCGACGACAAACTTATAATTCACGGTGGTGCCGACCATGTTGGTGACGTTGAAGGTTCCGTGGTAGAGGTCGGGATAGGTGATGTCCTGGCTGAGGGTGGAGGCGCTGGCGTCCCAGTTATTGAGCGAGACATCGCCTGCGACGGTGACGGTGTCGAGGCCCGGGGTAAAGTTGCCGAGGGCGTCTTCGACGGTCATGTCCACGGTGAACGTGACGGGTTTGACGATGAGGCTGTTGGCGTTGGTGACGTTGTTGAAGTAAACGACGCCGAGGTTGGTGGCGGTGGTGGTGAGGACGAAGCCGCGGTTGCGGGCGCCGCCGTCGCCCACGCCGTCGTTTTCCCAGGTGGTGCTGCCGACGAAGGGCACGAACAGGAACTTGTAATTGTTCGTGGAGCCGACGGTGTTGGTGATCATGAGGGTCGTGCTCCAGACATTCGCGCCGTTGTTGGTCAGCGTGGGCGCGGAGTTGGCGTCCCAGTTGAAGTCACCCGCGACGAGGACGAGGTCGGTGTCCGGATTGAAATTGCCGAGGGTGGTTTGGACGGACATGTTGACGGCGAAGGTGACGGGCGTCGCGGTCACGTTGCCGGCGCTGCTGACATCGTTCCAATACACGGTGGACAGCACGAGGTCCGTGGCGGGCACCTGGAAGTAGCGGTTGCCGACGCTGCTTTCCCAGTGGAGATTGCCGAACGCGCCGCCGGGGTTGATGACGAACTGGTGGTTTTCCCACGCGCCCACGGCGTTCACGATGCTGAAGGTGTTGGTGTAGATGCTGGGATTGCTGCTGGCGTGCAGGATGTAATTGGTCGAACCGTCGGTGAGACTCGATTGCCAGCCCGGGCTCGAGAAATCGCCGCTGATGAACACCGTGTCGGTCAGCGGATTGAAATTGCCGAGCGCGATTTGCACGGACATATCCACCTGGTAAGTGACATGGATGGCCGAGGCTGCGAAGCCCGTCGCAGCGAGGAGGATTGCCCCCAGTCTGCAGGCATGTGTGGTTGTCTTCATAAACATGTGTCTAAGGCGGCGTGATTTTTCTGGGTTGGTTTCGATCTGGTATCTTCCATTCTGCCAGAAATCGGGAAGCTGGCTAGCCTCACAAATGTGTGGTTCCGGATCCCATCCAGGGGGGGATGGCGTTCCCGCCGTCCCCATCTGAGCTGTCCCCAAGGCAGGTGCCGGGTTACAGGAAGTTTGGGCCGGCGAGGACGCCGGCCCTCCCATTCGGGGCTCGACGGAGTCTCGCCCCACCAGGATTAGTAAAAGGCTGAATCCACGCCGGAATACTGCCATTCGATCTTTGCCCGGTTGCGGGTTTCGACGTGGCCGTCGGCGTAGGCGGCGTTGACGTTCTGGACTTTGTTGCCGATGGAATGGCCGGCGCTCATGGCGTCCGTATTTGTCTGGACGCCGGCGGCGACGCAGTAGTCCGAGATGATGGGCTGGAGGCCGGCCACCCGGTCTTCGAGTCGTCGCGGCCAGCCGTTGGTGTCCCGGGCAAGAGTGCCGGCGAGTGTGCCGGAGGGAAACTGGAGGCCTTTGTCGGTGCCGATCGGCCGCGGCACCCACCAGGCATGATAGATGACGGCGAATGGCGATCCGCCGACGTATCGAAATCGGAAATACACGTTCAAGTCGTCGGTACTGACGAGGTTCCGGTTGTATTTTTTGAGGAACCAGGTGTTCGCCTCGTCGAACTCGGCCGGCCGCACCGGGCAGAACCACATCGGGACGGTCAATCCGAACGGTGCGAGGCCGGGGACCATGTTGAGCGACACGTCCCAGGGATTATGCCCGGTGTTGGGGATGGTGTAGGACGGGAGGCGTCCGAGTTTGTCCTCGCCGGCGTACATGGTGGCGACGACGCCCCACTGGCGGTAGTTGGAGGTGCAATTGATCACGCGCGCCCGGAACTTGGCGCGCGACAGGGCGGGCAGCAGCAGCGCCGCGAGGATGGCGATGATGGCGATGACCACGAGCAGCTCGATGAGCGTGAATGCGCGGCGGCGAAACGCCCCCGAGAGGCGCGTCGCAAAAAAAACAGCGCTGCGCGCGGAGCGCGCGGCGCTGGATGGATCAACCCGGATCACAGTAAACTCAAATCAACCCCGGCAGTTCCGGCGGCGGAGGATTCCGGCGACGGCGCCCAGGCCGAGCAGGCTCAGCGCGCCCGGTTCCGGCACAACCGCAACTTCGTAGGACAGCCATTTGGAGCCGGTGTCGAACGGCGTGGAATTCCACGAGCGCGCCGTGGTGTCGGACAGCGCATCCAAAACGATATCGCTGCCGGTATCGGAAGTCCACACGTCGAATTTGAAGCTGTTGCCGGCGGTGAGATTGAGGTCGGACAGCGCGACGGTGAGTGTGAGCGACGAGCTGTCTTCCGACGTGGCGGGTCCGCTGATCCAGTTCCAGGCGGAGCCGGTCCAGGCGTAGAGCGATGAGCCGGTGCCCCAGCTTCCGACCCAGAAATCCATGCCTCCCTGGCTCATTTGGATGTCTTTGCCCCAGCCGCCGGTGCTGTTCATGTTGCCGCCGGCGCCGCCGAAGAGGTTTTCGGAGATGCCGACGTGGTAATTGTACCAGCTTGCGGCGGTGGGATCGCCGGCGAAATTGACGGTGAATGTGAGGGTGGTTGCGTCGTTGTTCACGTTAACGGACGTGATATCCAACGCACCGATCCCGCCGGTGAAATCGCCGACTGCATCGCCGTAGGACGCGGCGCGGGCGGACGTGCTGAGAAACGCCATGGCCGCGCAGAGTGTGATTGTGTTGAGGGTTTTCATGGCGCAGAGAATACAGTGCCGATGAATTCCCAACCAGCCTCAC
>JAXMHQ010000047.1:0-28895 GCA_046346665.1 Verrucomicrobiota bacterium
GAGACTGAACTCGCGCCCGAGGAACGGCTGCTCCGCGCCATTTTCGGCGAGAAGGCCGCCGACGTGAAGGACACCTCGCTCAAGGTCCCCTCCGGCACCTACGGCATCGTGATGGACGTGAAGGTCTCCTCCAAGAAGGAATCCGACCGCATCAAGAGCACGGTCACCGAGGAGAAGAAGCAGGCCAAGCAGGTCGAGGAGGAATACCGGAAAAAGACCGAGGAACTCCGCGACCAGCTCACCGAGGCGCTGAGCAATATCCTGTTAGGCGAAAAGATCCCGCTCGACGTGGTGAACAGCGAGACCGGCGAAATCATCATCCCGGCCAACCGCAAGATCACCAAGACGCTCCTGCGCAAGCTCGCCACGGTCTACGACCGCATCGAGATCGATCCGTCGCCGATCCGCAACAAGATCAACGAAATCATCGGCAGCTTCAAAAAGAAGTTCGACGACCTCCAGATGCAGTATGACGAGGAAATCGAGCGCGCCGAAGCCGGCGAAGGTGTCGACAGCGGCATCGTCAAATCGGTCAAGGTCTACATCGCCTCCAAGCGCAAGCTGTCGGTCGGTGACAAGATGGCCGGGCGCCACGGCAACAAGGGTGTTGTCGCCAAGATCGTCGCGGAGGAAGACATGCCGTTCCTCGAGAACGGGCAGCCGGTGGACATCGTGCTGAACCCGCTGGGCGTGCCGTCGCGCATGAACGTGGGGCAGGTGCTCGAAACCCACCTCGGCTGGGCCGCTTCGCTGCTCGGCATGAAGTTCGCCACCCCCGTGTTCGACGGCATCAAGGAAAAGGAAATCCGCGGCTACCTCAAGCAGGCCAGCCTGCCGGACCACGGCAAGACCCACCTGTTCGACGGTCGCACCGGCGAGCGGTTCGACCAGGAAATCGTGGTCGGCTACATCTACATGATGAAACTGGGCCACCTCGTGGCCGACAAGATCCACGCCCGCGCCGTCGGGCCGTACTCGCTCGTCACCCAGCAGCCGCTGGGCGGCAAGGCGCAATACGGCGGCCAGCGCTTCGGCGAAATGGAAGTGTGGGCGATGGAAGCCTACGGCGCCGCCTACACCCTGCAGGAACTGCTCACGGTCAAATCGGACGACGTCCAGGGCCGCACGCGCATCTACGAAAGCATCGTCAAGGGCGACAACAGCCTCGAAGCCGGCGTCCCCGAGTCGTTCAACGTCCTCGTCAAGGAAATGCAATCGCTCACCCTCGACGTCAAGGTGGGTTACTCCAACCCTGTAGAACAGGCGGCGTCCGAATCCCCGGCCGCGGCCCTGACCGCGGTCTGACCGGTTTGAATGCGAACAGTCGCGAACTACTTTAACTCTGTATGATTAGCTCAAAAGAAAGCGCCCGGGAGTTGCTGGGTTTGGAAAAGGTCAACCAGGTGGAATACGTGGCGATCTCCGTCGCATCGCCCGACGCCATCCGGTCCTGGTCCAAGGGGGAGGTCAAGAACCCCGAAACCATCAATTACCGGACGTTCAAGCCCGAAAAGGGCGGCCTGTTCTGCGAACGCATCTTCGGCCCGGTCAAGGACTGGGAATGCTCCTGCGGAAAGTACAAGCGCATCAAGCACCGCGGCGTCGTCTGCGACCGTTGCGGCGTCGAAGTCACCCTCGCCCGCGTCCGCCGCGAGCGCATGGGCCACATCGAGCTCGCCGTCCCGGTCTGCCATATCTGGTTCTTCAAGTGCATGCCGTCCCGCATCGGCCTGGTTCTCGACATGACCGCCCGCAACCTGGAGCGCGTCATTTATTACGAGGATTACATGGTGATCGATCCCGGATCGACGCCGCTCAAGCTGAACCAGCTCCTGAGCGAACACGAATACCGCGAAGCCCGTGAAACCTACGGCGCCGATGCGTTCATCGCCAAGATGGGCGCCGAAGCCGTCCGCGACGCGCTCGCCAAAGTCGACCTCGCCAAGCAGATCGAACTGCTCCAGCAGTCGATGACGGAGACCAAGAGCAAACAGATCCGCAAGAAGATCGCCAAGCGCATCAAGCTGCTGCAGGGGCTGCTCTCCTCGAAGAGCCGGCCTGAATGGATGATCCTCACCGTGCTCCCCGTCATTCCGCCCGACTTGCGCCCGCTGGTCCCGCTCGAAGGCGGCCGGTTTGCGACCTCGGATCTCAACGACCTTTACCGCCGGGTGATCAACCGGAACAACCGCTTGAAGAACCTGCTCCAGCTCAAAACGCCGGAGGTCATCATCCGCAACGAGAAGCGCATGTTGCAGGAAGCGGTGGACGCGCTGTTCGACAACGGCCGCCATGGCCGCGCCGTCACCGGCGCCGGCAATCGCTCGCTCAAATCGCTGTCCGACATGCTCAAGGGCAAGAGCGGACGTTTCCGCCAGAACCTGCTCGGCAAACGCGTCGATTACTCCGGCCGCTCGGTCATCGTCATCGGCCCCGAACTCAAGCTGCACCAGTGCGGTCTTCCCAAGAAGATGGCGCTCGTGCTGTTTGAGCCGTTCATCATCCGCCGCCTGAAGGAACTCGGCTACGTGCACACCGTGCGCTCGGCCAAGAAGATGATCGAACGCCAGACCACCGAGGTCTGGGACATCCTCGAGGAAGTCACCAAGGGCCACCCGGTGATGCTGAACCGCGCCCCGACGCTGCACCGTCTCTCGGTCCAGGCCTTTGAGCCGCAGCTCATCGAAGGCGAAGCCATCCGCATTCACCCGCTGGTCTGCACCGCCTACAACGCGGACTTCGACGGCGACCAGATGGCCGTGCACGTGCCGCTGTCGGTCGAGGCCCAAATGGAAGCGCGCCTGCTGATGATGGCGCAGAACAACATCTTCAGCCCGTCCAGCGGCAAGCCGATCATCACGCCCACGCAGGACATCACCCTCGGCTGTTATTACCTGACTGCCGAACCGCGCACGCCCATGCCGTCCGACACCCGGACGCTCAAGCTGTTCGGGTCGAAGACCGAGGTGGTTTTCGCCTTCGAAGACGGCGGCGTCACCACGCACGAACGCATCCGGCTGGCGAACCCGGATTTCGGCCGCCAAACCACGTTCGGCGACCCGAACAAGCGCATCATCGAAACCACCGTCGGTCGCGTCCTGTTCAGCGAAATCTGGCCGATGGAACTCGGATTCCCGAACAAGCCGGTCAAGAAATCCGAACTCGGCGATCTCATCTGGCGCTGTTACAAGGTGTGCGGCCACGAGAAAACCGTCATCATGCTCGACAAGCTCAAGGAACTTGGGTTCCGCGAAGCCACCAAGGCGGGCGTGTCCATCGGCATCGATGACATGATCATTCCGGTCGAGAAAGACCAGGAAATCGACGCCGCCCAGAAGCAGATCAAGGAAGTCGAGAAGCAGTATCGCAAGGGTGTCATCACCCCGGGCGAGCGCTACAACAAGATCGTCGACATCTGGACGCATTGCACGGACCAGATTTCGAACGTCATGTTCCGCACCCTGGAGAAGAACCAGGGCAAGAAGGAATTCAACCCGGTGTTCCTGATGGTGGATTCCGGCGCGCGCGGCAACCGGCAGCAGGTCCGCCAGCTGGCCGGCGTCCGCGGCCTCATGGCCAAGCCCTCCGGCGACATCATCGAAAAACCCATTCTGTCGAACTTCCGCGAAGGCCTCACGGTGCTCGAGTATTTCATCTCGACCCACGGCGCCCGCAAGGGTCTCGCCGACACCGCGCTCAAGACCGCCGACTCGGGTTACATGACCCGCAAGCTGGTCGACGTGGCCCAGGACGTGATCATCCGCGAACAGGATTGCGGCACCAGCAACGGCATCTGGGTGCAGGCGATCTCCGAAGGCGACGAAGTCGTCGTCAAGCTGGCGGACCGCCTCATCGGCCGGTTCTCCTGCGATGACATCGCCAATCCGCAGAGCCCGAAAGAGCTCCTGGTGAAGGCGAACGAGGAAATCGACGAGCTCAAGGCCAAGGCCATCGACAGCTCCGGCGTCGAAAAGGTCAAGATCCGGTCCGTGCTGACCTGCGAAAGCAAGCACGGCGTCTGCATGAACTGCTACGGCCGCAACCTCGCCACCGGCGCCGTCGTCAAGCTCGGCGAAGCCGTCGGCATCATCGCCGCCCAGTCGATCGGCGAACCCGGCACGCAGCTCACGATGCGGACGTTCCACATCGGCGGCACCGCGTCGGCCCAGTTCAAGGTCCCGCAAATCAAGGCCAAGTTCGACGGCACGATCCGCTACAACGAACTGCGCATCGTCAAACTCGAGGACGGCAACAACATCGTCCTGAACAAGAACGGCTCGGTGTCCATTCTTGCCGACGACGGCCGCGAACTCGAAAACCACAACGTCGTCATCGGCGCGGTCATCTCCGTCGGGGACGGCGCCAAGGTCAAGAAGGGCGAGACGTTCATCCAGTGGGATCCCTACAACGTCCCGATTCTGTCGGAGAAAGCCGGCAAGGTGAAGTTCCATGACATCATCGAGGGCCTGACGATGAAGCAGGAGCTCGATGAGCAGACCCAGCAGGAAGCCATGGTCGTCATCGAACACAAGGAAGACCTCCACCCGTCCATCGTCATTTCCGACGAAAACGGTGAAGTGGTTGCCACCTACGCGATCCCGTCCGGCGCGCACGTCGTCGTGAACGAAGGCGACCGCATCGTCGCCGGCACGCTCATGGCCAAGACGCCGCGCAAATCGTCGAAGACGAAGGACATCACCGGCGGTCTGCCGCGCGTGGCCGAGTTGTTCGAGGCGCGCCGTCCCAAGGACGCCGCCGAAATCTCCAAGATCGACGGCATCGTGGACTTCGGACCCAGCGTCCGCGGCAAGCGCTGCATCATCATCAAGGATCAGCAAACCGGCGTCGAAGAGGAACACCTCATCGCCATCGGCAAACACGTCATCGTGTTCAAGGGCGACTACGTCAAGAAAGGCCAGCAGCTCACGGAAGGCCCGATTGATCCGCACGAGATCCTCGACATCTGCGGCCCGCAGGAATTGCAGGAGCACCTGGTCAACGAAGTCCAGGAAGTCTACCGCCTGCAGGGTGTGACAATTAACGACAAGCACATCGAAATCATCGTCCGGCAGATGCTGCGCAAGGTGCGCATCACCGAGCCGGGCGACACGACGTTCCTGTGGGGCGAGCAGGTCGACAAGCTGGAGTTCGAGGAAGAGAATACGCGCGTCGACAAGATGGGCGGCAAGCCCGCTGAAGCGCAGCCCGTGCTGCTCGGCATCACGAAGGCCTCGCTCGAAACCGAGAGCTTCCTGAGCGCCGCGTCGTTCCAGGACACCACCCGGGTTCTCACCGAGGCCGCCACGCGCGCCAAGGTCGATTACCTGCGCGGGTTCAAGGAAAACGTCATCATGGGCCATATCATCCCGGCCGGCACCGGCTTCGATCATCACCGCAAGGTGCACCTCAAGCCGCTCGTCGAATTGCCCGAGGAACCCGAGCCCGTCGAGGCGCCCGCCGCCCCCGCGGAAAATCCGCTGGTCGGCTAGCGCAACGTTGAATTCAAAAAGAGGGCCAATCCAGAGACGGGTTGGCCCTCTTGCTTTCCACACCAGATACCGCGAGTCCCCGTGCAATGATTAGTGATCAGTCATCAGTGACCAGTGGCCGGTGGCCAGTGACCGGTGAGCAGCGGCTCGAAAATACATTGTATTAGGCGCTGTTTAATGCGTTCGGTCGTGGTGGCGAAACAGGTTGCGGGGCGTAAATTGATTCAGGGTTTCGCCGGTCTTCCAAACCGGCCGGTGGCGCCCTCCCGAGTGTGCAGGTCGGAGTTTTCATTCGAAAGTTCCGGTGGCAGGCGGCGGAGTTGGCCGCCGGGGGAGGGAAACAGCCCGCACCTCGGGAATCAGCCGGTTCAACACCCAAACAATGGAGGCAGTCATGATGCATTCACAACACATCGACCAGTGCACCAGTTTCATTCATTGCCACATGGGCGCGCCCGCGCGGCCGGGCAGTTATGTCGACGCCCGGTCCCGCCGTTCAGGGATCACGATTTCGCGCCAGTCCGGCTGCGGCGCGCACGCCGTGGCCGAGCGGGTGGCCGCCCGGCTCCAGGCGGAATGCCCCGAGGACGCCCCGCCCTGGACGATTTACGATCGCAACCTGGTTGAAAAGGTCCTCGAGGAACATCAGTTGCCCGGCCACATCGCGCGGCACATGCCCGAAGACCGCATTCACAGCTTCGACGACATCATGGACCAGTTGTTCGGATTGCATCCGCCGCTGGACACGCTGGTGCAACAGATCACGGAGACCATTCTGCATCTCGCGGAGCGCGGGCACGTGATCCTGGTGGGCCGGGGCGCGCACCTGGTGACGGCAACCATGCCACGGTTCCTGCATGTCCGGCTCGTCGGCAGCGTGGCCCAGCGCATCCGCCACATGCAGCAATTCGAAGGACTCGACAACCGGGCCGCGATGGAGCGGATCCAGCGTGAGGATCGGGGCCGGGAACGGTATTTGCGCACTTACTTCGGCAAGAACATCGAGGACCCCTCGCTGTACCACCTCGTTCTCAACACCGACCTGGTGTCTGTGGACGAAACCGCCGACCTGATCGTGAGCCTTGCGCGGCCCAGGCTGAAGCAGGCAGCGGTTTGAACAGGGATTGTTGGATTGGTGGATTATTGGATAAATGGATGAAGCAGGGCCCGGTTTGGCTGGGCATCCTGCCTCGATCCTGCTAAATGCGGGGCGTGCGGCGGCCCCGAAAATATCGATTGCCTAAATCCAAGCGCCCGGCCTGGCGGCGGGTTTTCTGGATTTTTCTGCTCCTGCTTTTGATGGCAGGCGGCGGGTATTGGTATCAGAAGCGGCCTGCGCGACCTCGGCTGCAAGCGGCCCCGCGCGCCTCCGCCCCCGCCACCCGGCCGGTTGCTGTTGCTCCTGCCGAGTCCACTCCAGTTCCAGTCCAGCCGGCACCGGTCGAATCGAACCGGCCCGTGCGCCGACCGGCCGCCGCGAGCGGCCCGCGCTCCCTGGAATCCATCCTCATGTTCCAGATCGCTCTCGATCGGGAAGGGATTTCGTGCGGGTCGATTGACGGCAAGCTCGGCACCCAGACCCGCGCTGCGGTCCGGGCGTTCCAGGAACGCGAGCAGATTCCCGCGACGGGGGAACTGGATGCCGCCACGCGCGGCCGGCTGCTTCTGACCAACGCGCTGTTCCGCACCATCGAGGTGACGACGAACGATCTTCAGCGCATTCAGCCGCTGTCGAAAACGTGGCTGGGCAAGTCGCAGCAGACGGCGCTGGATTACGAGTCCATCCTGGAAATGTTCGCCGAACGCGGCCACGCCCATCCCGAGCTGGTCCGCTATCTGAATCCGGGCGTGGACTGGACGAATATCCCGGCTGGAACGATCCTCCGCATTCCCGAAGTTTCCCGGACCAACAATCTTCCCAAGGCGGCGTTCATCCGGATCCGGCTTGCGGACAAGACGCTCCAGGCTTTCGACGCCCAAACGAACCTGTTGTTTCATTGCCCGTGCAGCATCGCGCAGAAGGTTGAAAAACGGCCCGTGGGTGAATTGCACGTGGCCGCGGTGGCGCCGCGTCCGAACTACACCTTCGACCCGGACAATTTCCCGGAATCGCCGGAAGCCCAGCAGATCAAGACGAAGCTGATCCTGCCGCCCGGGCCCAATAATCCCGTCGGCACGGTATGGATCAGCCTCGATCGGCCCGGCTACGGCATTCACGGCACGCCCGGTCCCGAGCAGGTGGGCCGGACCGAATCGCACGGCTGTTTTCGCCTGGCGAACTGGAATGCAGAATTCTTGCTTGGCCTGGTCTGGGTGGGTTTGCCGGTGGTTGTGGAGCCGTGAGCCAAGTGGGGAATGCGGAGTGCGGAGTGCGGAATGACTCTCATCATCGTCCTCGTCCTGGATACGAAAAACGACTCCATGTATTTTCGCGCTCCGCCAGGATTCCGCACCCCGCATTCCGCATTCCCCACTTAAAATAAGCTGGAATTCTTCTACAGTCTCCAATACATAAGGCGTACTTGATGCACCGGGTTTATCGTTTTTGGGCTCCTCAAAATCGGCCGTTTCTCGTTTTCCTGTTCTTGCTGGTGATCGCGCTGGCGGGTCGCGCGGTGTATCTCGGCCGTTTGAAACCTCCGGACCTGGCGCGCACCGCGGCAAAGGTTCGCGAATCGATGTCGGATCCCGCGGAGACGGCGCGGTTGAAGATGGAGCAGAGCACCCTGGCATTTCAGTTGCCGAATCTCTCCACGAAATACCCGGTTCTGGCCGATGCCGTCCAATCCGCGGCGTGGTCGAATTCGGTGGCCCTGAGTATTCTGGACGCGGACGTGTCGGCGTCGTGGCGGGCGTGGTTTGATCACGCTGCTCCGCGGGTGCAGGAGGAGGACCCGGACCTCGAATTGTTTTTGGCGCTGCAGCGGGGTTACGATTTGGAGGTCCGGAAGATTGCGGCGGATCCGTTTCAGGAGGACAAGGAGGGCGCGGTGTGGCGGTTGCGCGAGGGGGCATTCGCCGCCTTGTTCAACGACCCGAATTATGTGCGCGACCGCCGGCGGTTCGATGCGGAATCGGGTGCGTTGCTGGACGAGGACAGCCGGGTGTTGCGGCAGCACTTTGTTTCGCGCCAGGCCCAATGGGTGGCGGCACGGGAACCGGGGCTGCGGGATTACTGCCGGGCGCTGGTGGAGTTGCAGGCGCGTTCGGACGAGACTCGGTCAAGGCTGGAAACGGTTCGTGCGCAACTGGGCGGGGCCGGGCAGGAGACCGTTCCGACGCCCGGTGCGTCGCAGGAAACGCAGGCCGTGGTTCTGCACAGCGCGCCATCAGGCGCGTTTCATACTTACATTCCCGAATGGCGGGATTTCCTGCTGGCCGAGGCGGCGGCTTTGTCGATCGGCCTGGTGTTGAGCTGGCCGCCGGACCTGCGGTACCGGCGGTGGCTGAAGCTGTTGGCGACGGCGGGGCTGGTGGGGTGGGGGATGATCACGTTGCGCGTGCCGGTGAGCCGGGCGCTGGAAGGCAGGTCCGGGAGTGTTTTTGCGTTCCTGGGCTACCTGGCGCCGGTGATGTTGCTGGCCGCCACGTGGACGCCGAACCTGACAGTCAGTGCCTCACATGTATTAAGTCACCTATTGGATTCGCCCGGCCGGAACCACGAGCACGAACCCAACCTGGGCCTGGCGCACCGGGCCGCCCGGCGGGGGGAATTCCGCGAAGCCCTGCGGCTGGCCGGGGCTTCGCTGCTGGAGGACGGAGATCTTTACGAGGCGCTGGTGCTGAAGGCGAAACTGCACCGGCGATTGAATCAAAGAAGGCGGACCCTGTGGGCGTTGAAGCGCGGGCTGAGCAACCCACGCCTTGAAAAACGGCAGGCCGAGCACCTGCGCTACCTGCTCCGGCACGTGGACGACCCGGAGCAATCGTGCTGGGTTATCTGATCCGCAATCCGCAAGCCCGGGCGAGGGACCAGCGGAAGATGGCCTCGCAAATGGCGAACAATCCCAGCACCACCAGCGGCAGGCACAGCCACAACCGCACGTCGGCCAGGATAATGCCGACAATCAAGGCCAGTGATCCAACCACGCCCCGGGCCATTCGGCCGTGGCACCCCAGATTACGCCTGAAAAATCGTCTCATACAGCACCCGCTGAGCATAAATTGAACCCAGTTTCCCAGGTTCGCAAATCGACAAATCCCAGGAAAAGGCTAGGTTCGGGAATGGAAACTTCCGCCTCGGTTCAATGTCCGTTTTGCGGGCAGGAATCCACGGTGACCGTGGATACTGGTGTTCCATATCAAAGGTTTACGACAGATTGCGAAGTTTGTTGCCGGCCAATGGAAGTGGTGGTGGAGTGTGAGCCGGGCGAAATTCTAAGCTTGGACGTGACATCCGGTTAAGGCAGCTTTGCACCCATGCAAAGTTTCACGAATGTTGTGATGTGGGTGTACATCGTCCTCTTGTTGATCGGCGGATTGATTGGTTATTGGAAGGCCAAGAGCCAGGTGTCGCTGATTACGTCTTCCGTCTCGGCCGCCATCCTGGCCCTGTGCCAGGTTCACGGGGTGTTGTCGCCCGATTTCGGCCGGAAGCTCGCCACGGTTGTCATGGCGGCATTGCTGGTCGTTTTTGCCATCCGGCTGGCCAAGACCCGGAAATTCATGCCCAGCGGCATGCTCCTCGCCGTGACCATTCTTGCCCTGATCCTGCGGAATCTCTAAAGAGTCTTTGACGCGAATTGACGCGAATGAACGCGAATTACGTCTCCGTCTGGTGGGGCAAGACTCCGTCAAGCCCTGGCTGGGACTGTGAGGATTATTGGATAAATGGAGACATGGATTGCCGGATGGTTCCGCGCGGCGGTCTTTCCATCTATCCAGCAATCCAAAAATCCACCAATCCACGTTTCAAGGGCTCGACGGAGTCTCGCCCCACCGGCTTCGATTCGTGAACCTTCGCGTTCATTCGCGTCAACTCATCCACGTTCACCGTGCCCGCAACGCTGCCCATTTGGGAAATTCAACCGCAGATTCTTGCCGCACTGCGCGATGACCGGCGGATGATCCTGTCGGCGCCGACCGGTTCCGGCAAGACCACGCAGGTCCCACAGATGCTCCTGCGCGACGGTCTGCTGGCGGATCGGCAGGTGGTCATTCTCCAGCCCCGCCGCCTCGCCGCCCGCCTGCTGGCCACCCGCGTCGCGGAGGAACTCGGCGTCCCGCTCGGCCGCGAAGTCGGTTACCAGGTGCGATTCGAGAATGTCACCTCCGCCGCCACCCGCATCCGGTTCGTCACCGAAGGCGTCCTGCTGCGCCAGATGATCCAGGACCCGGCCCTGTCCCAGGTTGCGGTGCTGCTGTTCGACGAGTTCCACGAACGCCATCTGTACGGCGATATCACCCTCGCCCGCGCCCTGGATATCCAGGAATCCCGCCGCCCCGACCTCCGCATCGGCGTCATGTCGGCCACCCTCGATGCGGAATCACTGGTCGATTACCTGGGCCAAACGCGCACTCGCTCCAATCCCGAAAAATTCGGCTGCGCGGTTCTGTCGTCCGCCGGACGGGTATTTCCCGTCGACGTGACGTACGCCGCCGAGCCGAGCTACGTCGACCAGCGGCCCGTGTGGGAGCAGGCGGCGGAGGCGTTTTCGGATTACGTTTCGAGCGGCGGGGAAGGGGACATCCTGGTGTTCATGCCGGGCGGATTTGAAATCGCCCAGACCATCGAAGCCATCCGGCACACGCCGGAGGCGAGGGGCTTTTTGTTGCTGCCGTTGCACGGTGAATTGCCGCCTGCGGAGCAGGACCAGGCGGTGGCCCGGCATGAGCGGCGCAAGGTGGTCGTGGCCACGAACGTTGCCGAGACGTCGCTGACGATCGACGGCATCCGGCTGGTGATCGACAGCGGCCAGGCGCGGATCCCGCGCTACGACGCGCATCGCGGGATCAACACGTTATTTGTCGAAAAGATCAGCCAATCTTCCGCGGATCAGCGGAGCGGGCGCGCGGGCCGCACGGCTCCCGGCCGCTGCATGCGGCTCTGGTCGCGCGATGAGCATGAACATCGGCCGCGCAACGAGGTCCCGGAAATCAAGCGGCTCGATCTCGCGGAGGTGGTGCTCACGCTCAAGGCGGCGGATGTGAATGACCTGGCCGGATTCCGCTGGCTGGAGGCGCCGGAGCCGCGCCGGCTGAAGGACGCCGAGGAATTGTTGACGGATCTCGGGGCGCTGAAGACCGGGTCGGGCGAAATCACGCCGCTCGGCCGCAAGATGCTCGCCTTTCCCGTGCACCCGCGCTACGCCCGCATGTTGCTGGCTGCGCAGGAACTGGGCTGCGTTTACCAGGCGGCGCTGGTCGCAGCCCTGACACAAGGTCGCGACCTCTTGCTGCGCAATGTGGATCGGGCCACGTCGGAGCTGCGCGCGGATTTGCTCGGCGAAAAGGCCGGGTCCGATTTCTGGATCCTGATGCGCGCCTGGCAATACGCTTCGAAGAACCAGTTCCGAACCGACGCCTGCCGGCGGCTGGGCATCCACGCCATCACGGCCAGGCAGGTGGGACCGCTCCTGGATGCGTTCCTTCGAATCGCGGATCGCGAGGGGCTCGACACCGAACTCCGGGAGATCCGGGACGAAGCGCTTCAGAAATGCCTGCTGACGGCCTTTTCGGATCGCCTGGCCCGGCGCCTGGACCAGGGCACCTTGCGTTGCGAACTGGTCCACGGCCGGCGCGGCGTTTTGTCCCGCGACAGCGGCGTCCATCACAGTCCCTTGTTTGTCGCCGCGGACATCCGCGAGATCGAGGGCCGCGACAAGGAAGTCACCACGCTGCTGTCTTTGGCTACCGCCATCGATCCCGCGTGGCTGCAGGAGTTGTTCCCGGAGGATCTTGAAAGGGATCCGCGCGTGGAATTCGATCCCGTTCAAAAGCGCGTCATGGCGGCCGAGCTGTTGAAATTTCGCGGGCTGGCGCTGTCGGCCCGCCGCGTGGAGCCGCCGCCGGCCGATGCCGCAGCGAAATTGCTCGCCGATGAAGTCCTCGCGGGGCGGCTGCAATTGAAGGAATGGGACCACGGCGTGGAGCAATGGATTTTGCGGCTCGCGCTGCTGGCCCAATGGTGCCCCGAACTCGGACTGCCGCCCATCACCGACTCGGACCGGCGCCATATCGTCGAACAAATCTGCCATGGCGCATTCGGTTACAAGGATATCAAGGATCGCGAGGTCAAATCCGTTGTGCGCTCCTGGCTGTCGCCCGCGCAGCAGGCTTTGCTGGAGAAGCACGCGCCGGATCGGATCTCGCTGCCGAACGGGCGGACGCCGAAAGTGGCTTACGACGCCGGCAACCCGCCCCACATCGCCTTGCGCATCCAGGAACTCTACGGCGTGACCCAGACGCCGAAGATCGCGCAGGGCCGCGTGCCGTTGCAGGTCCATATTCTCACGCCCGGCATGAAGCCGGTGCAGGTGACCCAGGATTTGGCGAGCTTCTGGCGCGATCATTATCCGCGGATCAAGTCCGAGCTGCAGCGGCGCTATCCGAAGCACGAGTGGCGCTGAGGGCCGTAGAAGTCGAGGTAACGAGACTCACGATTGCTGCGGCGAGAAAGGAAAATGGAGCCTCCTTACGTCGGCTGCTACCTATAGAATAGGTCGCAGGCCCGCGATCTCACGATCGCGGCTACCACTTCCTTGCCCGCTTCGCACCTCGCGCCTATCTTTGCGGGATGAGCCAATTGCCTTTTGGAGTTTTGCCGCCTTACCGGCCGCGCCGGTTTGTGCCGGCGGGAATCGACCTGGGAAACTGGGACGCCGTCCGGCCGCTGTTTGATTCGCTGGAATCGCGCGTGGGCGCGTGCAAGACGGCCGCGGAGCTGGAACGCTGGATCCTCGACTGGAGCGAACTCTCCTCCGCGCTGGACGAGGAATCGTCCCGGCGCCACATCGCGATGACCTGTCACACGGACGATCCCGAGGCGGAGAAGGCGTTCCTGCATTTCATCGAGAAGATTGATCCCGAACTCAAGCCGCGCCAGTTCGAGCTGGCGAAGCGTTACCTGGCGCACCCGGCCCGGACCCAGTTGCCGCGGGAACGTTACAAGGTCTACGACCGCGATTTGGAAAACCAGGTGTCGCTGTTCCGGCCGGAGAACGTGGCGCTGGAGACCGAGGAAGCCAGGCTCGGCCAGCAGTACCAGAAACGAAGCGGCTCTCTGACCGTGCAATTCAAGGGCGAGGAACGGACCCTGGTCCAGATGGGCCGTTACCTGGAGGAACCCGACCGCGCCCTGAGCGAGGAGGCGTGGAAACTGGTCGCGGATCGCTGGCTCAAGGAACGCGACGCCATGGAGGACAACTTCGATCAACTCGTCGCCGTGCGGCACAAAATCGCCGCGAACGCCGGGTTTCCCAATTACCGCGATTACATGTTCCGCAAGCTGGGACGATTCGATTACACGCCGGCCGATTGCGAGTCGTTCCATCGGGCGGTGGAGCAGGAAGTGATGCCGCTGATCCGACAGCTTCACCAGGAGCGGCGCCGCCAACTCGGCGTCGACACGCTGCGTCCGTGGGACCTGGGAGTCGACCCTCTGAACCGGCCGCCGTTGAAGCCGTTCGAACAGGTCGACCAGATGGTGGCACGGACTCAAAAGATTTTCGATCAACTGGACCCCGAACTGGCGGCGGGATTTCGCGAGATGGACCGATTGCACCTGCTCGACCTGGCGAATCGGAAGGGAAAGGCGCCGGGCGGCTATCAATCGACGCTGAACGAATCGCGGCTCCCGTTCATTTTTATGAATGCGGTTGGTTTGCAGCGCGACGTGGAAACCATCCTGCACGAGGCGGGCCACGCTTTTCACGCGCTGGCGACGCGCGCGGACGACCTGCTGGCGTATCGCAGCGCTCCGATCGAATTCTGCGAGGTCGCCTCGATGAGCATGGAATTGCTCGGGAACGAATTCATCGGGGAATTTTATGACGCGGCCAATTCAAAGCGCGCCCGGCGGACGCACCTGGAGGGTGTGGCGGGGGTGTTTCCGTGGATTGCAACCGTGGATGCGTTCCAGCACTGGATCTACACGCACCCGGGTCACACGCGGGCCGGGCGGGCGGCGGCGTGGGTGGAGTTGATGAAGCGATTCGGTGGAGAAGTGGACTGGAGCGGGCACGAGGAGGTGCGGGAATACCGCTGGCACCGGCAGTTGCATATTTTCCTTTACGCGTTTTATTACATTGAATACGGCATCGCCCAGCTCGGCGCCCTGCGCGTCTGGTTGAACTCGCGGAAAGACAAGGCGGGCGCGTTGAACGATTACAAGCGGGCGCTGGGTTTGGGCGGTTCGCGGCCGTTGCCCGAGTTGTTTGAAGCGGCGGGCTGCCCGTTTGATTTCGGTCCGAAAACCATGAAACCGCTGGCACGGCTCATGCAGGATGAGCTGGCAAAGCTGGGATAATTTGTAGCCGCAATCGTGAAATTGCGGAGGGCAGGTTTGGAACATGGATCCGCGATCTCACGATCGCGGCTACGAAGGCAGGCGGTAGCCGCAATCGTAAGATTGCGGAAGGCAAATTTGGAACGGGGATCCGCGATCTGACGATCACGGCCACAGAATATGAACGTTTTGGTCACAGGCGGGACGGGATTCGTGGGCAGGGAACTTTCGCGCCAGCTCCGGAACGCCGGCCACCGCGTTCACCTCCTGGCCCGCAAGCCCGAGAGCCCCGCCGTCCGCGACCAGGCCACCCAGCTTGGGGCCAAGGTTGTGCCGGGCGACGTGCTCGATCCAGACGCGATGTCACGCGCCTGCGGCGGCATGGACGCGGTCATCCACCTGGTGGGCATCATCCGCGAGATCGGGGATCAAACCTTCGAAAACATTCACGTGCGCGGCACGCGTAACGCCGTGTTCGGCGCGCAGGATGCCGGGCTGCGTCGATTCCTTCACATGAGCGCCCTCGGCACCCGTCCCGGAGCGCCGGCGCGGTATCATCAGACCAAGTGGACCGCCGAGGAAACCGTGCGCCACAGCGGTCTTGGCTGGACCATTTTCCGGCCCTCGATCATTTATGGTCCGGGTGATGAATTTGTGAATCTGTTCGCCAAGATGTCACGGACCCTGCCTGTGATGCCGGTGATCGGCGGCGGCAAGACGCGGTATCAGCCCGTGTCGGTCAAGGCGGTGGCTGCTGCGTTTGTCGGCGCGCTGGGTCACCCGGAATCGGTGGGGGAAACTTATGATTTGTGCGGCGAAGAGACGCTGAGCCTGGAAGAAATCATCGATCAGATCCTGGAGGTGACCGGCCGGCGGCGGGCGAAGATGGTTATTTCAGGTGCCAACGCCAGGAGGCTGGCGGGATTCCTGGAGTTGTTTTTTTCGCGATTGCTCCGCAAGCCGGCGCCGTTGACGCACGATCAATTAATCATGATGGCGGAGGACAACCTGGGCGACGGGAGCAAGGCGAGGGAACAGTTCGGGCTCAAGAGAACGACGTTCAAAGAGGGCATCGCGGCCTACCTGAGGCCGGTGTAGTCAACATGGGATGGCCGGCGTCCTCGCCGGCCCAAACAAACGAGGGGTTTGGATGGGGACGGCGGGGACGCCGTCCCTCCCAGCGCGGCACGGGCGCTCACTGAATCGACAACACCTGGTAATAATTGTGCGGTGCGCCGGTGGGATCGAACACCGTATTCGTGGCGCCATTGCCGTTGATCGGGTTGCCGAGATTATTCCAGACCGGGCTGTTGTTGGGCGCTGTGGCGGACCATTGGACCTGGTAGGTGACGCTGTTGGAGGCGAACCAGCGGATGCCGACGCCGCGGGTGATGGCGACCTGGATGGGGGTGTTGGTGGTGGTCCCGCCGCCGCCCGAGCCGCCGCCGCCGCCGAGAGCCACGTCGTCCAGGTCGATGTTCGCCGACTGCGCGGGAATGGCCGCGCCGGCGAAGTGGAAGTAGATCGTGGCGCTGGTCGCCGCGGCGGGGGCCGTGACGGAGTTGCTCACGAACGCGTAGGTGTTGTTGCCCGGGCTGAAGGTCTGGTAGCCCGTGTCGCCGCCGGCGTTCCACAGGATGCGCCACTGGGCGTTGTAGCCGGCGCTGCCGGAGAGGGCGTTCGCGTAAAAGGTGAACGGATAAACCGTCCCGCCAGTCACCGGGACGGCGGCCTGTGTGAACTCCACCACCGGTCCGGCGCCGGTGCTGGCGAGGTGGACCTCGAAGTTATAGGAGCCGCTGTGCGGATTGCTGTTCGTGCGCACGGCGTAAACGGGACCGCCGGCCGCCTGGGTGACGGTCCAGTTGGCCGCGCTGCCGGCGCCCGCACCGGCGGTCTCAAACCCGGGATTCTGAACCTGGGCCGACACCGCGAAGGGCAGGAAGCCGGCAAGAACGAAAAGTTTGGTTGTCATGGGATTCAAAAAGGTTGGCCGATGTTTCACGGTTATTGTTGGATGCGATAGAACCGTGCGGACACGCCGGGCAGGGGATCGAACACGAGATTGGTCTTGCCGTCGCCGACGATGGTCGCGAGGGCGTTCCAGGAACTCGTGACGCCGGGGTCGGACGTCCATTGCACGGTGTAATTGGTGCCGGACTGGGTGGGCCAGCTGATTCCGACGCCGTCCAGCACGTCGGCGGAGATCACGTTGGTCTGAAGCGCCGAGCCGCCGGTGAAGTAGATGTCGTCCAGTTCGATGCCGCTGATCGGGCCGGCCGTGCCGAGAATCTGGAACAACTGGCTGACCTGCGTCAGGTCCACTTCGGGGCCCATGTCGGCCATCGGAATTTCCACCACGTGCCATTGGCCGTCGCGCACGAAGCCGTAAGGATCGCTGCCGGAGGTGAAGTTGATCCATTTCTGTCCGACGCCGTCCATGTTGCCGCTCTTCATGCCGAGCATGAACGGCACGGTGGAACTGGTCTTCATGGAGAATCGCAGCTTGCCGCCGGGCGCGCGGTAGTTGGTGAGGTTGTATTTGACGTTGGGCGTGAACGCCAGGCCGAACCAGGTCGGGCCGGGTGCGGACTGCAGGCTGATGCACTGGCTGCCTTCTGCGGGATGCTGGGGCGCGGCGACCAGGGTGTTTTCCCAGACGAAGAAGTTCCCGTTGACGCCCAGGTTGAACTGGCCGGCCGTCTTGTGCAGCGCCGTCTCGGTGTATACCCCGAAATCGCCGTTCCCCACCGCCGGGGGCGCAACGCTCGGTTCCCACCAGACGTTGTCGATCGACAGGTTCATCGCCGCGGGCGCATTTCCGTCGCTCGCGATCATGAACATCTGGTGCACGGTCAGGAAATCAATGTTCGCAAACCGGTTCAGCGGGATCTTTAGCGAATGCCACTGGCCGTCGCGGGCGAACCCGAATTCGGATGTGGCGTCGGTGCCGAGCGGCAGCCAGAATTCGCCGGCGCGGGAACTCTTGATGCCGACCTTGATCGCCGCGGCCCCGGTGGTCTTGATGTCGAAATGCAGGTAGCCGTCGGAGTAATTCTTCATGTTCCGGAAATTCGGCACCAGCACGCCCATCCCGAACCAGTTGCCGCCGGCGATATTGAACGACCAGCATTGCCCGCCTTCGGACGGCGTGGTGGAGACCACCGGGGTCATGTTGTTCCAGATATACAACGCCGCGTTGGTGCCGTATTCGAATCCGGGTTCGGTCCCGGTGGTGTAGGCCAGCGCGTCGTTGACCGGCGTGGTTTCAGTGAACACCCCGAAATTGCCAGTCTCGACGATGTTCGTCCCGAAGTAGAGTTCCGTGTAGGGATTGTCGTAGAGTCGGATGTAATCGACATACATCCGCGCCGGGAACGTGGCCGTGACAGCCGCGGGAGAGTAAACACCCGTGTAGGACGGATCGTACCCGCCGATCGCGATGTTCAGGATGGGGAAGAACGGCTGGTGAAATTCGCTGAGATAATCCGCCGTGATGTCCCAGACCGCGTAGGTGGCGTTGTCGAGCGAGAAGGTGATGGTCGTCGGCGTCCAGGACATCTGGTAGAGATGGTAATCCTGGCTGAGATCAACAGGTGCATTCGTCCACGAGACAAACATGCCGTGCACATCCGAGGCGTCGGAATAGTGCAGCGCGCAATTCATCCGCTCCTGCTGCAGGCCCATTGTGATGCCGTCCTTGGAACCCATCTCGACGATGTCCAACTCGCCGCAACCGGCCCAGTTGATGGCGCCCGCGTTATTGCCCATCATCCAGAACGCCGGCCACAGGCCATTCGCCGTGTTAGGCATTTTGATCCGGGCTTCGAGCGTGCCGTATTTGAAAGCGAACCGCCCCTGGGTCAGCATGCGCGCCGACGTGAACTGGTTGCCAAGATAACTCTCGCGCCGCGCTTCGAGCACCAGGCTCCCGTTCGTGGTGTAGGAATTCTGGCTGCGCGCCGTGTCATACTCGAATTGACCGTTGCCGAATCCACCGCCGCCTACATCGTAGGTCCAGGTGCCGAAATCGATGGAACTTGAGTTGAACTCATCCGACCAAACCAATGCAGCCGAAACGGGGGCGGCACAGGAGAGGCACAAGAGGGAGGCAAGGGCCGTTAAGCGGAGAGACATACTTCGTATCGTGTTGATTTATAACGCCGAAAATGCCGACATCCCAAGAAACACCCGGTTCAGCGCGTGTAATACTTTCTACTACGATACGGAATCGGTGTCAATGAAATTAGCGGCTAAATAGGAAAACCTCCAGGGAATGGATTGAACAGGAGGAAACGGAGTTAACGGAGATGAGGCACCTCAATGAGTCACAACTCTTGGCACCATCGGAGCAACTGGTTTTAGAATGATTTCTCCCAGTTGAATCGGCGCGTAGGGATCCGCCGTATCCGGCACGGTCACGGACATCGTGCCTTGGGCGACGGGGGTGCCGTTCCAGGGTTGCAGGCCGGGTTTGGTGGCGCTGACGCTCAGGGAATAAACGCCGGGTGGGATTGAATCCACCAGGAAAGAGCCGTCCGCTTTCACCAAAAATGCGAAATGCTTCATCAGCTTCGTCTGCGCCTGCCATTCCGGAGAGCTGTAGAAGGCGCGGGCCGCTTCGGGGGACGCGAAGGAGTCCGGACGCGATGGGGCGGGGGTGTCGATGTGCCCGGAAAGTGTTAATCTCTCGTTATTGGTGGGCGCCGTCTGATAGGAAACATGCCCCACCAGGACCGCCCCGGCATCGCCCAGGTCCACGCGCGTGGTGGCGCCCGACGCGATGGAGACTGGCGTGCCATGGCTTTCCCACCACCCATTCTGCTCAGTCTGGACCAGCCGCACAACTTGTCCCTCACCGGGCGGGATCTTCTCGATCGTGAATTTGCCGTCCTCGTCCGTGCTCGCCCTGTAATCGTCGAAATCCGTCCTGATGCCGATATTGGTGAGTTTGAAATGAAACCCCGTCCCTGATACCGGCTTTCCGGCGATTTTGAAGGTCCCTTCAATCCGTCCAAACGGCTGCAATACGAGTTTTCCGGTCGTACGCACCTCACTCACCGGCTGGAGACCGAAACCGGAACCTGCGGCTGCCGCCACGAGGCCGTCGGTCGGCGGTGAAGACAACTTGAATTGGCCGTTCGCATCCGTGAACGTCACCTTCACCTGGTCATTGCCAAGGAGAGTACTATGTCGAATAGCAATCCCAGGGGATTGTGTTTTGGGCGGGAATGCCACCGTGGCACCCGGAACCGGGGTTCCATCGGGCTGGACCACGGTGGCGCGCAGAGTGGCGCTGGGTTTGAGTCGAATCTCCATCGTCGCAATGCCGTCCGGCGCGTCCGGAATCTTTTGAACCTCCGCTGCATAGTCCTCGGCCTGCACTTTTACGGCCGTGTTTTCTTCATCCGTTAACTCGAGGGTGAATCGGCCGTTGGGGTCGTCAAAGTCCCTCAAGCCCGGGGCATTGAACTGATCGGCACCGAAGCTCTCCCCGGCTGCCGCACTGAAGCGGCTCACCGGCTGGCCGGTGTCGGCATCCAGCACCTGGCCCTGGACCTGGCGCTGTTTTCTGAGGGTGACGACGTTGTCGGTGTCGGGCTTCAGGAATGCAAAGCGCTTCTGTTCATAGCCGGTCTTACGGAAATTGAAATCCGCGCCATCCTCGGGAGCACTGTCCCATTCGAAACGGCCCTCCGTGTCCGTTCGAGTCGAAAACTCGGAGCGAGCAAGAGGCCCAAGCTGCGTGCCTTGCAGCTCCACGTAGGTGTCGGGGAGCGGATCGCCGCTTCCGTTCTGGACCCGCGCCCGGATCACTCTGCCGGCGGCCAGCTTGAGGACAACATCGGCCATGCCGTTGCTGACCGCGAAGGTCCGGGTGTCAGACCGGTACCCTTTCGCCAGCGCGGTGAAAGGTATTTGTGATCCATACACCTTGATAAAATGAAACCGGCCGGAGGAGTCGGTCTGAGTTTGCTGCCTCGGGGAAGTTTCATCCGCGATGACTGAGGCCCCTGCAATCGGGCGATCCAATTCGTCCAGCACCCAGCCATTCACGGCTATGCCGCTGTAAAGAACGATCTTGAACGTCCCGTTCCGCAATTGCTGATCGGCGGCGGAATCCGAAACAATATTCGTAGTCAGATGATCCGGGTGTGTCACCTGAAGTCCGAGGCCATGGATCAACTCCTCGGGAAGGCCTTTAATCTGCCAGGCTCCGCGATCATCCGTGCGGCAGCTCTCCAGTTCGAACTCGGATTGCTCCCCGAACGATTCCAAGGGATTGCTGCTGGACGGGGAACGGCTCACATCGATGCTCGCGCCCGGAACGGGATTGTTGGCCGTGTCCACGACCCACCCGCCGATCGACGCGCCGCGGGCCAGTTTGAAAAGACAGGCGGCCGGCACCGAATCTCCGGCACGCACATCCCAACCCATTTGGCGCCGGGCGTAATCGGAATGGGAGGCGTGGATCCTGAGTTCATGAAGGTTGTGATCGCCATAGTGCAATGAGGCCTGCCCGCGGCTGTCTGTTGTTGCTTCGAATTGGCCGAAGCCGCCGTCCTGTCCCCGTTCCCAAAATTCGGAGAGCAGCCGGGCGCCGGCAACCGGGCTGCCCGCCAGGTCCTGTACTGTCACCTGGATTCTTCCCAGGAGCGGCGGATCGACATTCTCCTCAAGATCCGGGCCGTTCTCCGGGCGCAAACCCAGCATCAGGGGATCCAGCGTGAGCGCGCAGACGAAAAAGGACGGCACGGCTTTGGCGGATTTGAAATCGATCTCCTGGATCACCCGCGCCGGGTCGGGGTTGGGAAGTGTGATTTTGTAAAGTCGCAGGGTGTATTCGGGCTGGAGTAGATTCGGCCCCCGCCACGCAACCCTGGAGCCGGAGTAGGGGAGGCGAGCGGGCGCTTCGTCGCGCGGCCGCCACCAGTCGCGGACATGCACCTCGTGGGCAATGGGGGTGCTCCGCACCGTGCCGTCGGTGTAACGCCACACCACTTCGGCGACGGTGTGTCCGGGTCTTTCAGCGCCGATGGACCACGTGCTTCCCGCAAGCAAATGGATGCTGGCAATGTTGCTGCCCGGGGGGCTGACCAAGCTTCCCGAGGAATCCAGCGCCGATGCGGGAAGCGCAAGATTCACCTCCGGGCGAAAACATTCTCCCCGTTGATCCAGCGCAAGTCCCTGGAGTTGGATTAACCCATCAATTTGATAGGCAATTCCGCCGAGTACCCGGGCGCCGCGGGGCAAACTCAGCCAGTTGGTGTTGGTGAGCCAGGGAGCATTCTCCGTTGCGGAAAGCACTCCGGCCAGCGGAATGGGAATGACCGGCGGCAAGCCGTCGTTGGCCGGTTTCGCGGGTTCGGAGGGAGCGGAAGCGATTGCGGGAGGCGCGGGGGTTGTTGCGGGTGCTGCGATGGCATTGGTCGCGGGTGCGGGCTTCTCCGGTTTCCGGCCGGACAGCCAGAGGAGGGCAAGGGCGACGAATATCAGGCCCAGGCCGAGGGCAAGGATGCGGAGGGAAATCTTTTGCCTTGAGTGCATGGGAATCCTCCCAAAATTCACCTGGCCGCCTCGAATGGTAGGGCGGCGCTGCCGCGCCGCAGGGCCGCGCGGCAGCGCGGCCCTACCAACAAATTACACCTCGATGCCGTAGGCCTTGATCTTGTTGTAGAGGGTCTGGCGGCCGATGCCGAGGCGTTTGGCGGTTTCGAGCTTGTTGCCGCCGGTTTCCTTGAGCATCTGGACGATGGCATTGCGTTCCACGCCTTCCAGCAGGGTGAAATTGGTGTCCAGGGTGCCTTCGGTCTCGGACGGAGTATGCGTGACCGAGAGATCCGAGGAATCGATCACAACGCCTTCGCAGAGGAGGACGGCGCGCTGGATTTCGTTCTGGAGCTGGCGGACGTTTCCGGGCCATTCGAAAGCCGTGAGGCGTTCCGAGGCGGACTGGGTGAATTCACGGATTGGCCGGTTGGCCTGGGCGGCGAAGCGTTTCAGGAAGGCGTTGGCCAGCGGCATGATGTCTTCGCGGCGTTCGCGGAGCGGGGGCAGGTGGACGGAGATGGCGCTGATGCGGTAGAAAAGGTCTTCGCGGAGTTTGCCGTCCTTGATGGCTTCATCCGTCTTGCGGTTCGTGGCGGCGACGATGCGGCAGTTGGTTTTGTAACTTACCTTGCCACCGACCGGGCGGACTTCCTGGTCCTGGAGCACGCGGAGCAGCTTGCTCTGGGTGTCGACCGGCATTTCGGAGATTTCATCCAGGAACAGCGTGCCGCCTTCAGCCTGGCGGAACAGGCCTTCTCGGTCCGTGTGGGCGCCGGTGAACGCGCCTTTGACCGAGCCGAACAATTCGCTTTCGATCAGCTCGCGGGGCAGGGCGGCGCAATTGATCTTGATGATCCGGCCCTTGCTGCGCGGGCTCATTGCGTGGATGAGGTCGGCGATGACTTCCTTGCCGGTGCCGCTTTCGCCGGTGATCAGGATGGAGACATCGCTCGGCGCGACGCGTTCGACGGTGCGCACGACCGTCTGCATCACGAGGCTTTGGAACACCGGCGACGATCCGCCGCTCATGGTGGACAGGGCGCGGCGCAGGGAGCTGTTCTCCTCGTTTTGCTGCTTGTGTTCGAGGGCGCGCTCGACGGTGACCAGGAGGCCGTTCGTGTCGAAAGGTTTGTTGAGAAAATGGTAGGCGCCGCGCTTGGTGGCTTCGACGGCGGCTTCAAAAGTGGCGTTGCCCGTGAGCACGATCACTTCCGTGTCGGGCCACTGTTTCTTGATCAGCGGCAGCAGGTCCAGGCCGTCGGCATCCGGCAGCTTGATGTCGAGGAGCACGACGTCGGGCTGGGCTTCGGTCAGCGCCTGCTTGAGGGTGGCGCCGCTGTCGACCTGGGCGACTTCGTAGCTGTTCCGGAGAACATTCGCCAGCAGCTCCCGAATGTCGGCAGCGTCATCAACGATCAGAATAGTACCCTTCATAACGGTTATCGACGGCAGAGCACGCACGCATGGACAAAAGCGTGAAAGATCGCCCGGTGCTCCCGGTAACGATCCACCAGTCGTTCCGGATGAAATTGTGTGCTGATCAGGAAAGGAAGCAACCGGGCAGCTTCGGGCTTCAGTTCCATGGCCTCAACAATTCCATCCCCGCTGACCGCACTTGCCTGCAACGGTTCGGCAATGCGATCAACCGCCTGGTGATGCGTGCTGTTCACGCCCAACTTCTGCTTGCCGCTTATCTTGGAGAGTACGGACCCCGGTGTCAACCGCACTTCGTGTACGACTTCACTGCGTTTGTCCATGCGCTGATGATTCAGCGCCGCAGGAACTTGGGACCGGATATCCACCAGCAGCGAGCCCCCAAGGGCGATATTCAGCAACTGGTGCCCGCGACAAATGGCCAGCAACGGCCGGCGCTGCCTGAAAACCTCGTCGATCAAAAGCAGTTCACGCAGATCCCGCTCCCCGCCGTCCGGCGTCTTTCCCACCGTCTTCGCCAGCTTCCCCGGCAGCCGGTCCCGATACAGCCGCGGCTCAATATCGTCACCGCCTGTCAGCAAAATTCCATCCGCCCGGCGCACGCACTCCGCGATCAACTCGCGCGACTGCCCCACGGGCAGGGTGAGCGGAATGCCGCCCGCCGCCGCCACAGCGCGCGGGTAGGCTTCGGACAAACTGATCGACTGATCCATGAATTCCACCCCGGCCTTTTCAATGCTGGCCGAGATCAGGATCAAAGGAGGCTTTTTCATAAACCGTGGACAGTAAGCGAATCAGGCGGTTGCGTCAGCCAAAAACAAAAGTTCAGTTTAGGAGTTTGGGAGTTTGGGAGTTTGAGAATGGGGGCGGCGACAGAAGAGTAGATGGTTCGCTCAAGCTCTCAAACCCCAAGACTCTTAAACTCTTAAACTCTTAAACTCTTAACCTGTTTGATAAGTTGTGACCTGAATTTCACGCGATCGCCTCCGATCGGTCACGTGAAACTGGCAGGTTGCGGCCATGAAACCCCGCGTGCTGGTGGTGGACGACGAACCGGATTTTGTGGAATTGCTCCAGTTCAACCTGGGCCATCGCGGCTATGAAATCCTGACCGCCGCCAACGGCGTTGAAGCCCTGCACCAGGCGCGGCGGCATCTGCCCGACCTGATCCTGCTCGACCTGATGTTGCCGGACATCGACGGGGCGTCGGTGTTCGACATTTTGTGCGCGCAACCGTCCACGACGGATGTGCCGGTGATTGTGGTGAGCGCCCTGACGGGATGGATGATGCCGAACCGGAAGAACGCCTCGCGCTTGAGCGCGCATTTTCAGAAACCGGTGGACATGCAGGCGCTGGACGGCGCGATGAGAAAAGCCCTGGCTGAGCGGGAATCGAAGCTGAAACCGGAGCCGGCGGAGGAGGGGCCGGGTTCAGAAGTTTAAGAGTTTGGGAGTTTGAGAGTCGTCGCGGCCATGCCCCGCCGCAGTCTCGATGTGATCGCGCCCGGAGTCCTCCACTCTTACACTCTTAAACTCCAAAACTCTTAAACTGCCTACACTTCCGCTTCGGGAAATCGCTCCCGAATCCGACGCTTCACATGGTCCTCGTGCACCGGTTGGAGGCGGCGGCGCGTGATGAGGCGCTGGACCGAGTCGAGCAGTTCCATCCAGTCGTCGAGGGGCGGATCCTTGACTGGTTGCCACTGATCGAATCGTTTGGCGCGGTGAAAGAAGAGCCATTCGCCGCCGACGCGCTGGGCGTAGACCTGGAGTTTCTCGCCATCTTCGGTGAGCCGTTTCCAGCTGATTTCGGCCTTGGGCATGGATTAATCGGGGAGATCCACGCTGGCGACAGCCATGGCGGCGATGCCTTCCTCACGCCCCACAAATCCCATGCGCTCGTTGGTCGTGGCCTTGATGCCGACTTTTTTCGGATCGACGCCGAGGGCTTCGGCGACGCAGCGTTTCATGGCGTCGATGTGCGGGTAAATCTTCGGGGCCTGGGCGATGACGGTGGAATCGATGTTGACGATTTTTCCGCCCCGGGCGGCGACCTGCCGGGCGGCTTCCTCGAGGAACACGCGGCTCGGAACGCCTTTCCAGCGGGGATCGGTGTTGGGGAAGAAGTGGCCGATATCGGGTTCGCCGAGCGCGCCGAGCAGGGCATCGCAGATCGCGTGCATCAGCGCATCCGCGTCCGAGTGCCCGTCCAATCCCCGGTCGTGGGGAATCTCCACCCCGCCCAGGAAAAGTTTCCGGCCTTTCACCAGGGCGTGAACGTCGTAACCAATGCCAGCGTGAACCATGATTGAAAACTAATGAGTCGGGAGTCGGGAGTCGAGAGTCGAGTGCCGGTGGGGTGCGATTTACGGCGAGGGTCAGGAGCGCGGCTGTGTCCGCCAGGACCAGCCGCAGAAATGTTCGATATTCCAACGCTCCCTGTCTTCTCAAACGCCTTCGCATCTGCCACGTCCCTGCGGCTGATCCTTCGGATACAGTCGCGCTCCGGGAATTGCCCCTCATTTCGAATCGCACCCGTGCCGGTGAGAACACTCCGGGCCCGCGGGAGCGTCTGGCCCTCGGTCCTCGACTCTCGACCCTCGACTGTTGTTTTGTTGCAATCCCCGTGAGGCATGGTAGAACGGTCCTTATGAAACCGCACATACTGTTCGCGGACGACGACGCCGGGGTCCGGGAGCTTTTGTCTGAGTATTTCAAAGCAAAAGGATTTGACGTGACGCTGGCGACGGGTGGTCGCGAGGCGATGGAACTGGGGGACACGATGCGGTTCGATCTGGCGATCCTGGACATCAACCTGGCGGGCGAGAACGGGCTGGAGTTGCTGGGTTATTTTCGCACGAACTTTCCCAAGCTGCCGGTGGTGATGTTCACCGGGTTGCCGGGGGAGGAGAACCTGCTGGAGCAGGCGATGGCGCGCGGGGCGTCCGGGTTTATGCGAAAGACGGATCCGTTGGACGATCTGCTGGCGGCGGTGAAGGTTTACGTGCCGCGTTCCTGAGGGGCCCTATTATTCGCGGGCTTCGATCTCGAGGAAGCCGTGGAGCTGTCGCAGCCGAGTCGGGTGCCGCATTTTCCGGAGGGCCTTGGCTTCAATCTGGCGGATGCGTTCGCGGGTGACGCGGAATTGTTTCCCGACCTCTTCGAGCGTGCGCGAGTAACCATCGCCCAGTCCGAATCGCAGTTCGAGCACTTTGCGCTCACGCTCGGACAAGCTCGACAGCACATCGGTGAGCTTGTCTTTGAGCAGGCTGAAGCTCGTAATATCCAGTGGGTTTTCAGTGGTCTTGTCCTCGATGAAATCGCCGAAGCTGGCTTCCTCGCCGTCGCCGACGGGTGATTGGAGGGAGATGGGCTGCTGGGCCATTTTGAGCACGGCCCGGACGCGGTCGACCGGCAGCTGCAATTCGTCGGCCACCTCTTCCGCCGTGGGTTCGCGGCCGAAATCCTGCAACAGCCGCTTTTGCGCGCGCATCAGTTTGTTGATCGTTTCGATCATGTGCACTGGGATGCGAATGGTGCGGGCCTGGTCGGCGATGGAGCGGGTGATGGCCTGTCGGATCCACCAGGTGGCGTAGGTGGAGAATTTGTAGCCGCGGCGGTATTCGAATTTTTCCACGGCCTTCATCAGGCCCATGTTGCCTTCCTGGATGAGGTCGAGGAAGGAGAGGCCGCGGTTGGTGTATTTTTTGGCGATGGAGATGACGAGGCGGAGGTTGGCCTCGACCATTTCAGCCTTGGCCTGGAGCGCTTTCGTGGCGAACTGATTAAGTTGTGCGAAGGCCTTCAGGTAATCGGCGGACGACATCCGCACGAATTCCTCGAGCGCCTGCAGCTTCCGTTCCTCGGCTTGCAGCGCCGCCTCCGTGTGAGCGCTTTTCCTCTGCTCCCGCAGATCCTCCATCGTGCGGAGGCAAAGCTGGAGTTTGTCGTGGATGTTTTCCGCGACCATGGCCATTTCCTCGATGACCTTCTGCTTGAAGTAGAATTTGTCGAAAGTGGCCTGGAGTTTCTCGCCGAGCCGGGCGAAGGCCGCCTCCTCCTTCTTGCGCCGTTCCGGCGATGTTTCGGCGCGGCAGAGGGCGTACTGGCGGTCGACTTCCTCGTCCAGTTCCCGGACTTTTTTCAAAAGGCGCCGGAGCACCTGGAGGTGGCGATCGCGGCATTCCACTTTCTTGTCCTGCACGACGCGGTCGTAGCGTTCCCGCGGCGGATCCGACACCAGTTTTTCCGCCAGGGCGATGTGCTCCTTGCCGGCGAAGCCGAAACGGTAAAGGGTTTCCTTCACCTCGTTTTCAGCGGCCTCGATCCGCTTCGAAATCTCCACCTCCTGCTCCCGCGTCAGCAGCGGGACCTGGCCCATTTGCTTCAAGTACATCCGGACCGGGTCATCCAGGATGTCGAGCCGCGACCGGTCCTCCTCGACGTCGGCATCCGCCTGCTTGATGCGGTCCACCTCGGCCTGGTCGACGATCTCGACTTCGAGGCTGCGGAGTTTGAGGTAGATTTCGTCGAGCTCCTCGGCGGTGAGGGAATGATCCGGGAACGCTTCGGAGATGTCGTTATAAGTCAGGTAACCCTGTTCCTGGGCGAGCCGGACGAGTTCCTTGACGAGCTCGGCGCGGTCAAGAGTTCGGGAAAGGGGAGCGCGGGTGAGGTGGCCGTTGGTGGCGGGGATTGTGGCTGCGGGCTGCCCGTTCGGCGCCTGGGCGCTGGCCGGGGAGATGTCCTTTTGCTTTCGGGCTGCCGCGTTCGACGCGGGGTTTCGGGCCTTCAGCTTCGACATACAATCTTAAATCACGAACTTTAAACCCACGAGGTGCCGGGCCGCAAATATGGTGAGCGAATCGAGTGCCGTCAAGTCGGTAAAAATACGACACGCGATTTCGAAATGCGAAGTGCGGAGGGCCAAGTGTGAAGGGCGAAATAAGAAGTGGGAAGTGCGGGCTCTCAGGGCA
>JAXMHQ010000048.1:0-28124 GCA_046346665.1 Verrucomicrobiota bacterium
ACACTGTTCACGCTCGGTGTCGGCGCCGGACTGGCCGTGCTCGCGGCTTACCTTGTTCGAACCGCTCGCATGGACCTGGCGCGGTTCATCGGATTCTCACTCGTCATGGCCGGCGGCATTGGCAATCTGATCGACCGGGTCGTGTGGAAGGGGGTCGTGACGGATTTTGCGGTGATTCATGTCGGCCCCGTGCACACGGGCATTTTCAACATCGCGGACGTGCTCGTTCTGGCGGGAGCCGCCCTGGCTCTCTACAGCATGGGAAAAAAAGAGGAATCCAATCCGCTTCCAAACCAGTAAGATCAGCCTCCGGCCTGAAAGAAAGACTGCATGACGATCGACAGCTACATCGCAAGCTGCCCCAGGGAGGTCCAGGCAAGACTCCGGAAAATTCGAGCGGTCATCCGCCGCGCGGCGCCTGGCGCGGAGGAGACGATCAAGTACCGGATCCCAACCTTTGTTCTGAACGGGAACCTGGTGCATTTCGCCTGCTTCAAAAAGCACATCGGCTTTTATCCGACGAGCTCCGGCATCCGCGAATTCCGGCGCGACCTGGCGGGTTACAAACACGCCGCGGGCTCCGTGCAATTCCCGCTCGACCAACCCGTGCCATTCGATTTGATCCGAAAAATCGTCCGATTCCGGGTAAAGGAGAACCGGGAACGAACCAGGTCACGGCGGAGTCGAAGGACGAAATCACCACCGTCCAGGAAATCATAAATCCAGATCGAAGAATTTTTAACCACGGATGGACACGGATGAACACGGATGGGGACTTGTCGAAAACAGGGTTTTCAGCACTCGCGCAGCTTACGCTTTTTGATGCCGACGGAATCCCTGCGGAAAACGACTGCTTCGATCCGTATTCATCCGTGTTCATCCGTGGTTAAACTGAATCGTTGCGGCCAAGGGCGTGGACGGGCGTGGTCTCACCAATGGAAGCTCCTGTGGCTGTAGGGATAATGCTGAATTTTAGGTGATTTTGAGCCTTATGGAGCGATTTTTGACCCCGTTTTTTGCTCCATAGTGCGCGTGCCCCAAATCCTATGACTCCATCTGAGATCGACCTGGAGGGATCTCGTATGGGCCAAAAAAGGCCCCCCAAAATCGCTCCATAGGCCCAAAAAACAGGGCAAATTAGACGGATTCAATTCGGGCTGAGTCGCTTGCTTTGGCGAGACCAAGGGGAGATGAGCCGGCGGGTGCAGCCGCCGATGACGAGCAGGCCGATGGCGCCGATGACGAATCCGGGTGCGGCGAAGCTCGCGGGGTGGTTGGTGGCGCGGTGGAGGACCACCGCCATCAGGAAGAGGTAAAAGGCGCCGACGAAGATTCCGAGCGCGGCCTGCCAGCGCGGGGTGCGGGAGCCACACATGCCGAGGCACCAGCCGACAGGGTAAGGCGCCATGAACAGGAGCCACCAGTTGGAATGACCGTGGGGACCGCCGACACCGCCGACCGAGCTGATCGCCCAAAGCGCTCCCACCCCAAAGGCCACGAGCAGGAACACGAGAGCGTGAAAGCCGCGGGCAGGACGGTCGTCACCGGCCGCAAAACTGCCCGCGAGAAGCAGCAGGCTGCCCGCGAGGATCACCACGGAACCCTCCAGCGGATCCAGCGCCCCGAGAACCATCCCGACGCCGCCAGCGATTTTAAGAATTCGAGACCAAACACCCGGCCGGTTGGAAGGAGTGATTTCGTTCATAAACGCAGTATGCGTACGGCAATCGCCGGACGTGAATCGATAAATGATTCCACGGCATCGATTCGGTCGATAACCAAATCTGGTCGGGTGTCGAGAGTGGAGAGCCCTGCATCACTGACGGACTTTATGTCGCACGTACGACACAGAATCTGTCATCGATTTGTGATGCGGGAGGCGATGGGGCCGGCGTGGACGCCGGCCCTCCCATTTAGCGGAACAGCAGCTGCGTGAAATAATAAAGCGCCTGTTTCCATTCCGGCGCGTCGTGGCCGTGGGTCGTGACGTGCCAGACGTGCGGAATCTCGTATTCCTTCAACCGGGTGTGCACGCCCTGGCTGATGGAGATGAGGCCGTCCTGGTTGCCGCAGGAGAGCCAGATCAGCTTGAACTGTTTCGCCACGGCGGCGTCGGGAAGAAGTTGGGCGGGCGATTTCGTGTTCGGCGCGGAGGAAAACCCGCCGATCCAGGCGAACACATCGGGGTGCGCGAAGCCGAAGTTCAACGACTGGCCGCCGCCCATGGACAGGCCGGCCAGCGCGCGCGCGTCGCGGTTGGTGGAAACGCTGTAACGCGACTGAATCGCGGGAATGACGTCATCGAGCAGGTCGCGTTCGAAACGGGCGAAAGACGGCGCGGCGGCAAAGATGTCGCCTTCCGCGCGGTCGTTTTTCTGTGCGCGCCCGTTGGGCATCACCACGATCATCGGAACCGCCTTGCCGGCGGCGATGAGGTTGTCGAGGAGAATGTCAGGCGTGGCGAATCGCTCCCATTCCGTCTCGTCGCCGCCGATGCCGTGCAGCAGGTAAAGCACCGGGTATTGTTTGTCCTTCGAATATCCCGGCGGCGTGTAGACCTGCATTTTGCGGTGCGTGCCGACCGTTTTGGAATCGTACTCGATCATTTCGAGTTTTCCGTGGGCGATGCCCTCGCGCGGCGTGTCCCACCCCGCGGTTGGCGTCGGGAAAGCAGGCTTGTCGTCGGGGGCGAGAACAATCGGGCGGCCGAATCCGCGGTTGCCGCGGGGTTCGGCGGGCGGTTGATTGGTTTGCGCCGCGGCGATGCAGGAAAAGATGGCGGCCATGAGAAAGGACAATGAAATAATGTTGATGCGCATGAGATGATCGCTGCTGTTTGCTGTTTCGGGACTCGGCGGAGCCGATTCTGAAATCTCAGATTTGAAATCTCAGATCAAGTCAGGGCTCGACGGAGTCTCGCCCCACCGTCACTCCACCATTGCCCCACCCTCGCCCGAGCCTTGCTCCAGCCGCCTGCCGGCTACCGGGAGATGGTAATCATTTTGTTGCCGGTGTCGATCACGGCGTTCACCGCCTTGAGCGTGTGGTAATCGATGAGGCCGAAATACGGCGAATCCGATTCGGGCGACAGGTAAACTTCCTTCCAATGGATGCGCACGCGCGGGGCGAGCTCGAGCGTGACATCCTCGATGAGGCTGGCGCGGGCGCGGGTGCCGTCGGCGAGGCGGGCGGAGCCGGTTGAATCGGAGACTTTGAGGTGCCAGGCCTTGACGGCGGTGCGGGTGAACATGGGTCCGCTGGCGCCGGTATCGACCACGAACCGGCCGGGAACGCCGTTCATGGACAGGACGATGACGGGGAGGCTGCCATATTTGCGGGTTGTTTCCTCGAGGGGAATGCGCAGGGTGTTGTTGTCGCCGAACTCGACCCGGGGCGGCGCGGGAGGCGTGGCGCAACCGGCCAGCAGTGAGGCCAGCAGAAGCAGCAGCGCAGGGCCTCGTGGAGCGTTCCGGTCGCGTCGTGCAGTTTCGGGGTGCGGCGACATGACTTTAGAATTCAGAATTCAGCATTCAGAATCCAGCCTGCAGAATTCCTGATCGCGCGAAGTGCGCGAAGGCGGCGAGGGATGAACTGAAACGGGCGGTGTTTCGCGACCGTTCCGCGTCTCCGCGCCTCCGCGGTTGATTCCTGGGCTGTTCAAGCGTGCGCGGCGGCTTTCCGGCGGCGTTCGGCCAGTTCATCGGCCATCTGGATCGTGAGCCGCTTGTTCAGCTTGTAGATCATGAGCAACACGGTGCAGATGGCGAACAGGACGCCGACGACGATGCCGACGCAGGTGCGGTAGCCCTGGACGGCTTCGGGCAGGGCGGGCAGCTTCGTGTCGTAGTGAAACAGGCTGGCCATGATCCAGAGGAACGAGGCGGAGCCGAGGGCGAGACCGGATTTGAGGGCGAACCCGATCGTGGCGAACACCATGCCGGTGAAGCGGCGCCCGGTTTTCCATTCCGAATAATCCGCGCAATCGGCGTAGATGGCCCAGATGAGCGGGATGGTCGGGGCATAGACGATGGACCCGGTGATGGTGAGGACGACCATGGCTGTGACGCTGGTTGGACTTAGCAGGTAGAAGGCGAAGGCATTGACTGCGGCGAGGGAAAATCCCGCGACGGCGACGGTTTTCTTGCCGAATTTCCGGGCCAACTGGGGCGAGAGAAGGATGACGATGATGGTGACGGCGGTGCCGACCATGTTGACGATGCTGTTGAACACGTCGGCGACGTTGGAATTGGCCAGGTCCGATTTGTCGCCGTGGACGACGTAGCCGAGGGTTTCGAGCAGGCTGGAGGGGGCGGTTTCGCCGGGCTGGAGGGGGGGCGCGGCGAGCCCAAGTTTTTCGACGAAGCCGAACATGGCGGCCTTGTCGGCGTAGTGATGGAAGTAATTGTAATTGGCGGCGCCGCGGAAGGAGAGGATGGCAAAATGGACGAGCGTCATGAGCAGCATGACGCGCCACGGGCTGTTCTTCAATAGATCTCCGAAGTCCTGGCGCGGCGACGACTTCTCGGTGGTCACCGGCTGGATGCGTTCGCGGGTGGTGAGGAAGGTGATGAGGAACAGGGCGAGGCAGACGACGGCCCAGATGCCCATGGTCATTTGCCAGCCGTGCTGGCGGTCGTGTCCGACGGCGAACTTGGCCACGAGCGGCAGGGTGAATCCGCCGACGATGAACTGGGCGATGTTGACCGAGATGAACCGGAACGAATTCAGGCTGGCGCGCTCGTTGAGGTCGCCGGTCATGACGCCGCCCAGCGCGGAATACGGCATGTTGTTCATCGAATACAGCGTCATCAGCATGGCGTTGGTGATGGCGGCGTAGGCGATGAGCGGGCCGAGGCTCCAGCCCTTCGGCGTGGTGTAGGCCAGGACCATCACGACGGCCCACGGAACGGCGGTCCACAGCACCCACGGCCGGAACTTGCCCCAGCGCGTCTGGGTGCGATCGGCCAGGATGCCCATGATCGGGTCGAACACGGCGTCCCAGAGCCGCGGCCAGAGCAGGATCGCCGCGGCGGCGCTGGCGGTGAGGCCGAACACGTCCGTGTAGAAATTGGTCTGGAACAGGATCATCGTCATGAAGACGAAGTTCGCGGCCGCGTCGCCGCCGCTGTAGCCGGCTTTCTCGAAGAACGACAGTTTCTGGCTGGAAGCGCTCATGCTGATTTATTCTCTGTTAGGAAACAACCGTCAATACGACCTTCTGCAAATCCGATTCACGCGACGAGGTCCCGACCTGGACCTCGAATTCGCCCGGCTCGACCGTATACTTCATGTTCACATCGTAAAACGCGAGCGAATCCGGCGTGATGTCGATGGCCACGGTGGCGGATTCCCCGGGCTTGAGCCGGACTTTTTGAAAACCCTTCAGCTCCCGCACAGGCCGGGTCACGGAGCTGACCCGATCGCGGATGTAGACCTGGACGACCTCGCTGCCCGCGCGGCGGCCGGTGTTGCGCACCCGCGCGAAGACGCGCGTGGACTGGCGCCGCCGGATCCTGCTGCGTTCGAGCCGGACGCGGTCGACGGCAAACGTGGTGTAACTCAATCCGAACCCGAACGCATACGCGGGCGTGACGTCGTCGAACAGATAGCCGCGCCGCGCCGACGGTTTGTAATTGTAAAAGGCGGGCAGATGCCCGGCGGACCGGGGAAACGACATCGGGAGTTTGCCCCCCGGGTTGTGGTCGCCGAAGAGGACGTCCGCGACCGCGGTGCCGCATTCCTGTCCGAGATACCAGCACCAGAGAATGGCCGGGACATTTTTGGAAATGGCGTCGAACGCGAGCGGGCGCCCGCTGAAGAAGAGCACAACCACCGGCTTGCCCGTTTTGCGGATGGCTTCGACCAGTTCGTTCTGGCGTCCGACCAGTTCAAGCGTGGTGGCGTCGCCCATGTGCTGGAGGCTCCACGCTTCGCGCGAGGTTTGCTCGTTCCCGCCGAGGGCGAGCACCACGACGTCGGAGCGGCGGGCGGTGCGGACGGCGGCGGCGATCTGGCGGCGGTCGCGCGCGGGATTGGACGGGACGACCTTGTCCTGCTGCCAGGAACCGCCCTCGGTGATCCGGCACCCTTCGCTGTACAGCACGTTCACGCTGCCGCCGAGCCGGGCCTTGATTCCCTCGAGCACGGTGACATTGGATTTAGGGACGCCGCTGTAGCCGCCGAGAAGGACGCGGTCGGCGTTCGGGCCGATGACGGCGATGGATTTGAGTTTCGCCGGATTGAGCGGGAGCAGGCCGCCGTCGTTTTTCAGCAGCGTGATCGTGTCGCGCGCCGCCCGCAGCGCGAGGGCGCGGTGCGCGTCGCAGCCGACCACGGATTCGGCCAGGTCCGGATCGACGAACGGATCGTCGAACAATCCCATTTTGAATTTCCAGAACAGCATCGGCGCGACCAGGTCGTCGAGGTCGCGTTCGCGCAATTCCCCGCGCCGGACGAGGTCTGCGAGGTGGAGGTAGCAATCCGGTTCCGGCAACTCGATGTTGACGCCCGCGCGCACGGCGAGGCGGCAGGCGTCGCGCTTGTCGGCGGCGACGAAGTGGCCGTGGGTGTCGGGGCGATGGCCGAGTTCCCAGATCGCGTAATAATCCGAAACGACAAATCCGCGGAAGCCCCATTCTTTGCGGAGCATGTCGCGGAGCAGCCAGCGGCTGGCGTGGGACGGGACGCCGTCGATCTCGTTGTAGGACGCCATGACGGAGATGGCGCCGCCACGGCGGATCGCGTCGCGGAACGGGTGGAGGAAGGTTTCGCGCAGGACGCGCTCGGAGACGTTGACCGGGGCGCAATTCTGTCCGGACTCAGGCTGGCCGTGCGCGGCGAAGTGTTTGAGGGTGGCGATGACGTGGCGTTTGCCGCGGAACGACCGGTTGCCCTGGAATCCGCGCACGGCGGCGATGCCGAGCGTGGCGTTGAGGAAGGGATCTTCGCCGTAAGTTTCCTCGACGCGACCCCAGCGCGGATCGCGCGCGACGTCGACGACCGGCGTGAGCGCCTGGTGCGTCCCGCGCACCCGCGCTTCATACGCGGTCATCGAATAGAGGGATTCCACCAGGCCCGGATCGAACGTGGCGCCGAGTCCTATCGGCTGGGGAAAACTGCTGCCGTCGCGGGCCGCGTGGCCGTGCAGGCATTCCTCGTGGAAAATGACGGGGATGCCGAGGCGGGTTTGGGTGAGGAAAAATTCCTGGATGGCGTTGGTCAGATCCGCCATGCCGCGCGCGGTCTGGCCAAGAGCGGGCGTGGCCGGGCTGCTCCCCGCATCGCTCGGGCGTCCGACCTGGCCGATGCCGTGTCCGGCGGCAAATGCCTTGCGGGCCCTGGCTTCATCGAACCGGCCCTGCGCATCCACGAGCTTCTGCGCCTTTTCATTCCACACACACTGCATCTGGGCCGCTTTTTCCGCGAGGGTCATGCGGGACAACAGATCGCGCACGCGGCGTTCGGGAGAAAGTCGCGGATTTCGATAAGGAGGCAGCGGCCGGAGTGTTCGGGCGGAGAACGCAGGCTTATTCATGTCGCATCAAAGCGCGGGAACGGGCGTCCCGGCAAACGCACGGTATTGCCGGGTAAAGCGGCTTCGAAGTCAATGCGGAAAAGGAGGAGCCCCAGGCCTGACGCATCCAATGCACAAAGGGGCGCGCGATCGTGGAATTCAGTCGGTAGGGACGCCGCGCTGCGGCGTCCCCGCCCGCGTATCAGCGGGCGGAAAGCGAAATGGCGCCTGGCGTGCCCTCTGCAACGTTGCGCCACTGGACGCGGCGCGGACGGCGCAGCGCGCCGTCCCTACCCGGAATTCGGATTGTGGCCATGGAGAAAGCTACGATTCCATGGATTTTCCTCCGGGTCCGGGGGTTTCGCGCTTGAGTGGGGGGACGGCAGCGGACAACACTCGGGGCGGATGAAACTTGGACTTGGATTGTACCGGCACATGTTGACGCGAGAGAATTTTCAATTCGCGCGGCAGGCCGGGGCGACGCACATCGTGGCGCACCTGGTGGATTACTTCAAGGGCGGCGCGCACAGCGCGCGGGACGATCAGCCAACGGGCACCGAACAGGGCTGGGGGCTGGCGGGCGATCCGAACCGGCTCTGGACGGCGGAGGAATTGAAATCGCTGCGGCAGTCGGCGGAAGCCGAGGGATTGAAGGTGGAAGCGATCGAGAATTTTGATCCGGCGCACTGGCACGATGTGTTGCTGGACGGCCCGCAGCGGGCGCGGCAGATGGAGAACGTGAAGACCATCCTCCGGCGTGTGGGCGAGGCGGGCATTCCGATTTTCGGTTACAATTTCAGCATCGCGGGCGTGGGCGGGCGCACCACGGGCGCCTACGCGCGCGGCGGGGCGATGTCGGTGGGCATGGAAGGTCCGCTCGACACCCCGATGCCGAACGGGATGGTGTGGAACATGATTTACGATCCTGCGGCGCCGGCGGGGACGGTGCCGTCGATTTCGCACGAGGAATTGTGGCGCCGGCTCGGGGCGTTCCTGGAGGAAGTGATCCCGGTGGCGGAAAAGTCGGGCGTGAAACTGGCCCTCCACCCGGACGATCCGCCGACGCCGACGTTGCGCGGCCAGCCGCGGCTGGTTTATCAGCCGCAGTTGTATCAGCGCGTGATCGATTTGAATCCGAGCCCGTCGAACGCGCTGGAGTTTTGTTTGGGAACGCTGGCGGAGATGACGGAGGGGGATGTTTACCAGGCGACGGACGATTACAGCCGGCAGGGGCGGCTGGGGTATGTGCATTTCCGCAACATCACGGGCAAGGTGCCGAATTACCGGGAGACATTCATCGACGATGGCGACATCGATATGCTGCGGATTTTGCGAATTCTCAAACGAAACGGTTTCGACGGGGTCTTAATCCCCGATCACACGCCGCAGATGAGCTGTGGGGCGCCGTGGCATGCGGGGATGGCGTTTGCGATGGGATACATGCGGGCGGCGATGCAGATGCTCGATAAATCATGAAGAATCCATTTTCACTGAAAGGCGAAACCGCGCTGATCACCGGCGGCGGCAGCGGGCTGGGGCTCGGCATCGCCACCAGTTTCGTCGAGGCCGGCGCGCGCGTCCTCCTCGTCGGCCGGCGGGAGAACGTTCTCAAGTCAGCGGCGAAGCGCCTCGGCCGGCGCGCGTCGTTCGAGGTGCACGACGTGACCCGCGTGGACGAAGCGCAGGACTGGGTGCGGGCGGTCGCCCGTAAAACCGGCGGCATCTCCATTCTGGTCAACAACGCGGGCATTCATTTGAAGAAACCGGCAGTGGACACGACGCCGGCGGAGTTCGACGCGGTGTTGCGGACGCATGTGCTGGCGGCGTTCAGTTTGTCGCGCGCGGTGCTGCCGGAAATGATCCGGCGCGAACACGGGAACATTCTGTTCACGGCGTCCATGGCTTCCCTGTTTGGAATTCCGCAGGTCGTCGCTTACGCGGCGGCGAAATCGGCCCACCTCGGCCTGGTGCGAACGCTGGCGATGGAAGTCTCCGGCCGCGGCGTGCGGGTGAATGCGATTGCGCCGGGCTGGATCGATTCCGACATGATGCGGAAGGCGCTGAACGGCGACGGGGAGCGGTCGAAGAAAATCCTCGGGCGCACACCGATGGGCTGTTTTGGCAAGGCGGAAGACGTGGGGTTGGCGGCGACATTCCTGTGTTCGCCGGCGGCGCGGTTCATCACGGGCGTCGTGCTGCCGGTCGATGGCGGCGTCAGCATTGGTTTCTAAATTCGATTTCCCATGATCCCGGGCAAACGAGCGTTTCTCATCGCTGCGGGAATGACGGCGCTGCTCGCC
Source organism: Verrucomicrobiota bacterium (assembly GCA_046346665.1). Classification (GTDB taxonomy): domain Bacteria; phylum Verrucomicrobiota; class Verrucomicrobiia; order Limisphaerales; family JAXMHQ01; genus JAXMHQ01. Next base: position 9,814 of record JAXMHQ010000048.1, read on the forward strand.
GGACCGTTGGCGCGGGCCGAGACGGGTGCGGAAGCCTGGCTTCGCTACGCGCCACTTTCACCCTCCGCACCGGCCCGCAAGGCGAATGCCGTGCCCGCGGTCGTGGTGACGCTTTCCGATTCCCCGCTGCTCAACTCCGCCCGCGATGAAATCGTCACCGGCTGCCGCGGCATGCTCGGCCGCATCCCAAGACTCGAACGCGCCCTGCCCCGCGAAGACGCCGTCGTGCTGGGCACGGTCGCTGAAGTGCGCCGGGCGTTGCCGGAATTCCAGGCGCCGGCGGGATTGCAGGGCCAGGGTTATTGCTTCGCGCGCGTCCGATCGGGCGGATTCAATTACGACGTCATCGCCGGCGTGGATCCGGCGGGAGTGTTGTATGGATCGTTCGCATGGCTGCGCCGGCTGGCGTGCGATGAAACGGCGGATTTTTCATCGGAAATCCAAAATCCCGCCGCGCCGGTCCGGATGATTAATCAATGGGATAACCTCGACGGAACCATCGAGCGCGGCTACGGCGGGCTCTCCATCTTCTGGCAGGACGGCCACGTCGCACCCGATCTGAACCGCGCCTCCGCCTACGCTCGCCTCCTGGCGTCGGTCGGCCTCAACGCCTGCTGCATCAACAACGTGAACGCCGACGCGCGCGTGATCACGTCGGATTACATCCCCGAACTCGCGCGCGTGGCGGCGGTGTTCCGGCCGTGGGGCGTGCGGTTATATGTCTGCATCGATTTCAGCAGCCCGCAGAAGATCGGGGGGCTCGACACGTTTGACCCGGGCGATGCGCGGGTGGCGGCGTTCTGGAAGGCGCGCGTGGAGGAGATTTACCGGGCGATCCCGGATTTTGGCGGGTTTGTGCTGAAGGCGGATTCCGAGGGGCGGCTGGGGCCGTCGGCTTACGGGCGGACTCACGCGGACGCGGCGAACGTGATCGCGCGGGCGCTGGCGCCGCATGGCGGGCTGATTTTTTATCGCGGCTTCGTTTACAACCATCACATGGACTGGCGCGATCCGAAGAACGACCGGGCGCGGGCGGCGTGCGACAATTTTGTGCCGCTGGACGGCAAGTTCGACGACAACGCGCTGGTGCAGATCAAGCATGGGCCGATTGATTTCCAGGTGCGCGAGCCGGTGTCGCCGCTGTTCGGCGCGCTGGAGCACACGAGCCAGGTGATCGAGTTGCAGATCACGCAGGAATACCTCGGCCAGCAGCGGCACCTGTGTTACCTGGTGCCGATGTGGAAGGAAGTGCTGGATTTCGATTTGCAGGCAAAAGGTCCTGGCACGCCGGTGAAGGCAGTGGTTGCGGGAAAGACATTTCATCGGTCGCTCGGCGGATTTGTGGGCGTGGCGAATGTGGGCCGTGATTTGTCGTGGCTGGGGAACCCGCTGGCGATGGCGAATCTTTACGGGTTCGGACGGCTCGCGTGGAACCCGGACCTGGCGGGCCGCGGGATTGCGGAGGAATGGACGCGGCAGACATTTGGGAACGATCGCGACGTGGTGCGGACGATCGTCGGGTTGCTGATGGATTCGTGGCCGGCGTATGAAAACTACTCGGGACCGCTTGGAGCCGGCACGCTCACGGACATCATCGGCGTGCATTTCGGTCCGGGCGTGGAATCCTCCGAGCGCAACGGCTGGGGGCAATGGCATCGAGCCGACACGAACGGGATCGGGATGGACCGAACCGTGGCGACCGGCACGGGATTCATCGGCCAATACCGGCCCGGAGTGGCAAAGCAATATGAGTCGTTGAAAAGTTGCCCGGATGAACTGCTGCTGTTTTTCCATCATGTGCCCTATACCTACCCGCTGCATTCAGGGAAGACGGTCATACAGCACATTTACGACACGCATTACGCGGGCGCGGCGAGCGCGCAGGGGTTTGTGCAGCGCTGGCAATCGATCCGGGAGAAGGTGGACGAGGATCGCTACCGGCTCGTACTGGACCGGTTGCAGTTCCAGGCGGGGCACGCGCTGGTGTGGCGGGACGCGATCTGCCAGTGGTTCCTGAAAAACTCGGGGATTCCGGACGCGAAAGGCCGGGCGGGGCATTACCCGGGCCGGGTGGAGGCGGAGGACATGCGGATGTCGGGTTATGCAACGGTGGAAGTGAAGCCGTGGGAAACGGCGTCGAAGGGCAAAGCGGCGGAATGCGAGGCGACGAACGGACAAGGTTCACTGGCTTTCAATTGGCCGGGACCGGCGGGCTGGTTTGACGTGGCGACACAATATTACGACCAGGAGAACGGGCGGTCGCATTACACGCTTTCCGTGGCCGGGCAGCCGGTGGACGGCTGGGTGGCGGACCGGGATTTGCCGGCGGATCATCCATGCGGACACACGGCGACGCGGAGGACGACCCGCGGAGTGGCTCTAAGGCCGGGGGATGAAGTGCGAATTGAGTCGACGGCGGACGGAGGGGAACGGGCGTGCGTGGATTACATTCAGTTTGAACAGCAGCAAAAACGGTAAGACATTTGCCCGCAGATCATGCAGATCACGCGGATGGAAAGTCCGTTTCCGAATTTCGGCGTGGTATGGGTGATCTGGGGCAGAAATTTTTTTGCTGCACTTTCTGCGGAGCCTGTTACACACGCGGGATGAAGCGCATTCGAATTGTCCTCCTGTTCCCGGCAGTTCTCCTGATGACGGTATTTTCCCAAGCCGAACCGTTGTTTCCGCAGGCGCCGGGGATTGTTTCCTACACATTCCGGGACGAGTTCAAGCGGGATGTGCCGGGGACGCTCGACAGGATCAAGGCGCTTGGGATCACCGACATCGAATTCTCCAACCTGTTCGGAAAATCGGCGGCGGAACTTCGGTCGATGCTGGACGCCCGCGGGCTGCATTGCTCGTCCTTCGGCGTCAGTTTCGAGGACATGATGAACAAAACCGGCGAAGTAGCGACGAACGCCAAAACGCTGGGAGCAACCTTTGTCCGCGTGGCGTGGCTGTCCAATCGCCAGCCGTTCACCCCGGAGATCGCACGCCAGACGGCGGCGGATTTCAACCGCATCGGCCGGGAGCTGCGCGAGAAATACGGCCTGACGTTTTGTTATCACAATCACGGTTATGAATTTGCGCCGGCCGGGGACGGGACGCTGTTCGATGTGCTCGTGGCGGAGACGCGGCCGGAGGACGTCAGCTTCGAACTCGACATTCTCTGGGCGCAATTTCCCGGGATGACACCGGCGCAACTGCTGGAGAAGCACGGCTCGCGGTTCAAGCTGATGCATCTGAAGGATCTTCGGAAAGGAGTGAAAGGTGATTTCAGCGGCAAGACGGCCGTGCAGAATGACGTCACGCTGGGAACGGGACAGATCGATCTGCCGGCCGTCCTGATCGCCGCGCGCAAGGCTGGCGTTCAGCATTATTACATCGAAGACGAAAGCCCCGATGCAGACCGGCAGGTGCCGCAATCGATCGCTTATCTGAAGAGTCTGACCGCGCCGGGCCCGGCGCGGTAGGGCCGCGCTCCGCGCGGCGCCCTGCCACGCCTTCGGTAGGGCCGCGCTCCGCGCGGCCGGGGCGCCGCGGAGCGGCGCCTCACCAGCGCTTACAAGAGCCATGCGGCTAGCAGGGGGGCGAGGACGAGGGACGGCAGGTAATCGGTAATCTCCACTTTTTTCACCTCGAGAATGACGAGCGAGATGAAAACCACCAGCAACCCGGCCGTGGCGTTCACGGGATCGACGAGGTGCCGTTCCAGCAGCCAGGGCTGGAGGAATCGGGCGCAAAAAAGCGTGAGTGTTCCCTGGAGCGCCAGAACCGGGATGGCCGAAAGCCCAACGCCCCAGCCGAACATCGACACGAAACTCAACGTCGCAAATCCATCCATCACCGCCTTGACGGCGAGCGGGTAAAAATATCCGGTCAACCCGTCCGCCACGGCGCCGATCAGGCCCAGCGGGGCCGCGCAGAAAAGGGAGGAGCAGACTTCAAATCCGTCGCTGAGGGACGTTGCGCCGCCGGCGGCCCGGTGGGCGATGCGGTCGCGGGCGAACCGGCCGAGCCGGTTTGACATTTTCTGGAGGCCGAGAAGCCGGCCGGCGATGCGGCCGAGGACGAGCGCAAGGAGGACCACTCCGATCTGGGCCAGGACGTGGAGAAACCGGCCGTTCAGCCCGATCCAGACGAGGCGCAGTCCGTAGAAAAAAGCGAACGCGCCCAGGAGAACCTTGAGGTAATTCTGGGTGGCGACGGAGACGGGCTTGGTTCGCAGCGCGCCCGCCAGCGCCCCCAGCGCGATCCCGCCCGCATTCAACCAGGTGCCAATCACGGCGTGACTCAATCATGTTCCAGACGCAGATCAAAGCCCAAAAAATCAAACACGGATGGACCCGGATGAAACCAGGACTTGACGCGAATGGGCGCGAATTTCACGAATTCATCAAGGTGGGGCGAGACTCCGTCGAGCGCTTGAAAAGGCTGGATTGATGGATTCTTGGATGGATGGATAAATGGGAAGGCATCGCGCGGAGCCATTCCAGCAATCCATAGATCCATTTATCCAACAATCCTCAAAGCTGAAGTCAGGGCTCGACGGAGTCTCGCCCCACCTTTCGACGATTGGCGGTAATTCGCGTCAATTCGCGTCAACGTTTTTGTTCCCGCCCGTGTTCATCCGTGTTCATCCGTGGTTGAACCGCGCATTCTGGATTGACTGGCGGGCGCAGGGTTTTATGTTCGGCGCATGAAACGCATTTTTCAATTTCTGGTCGTGGCGGCATTGGCGGCGCCGGCGCTGGCGCAGGGCCAGGACGCGGCAGTAGAAGAACGCCTGAACCGCCTGAGCGCGCAGATCCAGGATCTGTCGGAGGCGCGCGACGCGCAGAACCGCAAGCTGGACGAACTGGCGCGGCAGGTGCGGGAGTTGCAGGAAAAAGCCGGGCGGCCGGACACCACCGCCGCCTCAAACGACGACCTGAAACAGCTCGCCGCGAACATCAAGGAAGTGGACCGGAAACGGCAGGAGGACAACGAGAAGATTGTGCGCGAGCTGAAGGACTTGAGCCGGTCGCTGGGATCGGGCTCGACACGGAAGCCGGTTGCCGTTGCCCCCACCGCGCCCGCGGCCGACGCCAAGGTGCCCGACAACGGCTACGAATACGTCATCAAATCCGGTGACACCCTGTCGCTCATCTCCAAGGCCTATACCGACAAGGGAGTGAAGGTCAGCGTGGAAGACATTCTCAAGGCCAACCCCGGCCTGAAGCCCGACCGAATGCGGGTGGGTCAAAAGATCTTCATCCCGGGATCAGCACCTCAGTAGCTGCCAGGATTTTTCCAATCGTTTGCAGCCGCAACCGTGAGATTGCGGTTCCCGTCAAGCCGCGCGCCCCGGGGAATTCCGGCGTCGCGACACCATAAGCATGTGGAATTCTATTATTTGATTGAATTCGCTTTACTGTTGATATAGGAATGTAGCCAGAGGATTCCCGCTTATGAAAATTCCCGTTTGTCGGCGGTTTTCGAGATGGATCGGCATCGTGGCTCTGCTTTCAGGCGTTCTTTCTGCAAGGGCGGCGGATTACGTGGTCAGCACTTTCGACTCCGGGATACCCAATTGGTATGGGCTGACGGCGCTGCTGGCGTTTGACGGCACGCAGGACAACACGCTCAACGGCGGCGGGTCGTGCAAGGTTTCCATCGATTTCAACCAGACCCAGAATTTGATGTTCGCCGGGATGTACGGGCCGGGTGACTGGGGCGCAACGCCGGTGCTGGACCTGACGGTTTTTCAATGGCTCGACCTGGACATCCGCTGGGATGACAGCTCCACGATGCGCTTGGCCGATTTCAACAATCCACCCGGAGGCGGGACGCCGATCAGCGTGATGTCGATCGAGCCCGGCACATTTACGCCCAATGCCACGATCGGCACCTTTGCGATCCCTGCAGGGGCCACCAGCGGCTGGGCGCACGTCTCGATTTGGATTGATCCCACGATTCCCGGGCTTTGGTCCAGCCAGGGACTCTGGTTCAACAAGTGGATCGCAACCACCGGCGCGGGCACGGCTGGGTTCTGGATTGATAATGTGAAACTGCGCGGGCTCTGTTGTGTGCCCCCACCCCCACCTCTCTCTCCGCCGCGCCCGGACTGGATTGAACCTGATCGCGAGCAGCGGCAATCCCTACGATCGGCAGAATCTCAGGACCGCGCGCGATTCCGGATTCTATTCGTGGCTTGGCAGCGAGGATTCCCCGGTGACTTACTCTTTCACACTCGATTCGCTCGAGGGGGCAACGAATAAATTGGAAGTGCACCTGCAGTTGATCCCCAATGCGGGGGATGAGCTGGCGCCGGACTGGAACGAACTTAATGTGATTTCCGCCAGCGTGGTCCTCACCGGCCCCGGAAGCCAGGTCGAATGGACCTTCAGTTACAAAACCAACAACGATCTCTCAGGCTACGCCAACTGGCATTCATTGGCGTCCATCACCAACCCGACGCGCGCCGGCACCTGGTCGGTGACGTTTCGAAACGACACCAACGTGACGCTGTCGGCGCCGGGCGGGGGCACCGTGAAATGCGCACTGCCGCCCGAGGTTGCCGAACGATACGCAGACCCCGTGTTTGTCTATTACGGCATCATGGCGAATGACGCCGCGAATTACTGCGCGATCGCGGTGATTTCAAGTGTCGGCATCGATGGTCCGACAGTAACGCCATTGTGGGATGATTTTCACTCGAGTTTGGACACGAACATTTGGTTCGTCAACGCCACTGCGCCCGCTTATGTGAAGCCGGTGCCCACCGATGGTCTCTGGCTGAGCTGGTCCATTCCGGACGCGGGTTTCCTGCTCGAGACCAATTCCAATCCCGCCAACCCATCCGGCTGGAACCAGGCGGACACAAGCCCGTTCGTGAACGGCGCCTGGCGATACTCGCTCCTCACCACCAACCCGGCCTTCAGCCCCACCCCCATCGCTCTGCCCGCGGACGGCGCCCTTTTCTTTCGATTGAAGAAATAGCCAGGCCACCCCTCGGTAATGGTACGATTTGAATTCGAATTCCACTCGCCATAGAGCCACAGAGCCCTCAGAGCGAGCCAAATCAATGGGTCTACTCTCGGTGATCTCTGTGTCTCGGTGGCTGCCGATCCGAAACTTACCACCACCCGTCCCTCTGCCGGATTGACAAGCCCACGGGAATAGGTGTAGTTAATCCTAACGGCAAGCCGTGATTATAATCGCGCCCCAACCTTTGGGGTGCTCGGACTGTAAGGAACGCCGGCAATGAGAACTGGATCCCCCCTGAAACTGGGTCAGCGCGCCTTGCTGTCTTTCTGGATTTGCGCTGGGCTTTTCGCGGCCTGTGTCGTGCCGAAACTCGATGCTGATGTGGTGGTAGACACATTTGACACCGGAACGCAGGGGCAGATGGTGCCGGGCGGGAACATTTGGTGGGGCAGTTCCACCATGACCTGGGACGGCACGCAGGATGCCACAGGCAACGGCGGCGGATCCGCGTACATCACTTGCACCTTCAGCAGCGCGAGCGACACGCCCTGCATGGCCGACATTACGCTCGGTCTCGGCGGCAACAACCCATGGTGGTGTCCTGTTTCGATCGATCTAAGTGGGGGTTCAATTATATGCATCTTGAATTTGGATATTAAACAGGATGTCGCCGCCTCCACGATGAGCGTTGCGCAATTCAACCATCCAGGCCTCTGGGATCCCGGGATCACAGGATCCTACGATGGCATGGAATTCGGATTGTTCGACATCAATCCGAATCGCATCCCCATCACGGTGATGGAGCTTACTAACGCGGCAGCCGCGGGCTGGGTACACATGAGCGTTCCGATCGACCCGAGAATTCCCGGCATCAATGATACCCGGGGATTCTATTTGCACAAATGGTTCGCCGGAACGCCTACGGGCACGGGTGTCTTCGCGTTCTGGATGGATAATTTGCTCATCTCATCAAACGAGTGGTCCCATCGCTTTGACGTCAAATTATCGGTTCATCCCGCGCCTCAAGGTCTGAATCTGTTTGCCGCCACCACCGGCCAATATGACCGCGAATCGATCGAGGTTCAGCCGGGTAGCGGCATTTTTTCCTGGCTGGGAAGCTCCGGGGTCACTTATGCATTTACCCTTTCGCAATTCGAAGCCCGCGGCCCCGGCCAGCAGGTGCATCTGTTTCTGATCCCCAATGCCGGCACGGGCACTGCCCCGGACTGGGACGCCGCCAATGCCATATTCGTCACCCTTCAGAACCAGAAGCAACCGAATGGTGATCCCTATTACGTTTTTCAATTCGCCTACAAAACCAACCAGCCGGGAACCAACAGCATGTTCTACAGTTCAAACCTGCTTTACGGCAAATGCCTCACCAACGGCACCGCCGTCGGCACCTGGTCGGTCATGTTCGTGAACGACACCACGGTCCGGCTCAGCGGGCCGGGCGGGATCTCCACCAATTTTACCGCGTTCGACCAGGCGTCGGCAAACCTGTTCGCAGATCCCGTATACGTGTTTTTCGGCATGCAACCCAATTCCGCAACCAACGCCGGCTTCGGCCATGTTGTCCTTACCTCGGTTGGTGTCAGCGGTCCGAATGTCACGCCTGTGTTCGACGATTTTTCATCCGGCGGCAGCCCGGTGGGTCCCACCGGCGGATATGCCGGCTTGAACACCAACCTGTGGGTGACCCGTCTGAGCGCGCCGGGCGCCGGGCAAAGCGTTCCGGCGAACGCCTGGTTCATGAACTGGGGCCTGCCGGACACCGGGTATAGGCTCGCCACCAACTCCGACATGGCTAATCCCGCCGGCTGGAGCACCACCAACCTGCCGCTGAAATGGCAGGTCGGCGAGACCAATTACGTCATGCTCACCACCAACGACAACTTCGACATTTACCAGGTGCCGGGCACGGCGCTGGACAGCACGGGCACGAACACTTACTCCACCAATTACTGGTACCATTACCCGCTCGGCTCCTCCGGCCCGGGCAACCTGTTCATCAGCCTCAAAAAATGACCGCCTTTGCCATTCACTCGAATCAAAAGCCCCTGCCATCTCTTGCAACCGGTTGATCCGCAGACCCAGGATTCCCAAAGGAGATCAAAAACATGCCTTATACCAACAGGATGTCTCTCAGGCTGCTCGCAGCCTTGATTCTTGCCACGGTGTTGCCAGCGCGCCCGGTTGAAAGCCAAATCATCGATTACACGGTCGATACCTTCGACACCGGCACCCAGGGGGAAATGGTGCCGGGCGGGAACATCTGGTGGGGCAGTTCCACCATGACCTGGGACGGAACTCAGGACAGCACCGGCAATGGCGGCGGGTCCGGCTACATCACCTGCACCTTCAGCACCGCGAGCGATACCCCTTGCATGGCCGATATCACCCTCGGTCTCGGCGGCAACAACCCCTGGTGGTGCCCCGTCGCCCTCGACATCACCGTGTGCCTCGCGATCGATTTGGATATCAAGTGGGACACTGCGGCATCCACCATGACCATGGATCAGTTCAATCGGCCGGCCACCTGGGACGCCGGGATTACGGCATCGTATGACGGAATGGAATTCGGAGTATTCGACAATAACCCGAACCGCATTCCGCTGATGACGCAGCACCTCACGAATGCGGCGACGTCCGGTTGGGCGCACATGAGCGTTCCCTACGATCCGGCGACGCCGGGCATCAACAACACCCGCGGTGTTTATTTTCACAAATGGTTCGCGGGCACTCCAGCCACGTCCGGCGTCTCCGCGTTCTGGATCGATAACATTCAATTTCATTTCCGCTCTCATCCCCTGGGCCCTCCGACCCTGTCGGTCAAGCCCGCTCCTCAAGGCCTGAACCTGTTCGCCGCCACCACCGGCCAGTATGATCGCCAAATGATCGAAGTGCAGCCGGGCACCGGCGTGTTTTCCTGGCTGGGCAATTCCGGCGTGACCTATTCCTTCACCCTCTCAACATTTGAAGCCCCTGCCCCCGGCCAACAGGCGCACCTTTTCCTCATCCCCAATGCCGACACCACCACTGCGCCCGATTGGAACGATTCAAACGTCATCTTCGTCACGTTGGTGAACCAGGCGGAAACCAATGGCGATCCGTATTATATCTTCCAATTCGCTTACAAGACCAACCAGCCCGTCGGCAACAGCATGTTCTTCAGTTCGAACCTGCTTTACGGCAAATGCCTCACCAACGGCACCGCCGTCGGCACCTGGTCGGTCACGTTCCTCAACGACACCACGGTCCGGCTCAGTGGGCCGGGCGGGATCTCCACCAATTTCACCGCGTTCGACCAGGCATCGGCCGACCTGTTTGCGGACCCGCTCTCGGTCTATTTCGGCATGCAGCCAAACAACCCTGGCAATACGGGCATCGGCCATGTCGTGTTCACTTCGGTCGGCGTCACCGGCCCGAATGTCACACCGGTGTTTGATGATTTTTCGGCCGGTGGCAGCCCGAACGGTCCCAGTGGCGGTTATGCCGGCCTGAACACCAACCTTTGGGTCACCCGGCTTGCCGCTCCTTCCGCGGCGCAGAACGTTCCCCACTATGCCTACTTCTTGAGATGGGACTTGCCAGACAAAGGCCTGAGATTGGCCACCAATTCCATTGCCGGATCCCGAGCCAACTGGGGCACCAACAATCTGCCGCTCAAATGGCAGGTCGGCACGACCAACTACGTGCTGATGACCACCAACGACAACTTCGACATCTACCAGGTAGCCGGCACCGCCGTCGACAGCACGGGCACGAACAGTTACTCCACCAATTACTGGTACCATTATCCGCTCGGCTTTCCCGGAACAGGAAGCCTCTTTATTGGTCTGCTCCAGTAACCAGCAACTCAAGCCTATGCAAACAAAACTCTCGACCCTGACATGTGTTCTCCCTGCCATCGCTTTCCTGCTGGCCGGCAGCGCCCCTGTCATGGCTTACGGGGATTACCCCGTCGACAGCTTCGACACAGGCACGCAGGGCCAGATAGTGCCGGGCGGGAACATCTGGTGGGGCAGTTCCACCATGACCTGGGACGGAACTCAGGACAGCACCGGCAATGGCGGCGGGTCCGGCTACATCACCTGCACCTTTAGCACCGCGAGCGATACCCCTTGCATGGCCGATATCACCCTCGGTCTCGGCGGCAACAACCCCTGGTGGTGCCCAATTTCGGTTGACCTTACCGCCTACATCGAGCTGGACTTCAACCTCAAATGGGACATGACCGCGTCCAATATGACTATTGATGAGTTCAATAATCCCTCAACATTTGACGCGGGAATTACCGACTCTTACAACGGCATGGAATTCGGCGTTTTCGACGCCGCCCCGAACCGGATCCCATTGTCCGTCCAGTTCCTCACAAACGCTGCGATGTACGGCTGGGCGCATATGTCCGTCCCGATCAACCGGTCGACGCCTGGGATCAATGACACCCACGGCATTTACTTTCACAAATGGTTCGCGGGTTCCCCGGCAGTAACTGGGATAGCCGCATTCTGGATCGACGACATCCTCTTTAAAACCGGGTGTCTCTGTGTCCCGCCTCCTCCCACTCTGGTGCTCCACCCAGCCCCGCAAGGCCTGAACCTGTTCGCGGCGACCACCGGCCAATATGATCGCCAAATGATCGAAGTGCAGCCGGGCACCGGCGTGTTTTCCTGGCTGGGCAATTCCGGCGTGACCTATTCCTTCACCCTCTCAACATTTGAAGCCCCTGCCCCCGGCCAACAGGCGCACCTTTTCCTCATCCCCAATGCCGACACCACTACTGCGCCCGATTGGAACGATTCAAACGTCATCTTCGTCACGTTGGTGAACCAGGCGGAAACCAATGGCGATCCGTATTATATCTTCCAATTCGCTTACAAGACCAACCAGCTCGTCGGCAACAGCATGTTCTTCAGTTCGAACCTGCTTTACGGCAAATGCCTCACCAACGGCACCGCCGTCGGCACCTGGTCGGTCACGTTCCTCAACGACACCACGGTCCGGCTCAGTGGGCCGGGGGGTGTCTCCACCAATTTCACCGCGTTCGACCAGGCATCGGCCGACCTGTTTGCGGACCCGCTCTCGGTCTATTTCGGCATGCAGCCAAACAACCCTGGCAATACGGGCATCGGCCATGTCGTGTTCACTTCGGTCGGCGTCACCGGCCCGAATGTCACACCGGTGTTTGATGATTTTTCGGCCGGTGGCAGCCCAGAACGGTCCCAGTGGCGGTTATGCCGGCCTGAACACCAACCTTTGGGTCACCCGGCTGGGAGCCCCTTCCGCCGCGCAGAATGTTCCTCCGCATGCCTGGTTTCTCACCTGGAGCCTCCCGGACACCGGATTCAAATTGTCGACCAACTCGGATTTTTCCAACCCCGCCGGCTGGGGCACCACCAACCTGCCGCTCAAGTGGCAGATCGGCGTGAGCAACTACGTCCTGCTCACGACGAACGACAACTTCGACATCTACCAGGTGCCGGGGACGGCGCTGGACAGCACGGGCACGAACACTTACTCCACCAATTACTGGTACCATTACCCGCTCGGCGCCCCAGGCCATGGCAACCTTTTCATCAGCCTGCGGAAATAGGATTGGCCCGCAGTTCGCGCAGACCGCGCAGAAACCTGCAGGAACAAGGCTTTTAAATTCTGTGTGGTCGGCGTGGTCTGCGGGAGAATGCTTTCCCGGCCCTTTTGCGACTCTTTCGAGAGACTTGGAAATTCTGCCGCCACCCTATATTCTGAGGCACATGTCGACTCGCCTCTTGATCGCGTTTGCCGGCTTAGTCCTGATTAGCACTCTCTGCACGGCCGCCCCGCGCCATGAAACACTCCTCGATTCCGGCTGGACGTTTGCCCAGGGCGAATTCCCCGGCGCCGAACGCGCCGATTACGGAAACACCTGGGGCTGGAAAACCGTCACCGTGCCGCACAACTGGGGCTGGGACCAGGCGGAGAAGGGCCTGGATTATTACCGCGGACCGGGCTGGTACCGCCGCCCCCTCAACATCGGCGCCCCGCAACCCGGCCGCCGCTACTTCCTCCGCTTCGAAGCCGCCGGCTCCGTCGCCGACGCCTGGCTCAACGGCCGCCACCTCGGCCAGCACCGCGGCGCCTTTGGCGCTTTCTGCTTCGAAATCACCCCGGACCTCTCCCCATCCGGCACCAACCTGCTCGCCGTCCGCGTCAGCAATTCGCCCGAAACCGACATCGCCCCCATCAGCGGCGATTTTAATGTGTTCGGTGGACTTTACCGCCCCGTGCACCTCGTCGAAACGGCCGATGTCAATTTCTGCCTGACCGATCACGGCTCCCCCGGCGTCGCCTGGCTGCAAACCCGCGTCCGCCCCGAACGCGCCGTGCTGGATGTCATCGCCCAGGTTTCCAACGCAGGTCAGAAAACATCCGATCTGAAACTCGTCGCCACCGTGCTCGACGCCTCCGGCAAGAAAGTCGGCGGAGGCGAACAGGCCGTCGGCGAACTGCAGCGCGTCACCGCGCCCGTCCAGCTCCGGCTCGAACTCGAAAATCCGCACCTCTGGAACGGCCGATCCGATCCTTACCTGCACCGCGCAATCGTAGAATTGCAGGACAAAAACGGCACGGTGCTGGATTCGGTCGAGCAGGCCATCGGACTGCGGTTTTACGAGGTGGACCCGGACCGCGGTTTCTTCCTCAATGGCAAACCGTATCATCTGCACGGAGTCAACAAGCACCAGGATCGCGTCGGCAAAGGCTGGGCGGTGACGGAGGCCGACCAGGACGAGGACATGCGCCTGATCCAGGACCTGGGCTGCACGGTGATTCGCTGCGCGCACTACCAGCACAGCGATTATTTTTACAGCCTGTGCGACAAGGCCGGCATTTTGGTGTGGGCGGAACTCCCGCAGGTCAATGAGCTGGAACCCACGCCCGAATTCGCCGCCACCTCGAAAAATCAGTTGCTCGATCTCATCCGGCAGAACATCAATCATCCGTCCATTTTCGTCTGGAGTTTGTTCAATGAACTCTGGCCCGACCGACCCGATCCGCACCGGGAATTGCAGGACCTGAAAGTGGTGGCGAACGGCGAGGACCCGACGCGGCCGACGATTGCGGCGACGAGCACCGAGCATCTGCCGCAGATGGACAAAATCCCTGACCTGCTCGGCTGGAACATTTATCCGGGCTGGTATTCCGGCTGGGGGCCGAAGGAAAATTTCGGGACCTACCTGGACCGGGGCCGGACCCTGAGCCGGCACGGCGGATTGTGCATCAGCGAATACGGCGCCGGGGCGAGCATCCGGCAGCACGAGGACAATCCGCAGAAACCGAAGGAAACCGGCTTGTGGCATCCGGAGGAATACCAGGCCATCCTCCACGAAGCCGCCTGGCCCGCCCTGAAATCGAAGCCCTTTGTCTGGGGCACCTTCGTCTGGGTCATGTTCGATTTCATCAGCAACGGCCGCCATGAAGGCGACGAACCCGGGCGCAACGACAAAGGCCTCGTCACGGCCGACCGCAAGACGCCGAAAGACGCGTATTACTATTACCGCGCCAACTGGTCGGACGAACCCACGCTCTACATCGCCAGCCGGCGGTATACCAGCCGGACAAACGCAGTCACCGACGTAAAGGTTTACTCGAACGCGGGCGCCGTCGAGGTCTCGCTTAACGGCAAATCGATCGGCACCCAGTCCGGCGCCACCAACGGGGTGTTCCTCTGGAAAAATGTCCGGCTGCAACCGGGCGACAATCGCGTCGAAGCCCGCGCGCAGCGAAATGGCAGGGAACTCAAGGACGATTGTCTCTGGACCCTGACCGCGCCGGCGAAGTGATCTTCTGTAGCCGCGATCGTGAGATCGCGGTCATCCGCCAGCTCACGTTGGCGGCTGCGGGGCGATGCGGTCGATGGCCCAACGGGCATGGCTGGCAATCAGCGGTTCCGGGTCCGATGCGGCGCGCTCGAGTGCGGGCAGTGCGGTGGGATTCCCAGTGTTTCCCAGCGCCACACAAACGTTGCGCAACAAGCCGCGCCGCTTCAACCGCAGGATCGGTGTTCCTTCAAATCGCCGGCGAAATCCCGCTTCGTCCAGCGCCAGAAGTTCCAGCAGGTCCGGAGCGGCGAGGTCCTCACGCCGATGTTCCCGCATCAACGCGCCTTCGCGCGCGAAACGGTTCCAGGGACACACCGCCAGGCAATCGTCACATCCGTAAATCCGGTTCCCGATCGCCGGACGCAATTCCTCGGGGATCGGGCCCTTCGACTCGATTGTCAGGTACGAAATGCAGCGGCGCGCATCCAGTTCAAACGGCGCGGTGATGGCCGCCGTCGGACAGGCCGCCAGGCAGCGCGTGCAGGAACCGCAATGATTCGACTCCGAAACGTCCGGCTCCAACTCGAGCGTGGTCAGGATTTCCGAAATGAAAAACCAGTTGCCCAAACGGCGGCTGATCAGGTTGGTGTGCTTGCCGACGAACCCGAGGCCGGCACGCTGCGCCAGGTCCCGTTCCAGGATCGGGCCGGTGTCCACATACCACAACGACCGGGTGTCTGAACCGCCGAGCTCGTTCACAAATGTCGTTAGAGACTTCAGCCGTTCCGACAGGACATCGTGGTAATCCCGGAACCTGGCGTAACGGGCGATCACGCCTGCCGCCGCGGGCGGGGCATCGGCCGGGTGCGGGGCATGGTAACTCGCGGCGAGGACAATGACGCTGCGGATGCCGGGGAGGACCAGGTCGGGGTTGGATCGTTTGGAGGCGTTGCGCTCCATCCAGGCCATGTCGCCGTGGCGCTTCTCCCCGAGCCAGCGCCGGAATTGCTCGGCGTGATCCGGCGCCGACGCCGCGGTAAACCGACAGGCGTCGAAACCCAGCTCCAAGGCCCCGGCGCGGATGGATTCGCGGCTCATGATTTGACAGGTAACGCCCTTCCCGATTAAGTCAGAGCCTCCTTACGTCGGCTCCTACGGTGTGGTGGCTTCCTTCCAGTGATGCAACACTTGCAGGCCAACCTCCCGGACGGATCGCAGTTCGGTGTTCACGAGCACATCCGCCGCGCGGTAGAACGGCTCGCGCTCAGCGAGCAGGCGGCGGATTTGAGCGAGCGGATCCGGATGCTGGAGCAGCGGGCGATGTGACTGGTGGCGGACGCGTTCCCAGATGCGCTCGGGCGACGCCCAGAGGCACACGACGAGGGCGCTGGATTTGAGGGCGGCGAGATTCTGCGGGTCGACCGGCAGGCCGCCCCCGGTGGAGATCACTTTCTCCAAGGCCCCGGCCAGCTCCACCACCAGGGCACGCTCCATCGCGCGAAACGCCGACTCGCCGTCCTCGGCAAAAATCCGGGTGATCGACCGACCCGTCCGGGACTCAATCAGGGCGTCCGTATCGAGAAACTCAAACTGGAGCTGCGCCGCCACGAATTGGCCGACGGAAGATTTCCCCGTGCCCATGAACCCGATCAGGGCCAGGTTTCGAAGTTGGCGGGCGGAAGTCACGGTGGAGAGTAGGCGGCTTTGGCTCCGAATTTCAACCACGGATCAACGAGCGGGTGGGGCGAGACTCCGTCGAGCCCTGACTTTGGATTTGAAATTTCAAATTTGAAATTTGAGATCTCAGAGAGGGCTCGAAAGAGTCTCGCCCCACCCGGTTGGAATTCCAGGCATTAGCGGCAATTAGCGCTAATTCGGGTCAAAACCTCTTCCGCGTCAGATGGAGAAATCGTAGGGGTTGAGCGGTTCCGCCTGCAGTCGGGTCCAGCGCTGGCAGAGTTCGGCGACGGTGGTTCGTTCCATGATGCGGACGATGGATTCGCGGACCTCTTTCATGACGCTGCGGATGGCGCAGCGCGATTCGTCGGGGCAGGAGCATTTTTCGTAGAACCGTTCGCTGACGCAGCTCACCGGAGCGAGGGCGCCCTCAATGTGCCGCACCACGGTGGCCAGGGTGATCTCCTCGGGCCGCCGCGCGAGCCGGTAGCCGCCCGCGATGCCCCGCTTGCTTTGCACCACGCCGGCCGACTTGAGATCATTGAGAATCTGTTCCAGGAATCGCTTCGGAATATTCTGATGGTCCGAAATCGCCTGGATCCGAACCACGGGCTTGCCGTAATTCAATCCGAGGACGAGCAATGCCCGCAACGCATACTCCCCACGAACGGACAGTTTCATACCGACAAGCTAGAATCTACATTTCAAAAGTCAAGAATTGATCATTTAATACTTAATATGTTGTATGACAACACACAATGAATTGCATAAATATCTATTGACATAATAGAGATTTGTCGGCATTTTGGTCGCATCTGAAATGCCGAACCGAGTTACAGTGCGTTTGATTAACCTCGACAACCCCAAGGTTGGGGGTCAATTTGAATCGCCCTTTCCGGCGGTGTCTTTCCGATCTTCCCTTGTCGTTTCAGGGATTCCAGATCAAAGGCCGGGAAGTTGGTTCGGCGTTCAGACGGAATGGACGGACGCTTCACCTCGGGGTGCGACAAGCGGATTCATCGCGGGCACGTTCCTGTCCACCGGAACACCGGAGACTGCAAAAACCTGGTTGAGGCCGATCGCGGCTTTGACCGAACCCAACACAACCGTGAAACGCAATACCTACTTCCTTTGGATTCTTCTGGCGGGCCTGGCTGGACAAGCCGGGGTCCGGGCCCAGGAAACCAATGCGCCGGCTGCGATCCCCGCCGCCGCTCCCGCCGCCGCGGCCCAAGCCACAACGATCGACGCGCAGGAGATCGAGAATCTTAAAAAGCAGATCGAAGCGCTCGACCAGAAGCTTCGCATTCTGGATCGCCAGCGGGAGGTCGAACAGGAGACTGCCACGACCAAGGAAGCCGAAGCTGCCAAGACGGCCAAGAGCGCGCCGAAAATTTACATCGGCGCCAACGGCTTCAGCGTCAGCAGCCCCGACACAAACTTCGTCTTCGCCTTCCACGGCCTGCTCCAGGTCGATACCCGCTCGTTTGCCGGACCCGAAGCCGAGACCGTTCCGGGCATTGATGGGTTCATTCTCCGCCGCGCACGCCCCATCTTCACGGCCACCGTGTTCCGTGATTTCGATTTCATGCTCGTCCCGGATTTCGGCGGCTCCACCATCCAGATCATGGATGCCTTCATGAATTACCGCCTGAACCCCTTGCTCCAACTCCAAATGGGCCGGTTCAAATCCCCCGTCGGCCTGGAAGCCCTGCAATCCGACAGCTACTGCCTTTTCAACGAGCGCACGCTCGTCACCGACCTGGTGCCCAACCGCGATGTCGGCGTCGCTCTCCACGGCGACATCGCCGGCGGCGTCGCCTCCTACTGGGCCGGCCTGTTCAACGGCGCCCCCGATTACTC
>JAXMHQ010000049.1:0-26588 GCA_046346665.1 Verrucomicrobiota bacterium
TTGGGGCGTTGAGAAGAGCTGACATTCTATCGGTCCCCATCCGTGTTCATCCGTGTTCATCCGTGGTTGGAACTTCCTGCTCGTCTGACCAGAGCAGATGTTTGTCAGCCAAGGAGTTCTTCAGAAAATTCATCGAATTTAGAGCCTATGGAGCGATTTTCGATGCCGTTTTCCGCTCCATAGGACGCAAACGCACGATTCGTGTGCGGGTTTTTAACCGGCTTTTGTCATTCCCGAAGATGAGCTATGGACGCGAAAAGGGGCCCCAAAATCGCTCCATAGGGCAAATCTAAGCCACTTTTTTTCGCTAACATATAGGCCGCCAGAAACTTGCTCTGGCGAGACCAGACTGGCAGAACGCACTTGCGGTGGGGCGTGAGGGCGGCGGACACTCGGGTGTGCCCTGGAAGCGAAAGATCACCGGTGGAATCCTGGCGTTTGTCGGCTTCATGCTGTCGCCGCTGTCGTGGTGGAACGATTTGTTCGTGAACCTGCCGCTGGCCATCGGGTTCGCCTGGATCGTCAGCTTGTTCTACCGGCCGGCCTTTGAAATCTCCGTCGTCGTCGGCTATTGGCTCACCAACGTGCTGGGCTTCGTTCTCCTGCAGAAGGGCGCCGGAAAAATCATGAGCGCCCAGGACCGCCCCTACAGCCGCCGCGCCTTCGCCCGCGATATCGGGATCTCGCTCGCCTACACCGCGCTCATCCTGTTGCTCCTCAAGTTCGGCGTGCTCCAGCCGCTCCGGGTAAAAGGCATCCTGGACTGAACCGCCCGCCCATTTGAAACCTCTTCTGCCGGGTCAGGGAGAAAGCCGGTCGATCCGCCACGAACCGTCCGGTTGCCGGCTGTAGGAAAAACGGTCGTGCAAACGGCTCGGACGGCCCTGCCAGAACTCCACCCGCTCCGGTGACAGCACAAATCCACCCCAGAAATCCGGCATCGGAATTTTATCGCCTGGAAAGCGTTGCTCCATTTCTTTCCATTGACGGTCCAGGCGCTCGCGGTCCGGCACCGGCGTGCTCTGTTTCGAAGCCCAGGCGCCCAGGCGGCTGCCCCGGGGGCGCGAGGCGAAGTAGGCCTCGGATTCCTCGCGCGACAGCTTGCTGACGCGGCCCGACACGGTCACCTGCCGTTCCTGGTCCGCCCAGTAAAACACAAGCGCTGCGTTTGGGTTGCCCGCCAGCTCGCGCCCTTTGCGGCTTTCGTAATTCGTGTAAAAAATAAAGCCGCGCTCATCCACGCCCTTCAACAACACCACGCGCGCCGACGGCCGGCCCTCCGCACCCACCGTGCACAACGTCATCGCGTTCAGCTCCGTGGGCGCCGTGCCCGTCACCAGCAGCAGCCGCTTGTAAATCCCAATCATCATCCGCCGAAACCGCCCGCCCGCCCGCGCCCCCGCCGCCTGGTCAAACCAAGACCGGAATTGCACGATCGGATCCGCGGCGAGATCCGATCGCCTCAACTCCGACAGCTTGTATTCTCTGCGAATGTCCTGGATACCCATAGCGCTCGCAAACTGTATACGTTAAATGGTTGAACGGTTAAACTGTTAAATGGTTGCAGCAACCAACGCTTTAACGTTTCAACTTTTTAACATTTCAACCTTTAACAATTCACGTTTTATCCGACCAAAAAATGTTCAAAGAACGCCAACCGCGGTGTGTCGTTTCAGGCGGTTCGCGGGTTCAATTAATGGAACGGTTCCAGCGGGACAGTCGCATGGGCCGGCTACAATCACACTTATGACAGCGAAAGCGGATCGTACGGCATGGATCAAAGGCGGCACGGCAAAATGCACCACACCCCCGGCGAACCCGGCGCGGCCGCGCCGGCTCGTCCTGCTCGGCGCACCCGGCGTCGGCAAAGGCACCCAGGCGGAGTTGCTGGCGAATGAACTCGGCGCGTGCCACCTGTCGACGGGCGATATTTTCCGCGCGGCCAAAACGCTCGACACCTGCGAACGCAGTCCCGCGATGACGCAGGCGCTGGATTACATGTTGAAGGGCGAACTGGTGCCCGACACCACCGTTCTCGGCCTGGTGTCGGAGCGCGCCGGCTGCCTGCGGTGCCAGGGCGGATTTTTGTTGGACGGATTCCCCCGCACCGTCGCCCAGGCGGAAGCGCTCGACAAGGTTTTGCAGGAGCAGAAAGTCAGCCTCGGCGCGGTGATCAGCTACGAACTGCCGATCGACGTGATTGTCGCGCGCCTGAGCGGCCGCCGCACCTGCTCGGTCTGCAAGGCCGTTTTCCATACCCAGTCCCGCCCGCCGAAAAAGGACGGCATTTGCGATCACTGCGGCGCCCCGCTGATCCAGCGCGAAGACGACCGGCCCGAATCGGTCCGCGTCCGCATGGCCGCTTACGCCAGCAGCACCGCGCCGCTCGCCGAATTCTACAAGAAAAAGGGCCTCCTCCTCCCTGTCTCCGCCGAAGGCAAACCCGAGGAAATCTTCCAGAGGACGCTGAAGGCGCTGGATTCGAAGTAGTCGTTCCCGGTGGGGCGAGACTCCGTCGAGCCCTGATCGGAACGGTGAGGATTGTTGGATAATTGGATTGATGGATTGCTGCGTGACTCCGCGCGGTAGTCCCAAAAATCCATTGATCCGCTTCGAAGCAGTTTTTGATTCCATTACTCCACCCCGGACCCTCAGGGCAGGTAGATCGTGCGATAGAATCTTTGCGGCGCGTTCGTCGAATCCAGGTCCTGGAACAGGAACGGGGACGCGTTTGTGATGCGCCAATCCCAGTCGACCAGGTTCGTCGACACCTGCACGGCGTAGTTGAATCCCGGCACACCCGAAATCAGGAACTGAATATTGCTGTCCGATCCTGGCGTGGGCATGCCGAGGCTGGCCGCAGGGGTATCGAACACGGAAACGGTGGCGTTGCTGGAGAGAATCGAGCCGTCACTGTTTGTGATCAGAACCGAATACTCCCCGGCGTTGGTTGCCTGGAGACTGCCGAGGAAAAGCGTCGCGTTGGTGGCCTCCGCTAGTGGGTTGATGCCATTGAAGTACCATTGATAGGTCAAAGGCGGGACGCCAGTGGCCGAAACGCTGAGCGATGTGTTGCTTCCGGACAGCAGAACCTGGTTGGTCGGTTGGATCTGAATGACGGGTTCCCGGGGAAAGACCGTCACCGTGGCTGCGGCGGTCCCGGTTACACCTCGTGAGTCGGTGAACACCACGCTGAGGTTGCCGGACTGGGTGAGGCGTGCGTACGCCCAGCACGGGTTCATCCATGAGCCGGACCCGGCCGCAAACCGTGTTCCGTTGAAGTACCATTCATAGATAACCGTTGGCTGGTCGGGCCACGCTGTGAATTTGACCGTATCCCCTGCGAAAGCCGTGACGTTTGTCGGTTCGAGCCTGACCGTCGCGGGCCCAAGCCAGAAGCAGGGGATTCCCGGCGGGGGAAAAGCGTTGCTGGGGGCAAAATTGAGATCATAACTGAACCTGCGCGTGGGAGGAGTGTAATAGATGCCCGGGTTCACAAATCTGCCCGTGGCGGTCTGGCTTGCATATAGGTTGACCAGGGATGTGTTGAGCCAGAGGGTGCCGCCATTCCAGTCCTCCAGCAAACGCGGCAGGTTCTGAACTCCTCCGCTGAACGTGTAGCTGGTGGTTCCAGTGGAGGGAACGATGCCGGTGACGAGGACGGTATTCACGGTATCAGTGCTGGAGGCCTGCCGCGAGCTGAGTGAAGCTGTGGAGTTCACATCTTTCCACGCGGACGACAGGAGCGTCAGCGCATCGCTGATGAGTGCGCACGGATAAGTGGCGGAGGTATTGGTGGTGCCGAGATGCGCCGGGTTCGGGCAGTTGTAATTACCCCAGACGTAAAGAGGATTCGGTGTCGCGAGCGTCCAGCCAAACCCGCCATTGCGGGGCGGAACGATGCCGTTGGTCAGTCGCACCGCTGCCTGGTAAAACCCGTTGCTCGAACGAAAATCCGCCACGTAAAGAATCGTGAGATAATTGACGCCCCAGACTGGAAACTTGCTAAGGACATAGGAGCTGTTGGTCAGCCAAACGGAGTAACGTCCAACATCAATCTGGGTGACCAGATTGGTCTTGGATTCACGAGCGTCGTAAAATCGATTGGTCAGGCTCAGGAAAGGCAGATTGGACGACCAAATGGTTGAGTTGGTCATCGTCCAAAAGGCCGTGACAGGGCTGTAGTCGGCGCCAGGCACAACGCCAGGAGCTGGACTGGTTTGGAGTTTGAGGCTGATGCTGCTGTTGCTGATGATCAGAACGACCTGGGCCTGGTTATAGAGCCGCTGGTCACCGTAGTCAGTGTGGGCATCATTGGTTGTGGGCATTTCCACGATGTAGTGGTACGACATCGAATCTCCATCAAACAGCAATTGATGGTTGGTCTGGTAAGCCGGGTTTCCGTTGAACATCGTGCGCCAGTTGGCCCAGTTCGTCCCCCACGTCTGGCCATTATTGTCCGGCGCCGAAATCGTGCCGCGCGCCGTCACCGTGCCATTGAAGGTCAGGGTCGACGAAGACCCGGCCCCGAGATAGATGTTGGAATTGCAGTAAACCGGCCCGTTCAACGTCATCGTGGTCGTGGTGCTGAACTCGAGTACATCCTTGTAAAAGACAGCGTAACGGCTCACGGGGGTGATTTCGGCGGCGCGCACCTCCGCCAGACCGCCGGCCAGCAGCAGGAACATCCAAACCCAGCGTGCTGCGTTCATTCCCGCGGCCCGAAGCGCAGACGCTGCTTCCTCGCAAGAATTAGGGAAATACCTGCTCATGTGGGGTCCGTTTAGCCAATTTCATGCCAGAACGCAAGCGGAACAGCCCCTGTAGGGTCCCTGTCTCAGAGTTTTCTTGCCACATCCCCCTTCAGCGCGTAGAGGGTAATCCATGCAACGATCGCTCGTCATGACGGTGCTTGCGAAGGATCGGCCGGGCCTGGTGGAGTCTGTCTCCGCCGCCGTCGCCGAACACGGCGGCAACTGGCTCGAAAGCCGCATGTCCCGCCTCGGCGGCCAGTTCGCCGGCATCGTCCGCGTCCAGGTCCCGGCCGACAAGGAATCCGCTCTCAGCCGCGCCCTCCAAAACCTCGATGTCCAGGGACTGAAAATCGTTGTCTATTCCGATTCCGCCGCCGCCCCCGCCAGGAAATCCCTTTGCCGCCTGGAAATTGTCGGGCAGGATCGACCCGGCATCGTTCGCCAGATCACTCACGCCCTCGCCGAAGCCCGCGTCAATGTCGAGGAGTTCTCGTCCGAATGTTCCAGCGCCGCGATGTCCGGCGAAACCCTTTTCAAAGCCACCGCCCGGCTCGACATTCCCGCCGGCTGCAATCAATCCGAACTGCGCCGCACCCTGGAACGCATCGCCGCGGATCTGATCGTGGAAATCAACCTCGAGCCGGAACAGGCCCCGTAGCCGCAATCGTCAGATTGCGGATCCCTTCCAGGATCGCTACGAGTTCAACCCTTCTTTTCGTCCTTGCGCGGGAACAGCGGGGCCGGGTCGCCGATCACATGGCCCGCCGCCAAACCGCCCCAGGCCGTGGCTTCGAACTTGTCCGGAATGCCGCTCAATCCTAACTGGCTGTTGATCCGCGCTGCCGTCTCCGGCAGGAACGGCCAAAGCGCCACGGAAAGAATCCGGCACACTTCCGCCAGGTTGTACAGCACTTCGTCCAGCCGCTTTGCCTGTGCGGGATCCTTGGCCAGCTTGAACGGCGCGGTTTGATCCACGTATTGGTTCGCGCGGGCGATCAGCGACCAGATGCCGTGCAGCGCGTCCTGCAGACGGTTCTGTTCGAGAGCACCCCGCGTTTCCTGGATGGCCTTCGCGGCATCCGCCGCCAGTTCATCCGACCGCGCCGGCACCGCGCCGTTGCGGTAGCGCTTGAGCATGGACAACGATCGGTTGACCAGGTTGCCCAGGCCGTTCGCGAGCTCGGCCGAGTAGCGCGCGCGGAAGCCGGCGTCGGTCCAGTTGCCATCCGGTCCGATATCCAGTTCGCGCAGCACGTAAAAGCGGAACGCGTCCACGCCCCATTCCTGGATGACGGCGATGGGATCGACGATGTTGCCGGTGCTCTTGCTGATTTTGGCGCCGTCTTTCTGCCACCAGCCGTGCACCAGCACCTGGCGCGGCAGTTCAATGCCCATCGCCTTCAGCATGATCGGCCAGTAAACGCAATGAAACTTGATGATGTCCTTCCCGATGATGTGCAGGTCGGCCGGCCAGCACGACAACGCTTCTCCGGCGGCCGGCTTCAACCCGAGCGGCTCCAGCACTGCCCGGTCCCCGCGCGCCGCCGGAATGCTGGCGTAATTCACCAGCGCATCGAACCAGACATAGGTCACGTAAGCCGGGTCGAAGGGCAGGGGAATGCCCCAGCTCAATCGCGCCGCCGGACGGCTGATGCAAAGGTCCTCCAGCGTGTTGTTCCGCAGGAACCCCAGAATCTCGTTGCGCCGGTAATCGGGCGCGATGAATTCCGGGTGTGACTCGATGTATTCCAGCAGCCATGCTTGCTGTTCGCCCAGTTTGAAAAAGTAATTCTCCTCCTCGAGTTCGATGACTTCGCCCCAGGACGGATCGAAGGTGCCGTCCGGCCGGCGGTCTTTCTCGGTCAGGAAAGTTTCCTCCTTCGTGGAATAGTAGCCGCTGTATTTCTTTTTGTAGACCTGGCCGGCGGCATGCACCTTCGCGAGGCCGGCCTGCACAATCGCCTTGTGCCGCGGCTCCGTGGTGCGGACGAAATCGTCGTTCGACAGGTTCAACTTCTCCGCAAACGCCTTCCAGCTCGCCGCCAGTTCGTCGCAATACGCCTGGCTGTCCTTGCCCTGCGCCGCCGCGACCTGCTGCACCTTCTGCCCGTGCTCATCCAGGCCCGTCAGGAAAAACACCTCCCGGCCCAAGCTGCGATGCGCCCGCGCAATGACATCCGCCACCACTTTCTCGTAGGCATGCCCCAGGTGCGGCTGGCCATTGACGTAATCAATCGCCGTCGTCAGGTAAAAACGCTTGCTCATCGCACGGATTGTGTCCGAGGAAGCCGCGGGTGGCAAGGTGATCGGTGATCGGTGATCAGTGATCAGTGATCAGTGATCAGTCATCAGTCAGCCGTCGGTATCGCGAGGCGGCTGCCACTGGCCACTGGCCACTGATCACCGATTACTGATTACCGATCACTGATTACTGATTACAGATGACCGGTTACACCGCCTTTTCTGTCCAACGCTGGGCCGCGATTGTCCCGTGACAGGCGGCCGGGCGGGGAGCTTGAGAATAAAATCGAGCGGTCGAACGATTTTTTCCTAAAGAATTCCGCGGTTCCCGCATGTCACCGGGACTCTGGCACTTCGACTGCTTAGCGGTGGCCATGCGTAAAGCAAACTCAGGAAACAACCGCTGGACACCTCTGTTCCCCAACAAGGTCGTGCTGATCCGAACCGGTGAGGTTTGTGAAAATCGCGGCTATTACGGAAATCTTTTCACGCTGAAGCTGCCGAACGGCCACCTGGCCGAGTTTCATCGACGCGAACTGCGCATGGAACTGCCGCTCCGCGCGCACGCTTCCAAGGCGCTCTAAAACGCCGCGAGCTCGCGCCGCCGCGACGCGAACCGGCAGCTCTGCCGGTATCCCGCCGACCGCGCCAGCGCAATCGCCTCGGCGAAATTCATCCCCACTTCGCCCGGCGCATGCGCGTCGGAGCCGAACGTGATCGGCACCCCGGCCCGCTGGGCCAGCACCAGCAGATCCCGGTTCGGGTAAATCTCCCGGCAATCCTTCCTCAGCCCCGCCGTGTTCAATTCCACCGCACACCCCTTCCGCCGCGCCGCCTCCAGAAATCGATCGTAAAGCGGCGTGCAATCTCTCGCCGGCCGGTGCCCGAATTTTTTCGGCAGGTCCGCATGGCCGATGATCTCAAACGCCCCCAGCTCCGCCGCCGCCGTCAGGCGCTCGAAATAAACACCCCAAACCTCCCAGGCATCCCGGTGATTCCACTCCGCCAGCTTCGCCGGATTGTCCACCGCCCAGTCGTCGGAAACATAATGCACAGACCCAATGAAATAATCCCACGGATGCCGCGCCGCCAGCTCCCGGACCCAATCCTCGCCGCCCGGGAAAAAATCCACCTCCAATGCCAGCCGGATCGTCAGTTGCGGGAAATCCTTCTGCGCCTTTCGCACGGATTCCACATACGCATCGAGCTGATCATACCGCATCCGCCAGTCGTCAAAATCGTCCCGGCGCATCGGGGAATGATCGGAAAAACCGATTTCCGTCAGCCCGATTTCGACCGCCCGGCGGGCATACTCGACGGGTTCGCCGGTGGCGTGCCGGCAGAGCGGCGTGTGCATGTGATAATCAGGCGGCAAATTCACAACACCAAGTTTCCAGCCAGCCGCCCCGCGACGCAAGTGAGAACAGAGGTGTGAGAACAGAGGATGGGGCGAGACTCCGTCGAGCCCTGCCTATTCCCTCACTGCAACCACCGTCATCGTGCCGCCTTTTCCAGCCAGGCCCGCGATGCAGGTGGCGGGAATGCCGATCAGCGTGAGCGGCACGGCCAGCGCCAGCGTGGCCAGCAATTGGGAGGCGGATGCCCCTTCCTCCTGCAACACCTTTGCCCGGCCGCGTCTCAGAAAATTATAAAGCAAATTGTGCCGCAGCCCGGTCCGGTTCAGCAGCGATTGGACGAAGCTGAACAGATCGTATTCCGGCGCGAACCCATGCCACGCCACTTCCCGAAATCCCCGCTCCGCCAGCGCCTTCGCCAGCGTCGGCCGCGTCAAATGCGTCAGGTGCCTCGGCACATCCAGGTGAAACCATTTGCCCTCCGTCCACCGCGCCTCCCAGCCGCCGAAATCGGGCACCCCGATCATCAGCACGCCGCCCGGCCGCAAAATGCGCCGCGCTTCCTCGATCAACGATCGCGGATCCGAAAGATGTTCCAACACGTGCCAAAGCGTGATGGCGTCGAAGGATTCCGCCGGGAAGTTGAGCGATTCCAGGCTGCCGATCCGGACCGGCAACTTCAGCACCTCGCGAGCGTAGGCCGACGCGGTGTCGGACAGTTCGGTTCCCTGGACCTGCCAGCCGCGATCCTGGAACGCCTTGAGAAGCCAGCCCCGTCCGCACCCGACGTCGAGCACCCGGCCGGGTTGACGGTTCGAAGCGGCGGATTCGACCCAGCTCACGCGTGCGGCGTAGAGACGGCGCTGGAGGAATTCCACCGGCGCAGGAAACCGGCGTCCACCCGGTGCGCCGTAGTAGCCCGCCGGATAATACTGATCCATCTGCTCCGGGGCGGGTTGGGGCAGGGTGATGGTGAATCCGCACGCGCCGCATCGGGCGATCTTGAACGGATGGCCGGTAATGTAATCCGACGCCGGGAACAACGGTTCCAGGCGGGTCGCAGGGTGCGCACACGGCGGCATAACGTCGAAGAGAATACTGGCGGGCGCAAAGACGTGAAACAGGTTTTTTACCCTCGCCCCCAGGCCAACCCCCTCCCAATGGCTCAAATGTTGAATGTCTAGATGTGACACCGGGTCCCGGTGTCACATCTAGACATTCAACATTTGGGGGTGGAGTGGACAAACATTGGCATGCTGCGGGAAGCATTGCGTGCAAGAACGTATGAAGGTATGATCGGTGAATGAGGTTCCGTTTTCCTGGAACGGCCCGTTTTGCGATTTGGGCGATCGCCGGTTTTTTGACCGCCGGCAGCCTCGCCGTCGCGGGGCCGGACTCAACGCCCGGCCAGGGTGATCCGGGGCCATTCATTTTGCGCGAGGCGGCGGCCTGCGGCCGGGTGCCGGCCAACACGAACGCGCTGCTCGCGATTACCAATTCCTGGCGCTACAGCGAGGGCCGGTTCGGGGTGCGGATCGATTTCCAGCGGGACGATTATGCGGCCGTGCGCAGCTTTCTCGTGCAGGCATTCGGAAAGCCCGACCATAAGTCCGTCGCGACAAACCCAGTCGCCATGGCGGGTTATTGGCCGACCGCCAATTCCGGTCCGATGCAGCTTTGGTGCGATAGCTCGGGCGCGCGCGTCACGATCATTCGGAAACTGACAGCCGCGGAAGTTGAAGAGCTGGCGGCGGGGCAGGCGGAAGAGCGGTTGAAGAGCAAGGAGCAGAACGAGCGAGATATTCAGGATGCGCGGGTGCTTTACGAAGCGGGGCGTTTCAAGGAGGCGCTGGAGAAGTTGCGCGCCGTTCGCAGCCGGGATCCGGATAATCCTGCTGTGGCCTATTACGGGTTGTTGATTCAGCAGGCGCGGGAGCGGGACGGGGAGGGCAGGCAGTTGGTGCCCAGGTTTTACTACCCGACGTATCCGGTCCGTCCGGTTTACAGGTAATTGAGCCACCGTTCAGCCAGGGCTCGACGGAGTCTCGCCCCACCGG
The DNA here is from genome assembly GCA_046346665.1 of Verrucomicrobiota bacterium. GTDB lineage: Bacteria > Verrucomicrobiota > Verrucomicrobiia > Limisphaerales > JAXMHQ01 > JAXMHQ01. The sequence continues at coordinate 10,408 of JAXMHQ010000049.1, forward strand.
GGGGAGACTTTGCGCGCTTCGTGCCTTCGTGGTGATCAAAGGATGGGTCCTTTCGCCGCCTTCGTGGGGCCGTGAATCGCGTTGACAGTGGCGGGGCTTGTTTTTACTTTCTGCGCGCAAAGACACCCGGCTTTGCCCCGAATGCGAGTTCGGGGATTTTTATTGCAGAGGTTCCAGCCAGATCGGCTGCGTTTACGTATATGAACACAATTTTGGTCGGCGCCCAGTGGGGCGATGAAGGCAAGGGCAAGATCATCGACGTCCTGACGGAACAGGCGGACGTTGTGGTTCGCAGCCAGGGCGGCAACAACGCCGGACACACCGTGTTCATCGGCAAACAAAAATTCGTCCTCCACCTCGTCCCGTCCGGCATCCTCCGCAACAAGAAGCGCTGCATCATCGGAAACGGCGTTGTCGTCGATCCCGTCGGGCTCGTTGAGGAAATCGAGGGATTGCGAAAGCTGAAGGTGAAAGTGGCGGGCAACCTGTTCGTGAGCGAGACTGCGCACCTGGTTTTGCCATATCACCGCGAGCTGGATGCCCAGCGCGAAACGCGCAAGGGCAAGAACAAGATCGGCACAACGAAACGCGGCATCGGGCCCGCCTACGGCGACAAGGCCGCGCGCACCGGGCTGCGCATGATCGACCTGGTCAACCCGGCCCGGTTCAAGGACCAGCTCGCCCTGCGCATTCGTGAAAACAACGAAGTGCTGAAAGCGTTCGGCGCGCCGCCGCTGTCCTTCGCCAAGGTGCACAAGGCCTACCGCGAAGCCGGCGATTATTTGCGCCCGTTCGTCGCCAACACGGTTCTTATGCTCCATGAAGCCCTCCAGCGCGGCGACGAGATCCTGTTCGAAGGCGCGCAGGGCACGTTCCTCGACATCGACCACGGCACCTATCCGTTTGTGACGTCGTCCAACACGACGGCCGGCGGCGCGTGCACCGGGTCGGGGGTCGCCCCGCACCGGATGGACCGCGTGGTGGGCGTGATGAAGGCCTACACGACGCGCGTGGGCGAAGGGCCGTTGCCGACTGAGAACGCGGAGATCGCCGACATGCTGCACGCAATGGGCCGCGAGTTCGGCGCCACCACGGGCCGCGCCCGGCGCTGCGGCTGGTTTGACTCCATCGCCACCCGCCACGCCACCATGGTCAACGGCATCGACGAACTGGCGATCACCAACATCGACGGATTGGACACGGTGGAAACCATCAAGGTCTGCATCGGATACCGCGATGGCGGGAAGCGGTACGATCATGTGCCGAACGACGTCGAAGTGCTGGCGCGTTGCCAGCCGGTGTATGCCGAGTTTCCGGGCTGGCTGGCCGACACGACATCGGTTCGGCGCTTCAAGGATTTGCCGCCGAAATGCCGGGCGTATTTGAAGGCTATTTCCGAACTGACCGGGGCGAAGCTGGCGATCGCGTCCGTCGGCCCCGGCCGCGACCAGACGATTTTTGTTTGATCCGCCCCGGTGCGGGCGGTGAACCATGACAGCCGCAACCACGAGCTTATCCGCCGGCGCGCGGGCCAACCTGCCGCAGCATGTTGCCGTGATCATGGATGGCAACGGCCGCTGGGCCCGCGAACGCCATCTGCCGCGCATCGAAGGCCACCGGCAGGGCGCCGAATCCGCCCGCGTCATCATCCGCGCCGCCGGCGAACTTGGAATCAAATACCTGACACTCTACGCGTTCTCCGTCGAAAACTGGAACCGGCCCAAGGAGGAGGTGGACGCGTTGATGAAATATCTCGTCCATTATCTCAAAACCGAAACCTCCGAGCTCAATAAAAACAACGTCCGCCTCGAAGTGATCGGCCAGGTCTATCGCCTGCCCGAAAACGTCCAGGAACAACTCCAGAAATCCATCGCGGCACTCTCCCGCAACAACGGCCTGACCCTCATCATGGCGCTGAGTTACGGGGGCCGGACGGAGATAGTCGACGCCGCCCGCAGCCTCGCCGCCAAGGTCAAGGCGCGCGAACTCGATCCGGCCGACATCACCGAGTCCGTGTTCGCGCAGCATCTTTACACGCGGAACTGGCCCGATCCCGACCTGCTCATCCGCACCAGCGGCGAGATGCGGATCAGCAATTTTCTGCTCTGGCAGATTTCCTACGCCGAACTTGTCATCACCCCGACGCTCTGGCCGGACTTCCGGAAGGCCCACTTCCACGCCGCCCTCGAGGAATATCACCGGCGGAACCGCAGGTTCGGCGGACTTTGATCCAAAAGGTGGGGCGAGACTCCGTCGAGCCCTGTTCCCATAGTCGCAATCGTCAGAGTCCCTCCGGATTATTGGATCGATGGATTCCTGGATAAATGGGAATACCTCCGCGCGGAGTCCATCTATTAATCCACAAATCGATAAATCCATTCATCCCCTGGGCTGGTCGAGGACGCGCACGATTCCAGCACTCCCGCGCCCGATTGTCACAATATTTCCCTCGTCAACCGCCGTCCGATTCCTAAACTCGCCGCATGGCAAAGCGCATCGGCATCATTACCGCAGGCGGCGACAGTCCGGGCTTGAATGCCGCGATTCGCGGAGTCGGCAAAGCCGCGCTGGGCGTGCCGGGGATGGAGATTTTTGGGTTCCGGGACGGATTTCGCGGGCTCGCTGAGGACTTTCGGATCAACCTGGACAAGCACACGCTCGCGGGAATTCTCACCATCGGCGGCACCATTCTCGGCACGGGCCGGGACAAGCCGCACCGGATGGAGGTGGACGGCGAGATGCGCGACATGACGGATGTGATTGCCCGGAATTACCGCCGGCTGAAGCTGGACGCGCTGGTGTGCATCGGAGGCGGCGGCACTCACAAGAACGCGCTGCGGCTGGTGGAGAAGGGGCTCAACATCATCACGCTGCCGAAAACCATCGACAACGACGTGGCCATGACCGATTCCACGATCGGGTTTGATACCGCGCTTGGAATTGCCACCGATGCCATCGACCGGTTGCACAGCACGGCGCACAGCCATCATCGGATCATCATCGCGGAGATCATGGGGCACCGGGCCGGCTGGCTGGCGCTGGGCGCCGGCATCGCGGGCGGGGCCGACGTGATCCTGATCCCGGAGATTCCCTACGATGTGCGCCGCATCGCCGCCGCCATCCGGCAGCGCAGCCGGCACGGGACGAATTTCAGCATCGTGGCCGTCGCGGAAGGGGCCATGAGTATCGAGGACGCAAACGCATTCGAGGAAGCAGCGCGGCGGAAACGCATGGCCCGGACGAAAACCGCCAAGCAACGGGCCAAGACGGAGTTGACGGTTCTGAACGCGAGGCATTCCGGGAACACCTTGCGGCTTTCGAAACAACTCGAGGAACTGACGCACCTGGAGGCCCGGGTGACCATTCTCGGTTATGTCCAGCGCGGCGGCACGCCGTCCGCCGGCGACCGCCTGCTCGCCACGCGGCTCGGCACCGCCTGTGTGGATCTCATCCAGAAAGGAATTTTCGGCGTCATGGTGGCCGCCCGCGGCGAAGGCACCCGCCCCGTCCCCATCAGCGAAGTCGCCGGCAAACTCAAACTCGTCCCGCCCGCACATTCCTGGATCGAATCCGCCCGCCACGTCGGAACCAGCCTGGGGGATTGAAAGGGTTTTTGGATTATTGGATTGATGGATAAATGGGGATGACTTCGCCGAGCAGTCCCTGCATTTATCCATCACTCCACGACTCCATTACTCCAGCACTCCACTTTCCCCGTAACCCCTGAGTCCGTCGATGCTCCTCGCATTTTTCTCGCGGCGGTATTTCGCCACGCCGTCGGGGCCCTTGGATTCCGCCCAGCGATCCAGGTTGTCGCGTGAGCCGAGGAATTCGTAACGCGGCACGGACATGCCGCAGGAATCCGAGATCCTCGTTACCGTCACCAGGATCACGGCGCGAGCGCCGGGCAGGGCGGGGAAGCGGGCCGCCAGCGCCGCATGCCGTGGGTCGGACGGATACACCGGCTCGCCGCGCCCGTGAAGTCGGACAATCCTGGGCGGACCGGCAAACGCGCAGAACATGACGACGATCCGGCCGTTCTCCTGCAAGTGCGCGATCGTTTCGACGCCGCTGCCGGTGAGGTCCAGGTAGGCCACGCGGCAATCTTCAAGAATTCGGAAAGTGTCGCCTCCCTTGGGCGAACAATTGATGTGGCCGGCGGCGTCGATCGGCGCGGTGGAGACAAAGAAGATGCGCTGCTGTTGAATCCAGCTGCGAAGTTCGTCCGAGATTTCAGCGTGAACACGGCCCATAAATTGGATGCGATTACCTAGGCCATTCCGGCGGTACTGTCAATGGAGTGCGGAGTGCGGAATGCGGAGTGCGGAATCCTGGCGGCGGCGCTGTTCGCCCGGTCTAATGTAGCAGCCGACGTAAGAAGGCTCACGATTTTCGGCGTTTTCGAACAATCAGAGATGAAAGCGGCCGCCAGGATTCCGCACTCCGCACTCCGCATTCCGCATTGGTTTGACACTCTGCCAATCCGTTGACCATGCTGGAGGGGATGTCCGATACCGCCACGCCGGTCGTGAGCCCTGCCTCGTCGTCGAAGCTGGGGGTGTTCGCGCGCCGGTTGACCAGCACAGTCATTCTGTGGGTCATCATCCTGGCGGCCATGTTCTCCAGCTACCGGCTGGTGTCGGATTACTTCTTCCTGTTCGCGATGGTGTTTCTTGCCGTGACCGGCCTGACGGAGTTTTACGGCCTGGTCAACAAGTGCGGGTTGACCTGTTCGAAGGGCTGGGGGCTGGTGGGCGGCGCGCTGCTGATGATTGGAACCTTCTGGAAGCTGACCGGCCACATCGGCACGCAGGGCTCGCCCGCGCGTGTGAACGATTTCGAAACCAGCTTCCTGATCCTGTTCGTCCTCGGGCTTTGCCTCCGGCAATTCCTCGAACGCCGCAATCCCGTCCACATCGTCACGATCTCCGTCACACTGTTCGGCCTGATGTACGTGCCCTGGCTGCTCAATTTCATCCAGAAAATCCAGTTCTTCTTCTTCAACACGCCCGACGCCGACGCGGGAAAATATTACGTCCTGTATTTCATCCTCGTCACCAAGTGCAGCGATTCCGGCGCCTACGCGGTGGGATCCCTGATCGGCCGGCACAAAATGATTCCGCGGATCAGTCCCGGTAAAACCTGGGAGGGCTTTGGCGGAGCGATTTTGTTTTCCACCGTGGCGAGCGTGTTGTTTGCCCATGCGTTTGAGGATCGCATGCCGGGCATGCACCTGAAACACGCGCTTATTCTCGGCGTCCTGCTGAGCGTTTGCGCCGTGGTCGGCGACCTGATTGAATCGCTCTTCAAGCGCGAAGCCGGCGTGAAGGATTCCGGCGGCTACTTCCCCGGCATCGGCGGCATTCTCGACCTGCTGGACAGCCTGCTGTTCAATGCGCCGCTGATGTACCTTTACCTCCGGCACGTGCTCACACACCCGTTCTAAGCCGGGGATCCGCTCACACCGCATGTTCCCGTCCCGGTCTCGCTCCGGACATCAACCGCCCATCGCCGCCGCGATTCAGTGAGCCAAATCGACCGGGCCCTCGAGCTCGACCCGCACCACCGTCGCTTCCGGGTCCACGGCGTCGGCGGGCAGGTCGATGATCAGCATCCCCGGCTGATGCGCCCAGTCGGCGCCCATGAATCGGCGGCTCTTCAATTCCGGCCCACCAAGCACGCTGACTTTCTTGACCTTGTTGCGCAGGCCTTTCACATAAATACCGTCGGACGGACGATCATAGCAGACGAGGTAAAGCACCGTGCGATCCTTGCTCAGCATGCTCGGGCCGTAATAGTAATCCTTCGCGATGCCGGCGGTCGTGCCGTAGAGGCACTCCGCATTCTTATGCGTCCAGCGGCCGAGTCCGCGCAACACCTGTTCCTGCTCGGGCGTGATGCTTCCGTCGCTCATGGGGCCGACGTCCAGCAGCAGATTGCCGCCCATCGAGGCGCACTCGGTCAGCAGTCGAACGCATTGCCGGATCGATTTGAAATTGCGATCCTTCTTCTGATAACCCCAGGAATCGTTCACGGTCATGCAAAGTTCCCACGGCCCGTTCGGCGCGATCGTCGGCAGCGCCTGCTCGGGCGTCGCGTAATCTCCGTAACCCTGCATCCGGCTGTTCAGGATCACGCCGGGATCCCACTGCTTCAATTGCGCCCGAAGTTCGGGCATCCGCCACTGCGACGCGCTCCGCTCCCAGTCGCCGTCGAACCACAGAAGGTCGGGATGAAACCGCTCGCAGATTTCCCGAAGCTGGGCGCGGTGAAACGCCAGGAACCGCTCCCACGCCTGCGGATTCTCCGGGCCCTGCGGGAACGAAAAACGGTTCGAGCGTTCGCCCGCGCTGACGCCGTTCGAGTTCAACACCGACGCGTAATCCGGATGCGACCAGTCCAGGTGCGAAAAATACAGCCCGACCTTCAATCCTTCCTTCCGCAGCGCATCGCAAAACGGGCCGACCAGGTCCCGTCCCGCCGGCGCGCCGTCCTTCGCGTTGAGCTTGCTCTGCGCCGTGTCCCACAGCGCAAATCCATCGTGATGTTTCGACGTGAGCACGGCATAACGCGCCCCGGCCGCCTTGAACAGCTCCGCCCATTTCAGCGGATCATAATGTTCCGCCGTGAACGTTTTGGCCTGCGACATGTAAATGTCGTAAGGCATTTCCCCGTTGTGAAAAGCCCAGGATTCGCTGCCCTTGCCTTCGGAATAAATCCCCCAGTGGATAAAAATCCCCAGGCGCGCGTCGGTGAACCACGTCATGTCCGGCTTGTCCGTGAGAACCGGAGTTTCCGCCCCCGCGGCGGCCAGGGTGATGCAGGAAAAAAGGATCGAGAGAATTTTCATGTGGAAATGGAGCGTGAACTCACCCGGCCACTCTAAGAATCCCGCCCTGTGCACGCAACAACGAAGCGCGCATCCCCCTGTAGCCGCGATCGTGAGATCGCGGTTCCTGCAGCCGCGATTGTAAAATCGCGGACCCCCGCAATCGCCGTCGCCGCTTTTTGGATTGATCCCGCCCACCGAAGGCCGTATAGCCTTTGCTACGAAACAGCTGAAGGCGTCCGCCGCGGGTGACCACCGGATCAGCGGCCATGCCTCTTGAATCCATGAAATCCATTCTCACATTACTCCTCGCGTCCATCACCATGACATCCCTCGCCGCCGACGATTCCTCCAAGCCGCCCATCTTCACCAACCCCGCCGGGTTCATGGTCCACCGCGGCGTCAACCTCAGCCACTGGCTCTCCCAGGACTTCGGCTGGGAACCGAAATCCACTTTCCTCACCGAGAAGGACATCCAGTTCATCGCCGACGCGGGCTACGATTTCGTGCGCATCCCGATCGACGAACCCGAGTTGTGGTCGGCCGACGGCACGCCGTCGAAGGAAAATTTTGAGCGCCTGAGGGACTGCCTGGATTGGTGCGCCAAATACCGCCTGCGGGCGATCGTCGACCTCCACATCCTGCGCGCCCACCATTTCAACGCCGACAACGGCGAGGGCAAAATGACGCTTTGGACCGACCCGGCCGCCCAGGAGAATTTCCTGAAACTCTGGCGGGACATTTCGGACCGGGTGAAATCGTATCCCATCAGCCAGGTCGCCTACGAACTCATGAACGAACCCGTGGCGCCCGATCCCGAGGACTGGAACCAACTGATCGCCAGGGCGACGCAATCCATCCGCGAACGCGAGCGCGACCGGGTGATCGTCATTGGGCCGAACCGCTGGCAGACCCCGGATAATTTCCCGGTCCTCAAGGTGCCGGCGCATGATCCCAACATCCTGCTGAGTTTCCATACGTACGCGCCGCTGCTGTTCACCCATCACCTGGCCGACTGGACGTCGTTCAAGGACTTCACCGCCCCGGTGCATTACCCGGGCCGGGTGGCGTCGGCCGCGGACATCTCGAAGGCGATGAGTTCCACCAATGCCGGCCCAGCCGGCCCCTACGAGGAAGGATCGATGGTGTGGGACAAAAAGAAACTCGCCGAACTGGTCGCGCCCGCCGTTGCGAAGTCGCGCCAACTCAAACTGCCCGTCATGTGCGGTGAATTCGGCTGCCTCGCGACCGTCGACCGGCAGCAACGCCTCCAGTATTACCGCGACATCGTCTCCGTCTTCGAAGCCGGCGGAATCGCCTGGTGCAACTGGGAATACAAAGGCGATTTCGGCGTCTACGAATTCGATGTCAAATCCAAGAAGTCCGGCAAACCCGACCAGGGCCTGATCGACGCCCTCATGCTCAAACCCTGAGCCGTTCCAGCCAGGGCGGTGGTCGAATGCGCCGACGGATCGTCCTCGTTCTCGTCCTGGGGCATTGGCTCGCAGATGAGCGGATCGATGGATGCACTCGCGGCCAGGGCCGACGCATCTCATGTGGAAAGAGGCGCCGATCGTGGAATTGAGACGGTAGGGACGCCGCGCTGCTGCGGCCCCCCCGCCCGCGTGTCAGCGGGCGGAAAGCGGAACGGCGCCTGGCATGCCCTCTGCAACATTGCGCCGCTGGACGCGGCGCGGACGGCGCAGCGCGCCGTCCCTACCCGCAATTAAGATGCGTCGGCCCTGCAATCGCGGCGGTCGCCCCTTCAAAATCGGCGCCGGGTGTGTTATGCTGTCGGCCGAACCCGGTCGTTCCCGCAGGCATGGGCCGCGGCGCGTCCGGGGCGGGCGCCTGAACTCATGCTGGACCTGTACGAGGCAGTTCGATCCAACCCCGGCGTGCGCCGGCTCGAAATCGGCGAGTTCCTGTTCGCCGAATACACCTGCGGCATCGGCGCCGAACGCGTCGACGTTTGGGCCCACACCGATTACCTGGTCAACGTCGCCACGGGCCGCAAAACGTGGCACACCTCGGACGGCACCTGGGCCGCCAAACAGGGCGATACCCTCTTCTTCAGAAAAGGCGCCGCCATCGTCGACCAGCATTTCGACGTCGAATTCTGCCTGCTGACCTTCTTCATCCCCGACCCACTCGTGCGCGGCGCCGTCCGCGAAATCGCCGGCAGCCTCGACGAGATCCCTCCACGAATCGCCCCCATCCAGTCCGCCGCCTGGGTCGAAAACGACGTGATGCTGTCCGCCTTTTTCCAATCCATTCGGACCTACCTGTCCGGCGGCGAAAAACCTTCGGAGGCGCTGCTGCGATTGAAATTGAAGGAGCTGATATTCAGCGTGCTGACCGGCGGCCGCAACCCGGGGCTGGCCGCGTATTTTCGGCGCATGGCCGATACAGGCGCTCCGCCGGTGCGCGAAATCATGGAGTCCAACTTCCGGTTCAACCTGTCGCTCGACGAATATGCCCGGCTGAGCCATCGCAGCCTGTCGTCGTTCAAGCGCGAGTTCCAGGCGTGCTTTGGCGAGCCGCCCGGCCGGTGGCTGCTGCGGCGGCGCCTCGACCATTCCGCGGCGTTGCTGCGCGGATCCAAAATGTCCGTCACCGAAATCGCATTCGAGAGCGGATTCGAGGACGTCTCGCACTTCAGCCGGGTTTTCAAGGACCGATTCGGAATGCCGCCCGTGCTCTATCGACAAAACGCCGCCGTGCCCGGCTGAACCGCCCAGGCAAGCGATTGAACCGCCCGGCAAAGCGCCGTCCATCCACCCGCGTTACGGTCCTTCCATGATAGCACTGGAAGAAAAATCAACACTGGGAAAGCCGTCGCTCAAGCAATGGCTGGATAAAACTCACGAATTGGGGAGGGCCTTTGAATCGCGGTCCGAGGCCCACGACGCCTCCGGCTCGTTCGCTGTCGAGAATTGCGCGGCGCTGAAGGAACACGGCTTCTTCGGCGCGCAGGTCCCCGCGACATTCGGAGGCGGGGGCGTTTCGCACTCGGAAATGTGCGACATCGTGCGCACCCTGGCGCAGTATTGCAGCTCAACCGCCCTCGCCCATTCCATGCACCAGCACCTGGTGTCCACCGCGATCTGGAAATTCAACCACGGCCAGGGCGGAGAACCGACGCTGCGCAACGTCGCCGCACGCCAACTCGTGCTCGTCGGCACCGGCGCCGGCGACTGGCTCGACTCCAACGGCGAGGCCGTCCGCGTCGAGGGCGGCTACCGCGTCACCGCCGAGAAACGCTTCGCCAGCCAGTCCGTCGCGGGCGATATGCTCGTCACCAGCGCGCCTTTCCGCGATCCTGAGTCGGGATGGCAGGTGCTGCATTTCCCCGTGCCCATGAAATCGGAGGGCGTCACCGTTCTCGACGACTGGCACACCCTGGGCATGCGCTCCAGCGGCAGCAACAGCATCCGGCTCCAGGCCGTGTTCGTGCCGGATTCCAACGTCAACCTGCGGCGGCCCCGAGGAGTGTACCACCCCGTGTTCAACGTCGTTCTCACCGCCGCCCTCCCGCTCGTCATGTCCGCCTACATCGGCATCGCCCAAAAAGCAGCCCGGATCGCCCTCGATATCGCCCGCGCCCGCCCGCGCCACAAACCGCACCTGGCCACCGCCATCGGCGCCATGATGAACGATCTCACCTCGGCCGAATTGCACCTGGCCGACATGATCCGCCTGGCCGATGACCTGGATTTCCTGCCTGAAAACCGGCTCGGACAGGACATCCTCGCCAGGAAAACCAACACGGCAAACGCGTGCGTCAGCGTCGTCACCCGGGCGATGGAAATCGCCGGTGGAACCGGGTTCTATCGCGGCGCCGGATTGGAGAAGCTGTTTCGCGATGTCCAGGCGGCGAAGTATCACGCCCTGCCTCAGCCGGACCAGGAACAATTCCTCGGCGAATCCCTGCTGAAATCCGCCCCGGCCGCAGGCTAACAGATCGGGGGCGCGCCCGGCGATGGACCGGTGTTCCGGCACGGGCGCGCCGACCCGCTTGCCAAGCGTCCGGGCTCGACGGAAACTGGGGCATGTCCAACCGCCAGCCATCGCCGCGCGGCCGCGGAGCTGCCGGCAATCCGCCGAATCGATTCGACCGGATCACACTCGAGCGGGATCCCGATTGGAACCCGGAAAGCGATCCGGCGCCGAGGACGCAGTTTCTTCGGGACCATTCAAGGACGATCATCGCGACGAACGACAGCCCGGACATCCCGTTTCGCGCCAGCGTGAATCCCTACCGCGGCTGCGAACACGGCTGCAGCTATTGCTACGCCCGAATCACCCACGAGTTCCTCGGCTTTTCCGCCGGGATCGATTTCGAATCGAAAATCCTCGTGAAAGAGAATGCGCCGGAACTGCTCCGCAAAGAACTGATGTCGCCCCGGTGGAAACCGCAGCTCGTCGCGATGAGCGGCGTGACGGACTGTTATCAGCCGGCCGAACGGCGCTTTCAGCTTACGCGCCGCTGCCTGGCCGTCCTCGCCGAGTTCCGCAACCCGGTCGCCCTGATCACAAAAAATCACCTCGTCACGCGCGACATCGACCTCCTCCGCGAACTTGCGTCCGTCAACGCGGTCGAGGTCAACATTTCTCTCAACTCCCTGGACGCCGGGCTCGCCGCCCGAATGGAACCGCGCGCGTCGCAGCCGGCCATGCGCCTCGCCGCCATCGAAGCCCTCGCCCGCGCCGGCATTCCCGTCGGCGTGCTCGTCGCACCGGTGATTCCGGCCATCAACGACCACGAAATCCCCGCCGTGCTCCGCGCCGCCGCCAATGCCGGCGCCCGCTGGGCCGGTACCGAGATTCTGCGGCTTCCGCTCAACGTCGCCCCGGTTTTCGTCGACTGGCTCGAAAGGGAATTTCCGGATCGAAAGGAAAAAGTCCTGAACCGGATCCGCGACATCCGCGGCGGGAAATGGAACGACGCCCGATTCGGCAGCCGCATGCACGGGGAGGGGATTCACGCCGAACAGATTTCAAAAATGTTCCACATCGCCCGCCGTAAAAAGCCGGCTCGCCTGAGGGCCTGAACTCTCCACCGCAAGCGCCTTCCGCCGCCCCAACGGACCCCGCGGATTGCGGATTGCACGGATCATTTCGGAGGGTGGGGCGAGACTCTGTCGAGCCCTGACTTTAGATTTGAAATCTCAGAGAGGGCTCGACGGAGTCTCGCCCCACCTGCGAAGGGGTCAGTCCTATAATTGTGAATTTCCAGGATATACGAATCCGATGAACTCTTTCCAGGTCGATGCGGGCTGGAGCATGACGGATCCGTGGTCTTCGTCGGGGAATTCCCACAGTCTTTTCGGGCCGTGATAGCCTTCAAAAAGTTTCCGGCCAAGTTTCTGGGGAACCACCCGGTCCTGGCCGGCGACGGCCACGGCGAGCGGGCCGGAATAGGTTTTCAGGTTTTCCACGGAATTGAAGCGGTCCACGAGGATCCATCCGACCGGCAGCCAGGGCATTCGGTCCCTGCCCACGTCCACCAGGCTGGTGAACGGGGCCAGAAGGATCACGCCGGAAATGCGCGCCGGGTATTGGCCGGCCAGCCAGCACGCGACCCCGGTTCCGAGGGAGGATCCCACCAGCACAACCGGTTTGTCCGGCGGCAGGCTCAGAAGCGCGTCCGCCGCGGCGGCTTCGATGCTCTTCTCCGTCGGTTTTCCGGGCCGGTCGGCATAGCCGGGGTATTCCAGGATGTAGACGTCCATCGGCAGCGCTTCCTGGATCCGGTCCGCATAATGCGCATCCTGGAAGGCGCACTCGCCATTGCCGTGCGTGAGCAGGATCCGCCCGAGGGAAGGCTGGGACGGCGACGGCCGGCACCAGCCGATGTTTTCGCCCCGGGTGTTTTTCCAGCGCTCGAGGTTTTCGGATTTCCCGGCGGCATCCATTTGTTCCGGGGAGAACTTTTGGGGAAAATAGATCAGGTGCCGCTGCCAGGCGGCGCAGCCGGCGCAGACAATCGCGTAGGCGACCACGAGGGCCCGGAGGAGGCGGAATCCCCAGCGGCGTGGGACGTGGGCGGAAAATCGCAAATGCACGGGCGAATTCTGCCCCAGGCGCGGTCCGGAACCTAATCGAAAAAAAGGATGCAGCATCGAGCGCGCTCTGTCGCAGCCGCGATCGTGAGATCGCGGAGTCCAAAAGGTGGCAGCCGACGTCAGGAGGCTCATGAAAGACTTTTCAGTCAGAGTCTTCCCGCCGGGCTCCGGGTGCTGCGTTGGAAGCAGAGGTCCGCGATCTCACAATCGCGGCTACGGGCGGGAAAGAGCTGCGACAAGGCGCGGTTGACAGCCGCCGCGGCGCCCTCTAAACTTCGATTATTGTCGAAGTATAGAATGAAAGAATTCCTGAACATCACGAAGGCGCTGGCGGACGAGAACCGGCTGCGCATGTTGATGGCGTTGCGCGGCGGCGAGGTGTGCGTGTGCCAGATCGCCGAATTCACCGGGCTCGCCCTCTCCACCGTTTCGAAACATCTATCGATCCTTTACCAGGCCGGGCTCGTGAACGCCCGCAAGGAGGGGCGCTGGATGTACTACTCGCTTCCGGGCAAGGGGGCTCCGAAGGCGGCCCGCGACGCCGTGGCCTGGGTGCGCCGGTCCCTCCAGGAGGAGGAGCGGGTTGTTTCGGACACGGCGCGGTTGAGGAAAGTGTTGGCGATGGATGTGAAGGAATTATGCAAGCGCCAGTGCGGAAATTGAAGGTGTTGTTTTTGTGCACGGGCAACTCGTGCCGGAGCCAGATGGCCGAGGGCTGGGCTCGCGCGCTCCGGGGAGACGCGCTGGAAGCCTATTCGGCGGGCATCGAAACCCACGGCCTGAACCCGCACGCGGTTGCGGTGATGGCGGAGGCGGGCGTGGATATTTCCGGGCACCGCTCGAAAACCCCTGCCGAGATCGGGCCGGTGGAGTTCGATTACGTGGTGACGGTTTGCGGGCATGCGGATGAGCATTGCCCCGTGTTTCCGGGTGGGACGCGGGTGGTGCACGCGGGTTTCGACGATCCTCCGCGCCTGACGAAGCATTTGCCGGACGGGGAGGAAAAACTCGCGGTTTACCGCCGGGTGCGCGACGACATCCGCCGGTTTGTCGAACAGATGCCGGAGAATTTAGCTTCAATCAATCAACAGAAAGGAAGGTAAAATGAAATCATTTGAAACGCGTCCCGACGCGGAGGCGGTGCGTCGGGCGGTGCGCGAGGGTTACAGCAAAATCGCAACGCAGGATTCGTCGGGCAGCACGGGAGTGAGTTGCTGCGGTTCGAGCCCGGAGGATTCCGCGTTGCTGGCGAAATTCGTAGGTTACAGCCCGGAGGAACTGGCGGCACTGCCGGAGGGGGCCAACATGGGGCTTTCGTGCGGCAATCCGACGGCGATCGCGGCGCTGCGTCCGGGCGAAACGGTAGTGGACCTCGGCAGCGGAGGCGGGTTCGACATATTCATCGCCGGGCTCAAGGTGGGGCCATCGGGAAGGGCTATTGGGGTGGACATGACGCCGGACATGCTGTCGAAGGCGCGTGCGAACATTGCCGCTTACCGCGAGCGTTCGGGGTTGGACAACGTGGAATTCCGATTGGGCGAAATCGAGCACCTGCCCCTCGCCGACGACAGCGTCGACGTCATTATTTCGAACTGTGTGATCAACCTGTCGCCGGACAAGGCGCAGGTGTGGCGCGAGATGGCGCGCGTGTTGAAACCGGGCGGGCGCGTGGCGGTATCGGACATGGCTTTGCGAAAGCCGCTGCCGGCGGAGGTGGTAGAGCTTGTGGAGGCGCTTGTGGGCTGTGTGGCGGGAGCGGTGCTGATTGGGGAAACGGAGCGGATGGCGCGCGACGCCGGGTTGACCGAGATCAATCTCAATCCCAGGGGCAACTACGTTCAGGCACTGAAGGATTGGAACGACCCGCTTTACGAGAGGATTGTGAAAATGCTTCCGGCGGGGAGCGGTCCGGGCGATTACATCACGAGCCTGGAGGTGACGGCGCGCAAGCCGGAGTGCTGAGAAGGCGGGTCGGTGCCTCCAGAACCATAGTGCGGCAACACGTCGAGTATGAGCCTCCTTACGTCGGCTGCTACGGAGTGGGGGAGGGGCGGTGGGATCATCGCGGAAGCTTCCTTTGAGAATATTCCATGAGCATTGCCACTGAAGAAACTGCTGTGGGCGCTGCGCCGTCGGAAAGGCGTTTGGCGGTGTTTGAACGTTACCTGACGGGGTGGGTGCTGTTGTGCATGGCGGTCGGGGTTCTATTTGGGAAGTGGCTGCCGGGCGTGACTCAATGCTTGAGCCGGCTGGAGTTCGGGTCGGGCTCGCACGTGAACATTCCGATCGGGGTGCTCCTGTGGTTGATGATTTACCCGATGATGGTGAAGGTGGATTTTGGGGCGGTGACGGGCATTGCTCGCAGGCCGCGGGGATTGATGGTGACGCTGTTTGTGAACTGGGTGGTGAAGCCGTTCGGGATGGCGCTGCTGGCTTGGATTTTCATGCGGCACGTGTTTGCGGCGTGGATTGATCCGGAGACGGCGGCGGGTTACACGGCGGGATTGATTTTGCTGGCGGCGGCGCCGTGCACGGCGATGGTGTTTGTGTGGAGTTACCTGGTGGACGGCGACCCGGCGTACACGCTGGTGCAAGTGGCGGTGAACGATTTGGTCATGCTGGTGGCGTTCGCCCCGATGGTGATGTTGTTGTGCGGGGTGGCGCATGTCGTTGTGCCGGGGAGAGTCCTGATGACTTCGGTGATTGTGTTTATTCTGGTCCCGCTTGCGCTGGGCTGGCTGACGCGCGCGGCGCTGCTGAAAGCGCGCGGCAGGGCATGGTTTGAATCCGAGTTTCTTCCCCGTCTGCAGCCGGTCATGGTGAGCGCGCTGCTGGTAACGCTGGTGCTGTTGTTCGCGTTTCAATCGGAGAACCTCACGCGCCATTGGCTGGCCGTGTTGCTGATCGCGGTGCCGATCGTGTTGCAGGTGTATTTGAACTCGGGCCTGACCTACCTGCTCATGCGGTGGTTCCGGGTGGAACACGCGGTCGCGGCGCCGGGCGCGCTGATCGGGGCGAGCAATTTCTTCGAACTGGCGGTGGCGGTGGCGATCACGCTGTTCGGGGCGGATTCACCGGCGGCACTGGCGACGGTGGTGGGGGTGCTGGTGGAGGTGCCGGTGATGTTGTCGGTGTGCGGCGTGTGCAACCGGACGCGGGGATGGTATGGGCGGTTCGCGGCGTGAGGCAGTTTGGGCCGGCGGGGACGCCGGCCCTCCCAATTGGCGGGAGGGACGCCGTCCTCGGCGTCCCCGTCCAACCCGGCTCACTCCTCCCGCGGGGGG
>JAXMHQ010000005.1:0-156298 GCA_046346665.1 Verrucomicrobiota bacterium
TCACACAAGGGCAACACCCGCGCCCCGCGACAAGCCATCGCCAGGATCCGCACCCCGCAACCGCGTCAGCACCGGGTCTAGAGCGATTCAAATCAAACCATAGCCGGCATGTGCCTGAAAGAGCATCCGCAGATTACTCAGATTTCGCAGATAATCTGCGTTCATCTGCGAAATCTGCGGACAAATGAACGGCTACAGTTTTCTTGAAATCGCTCTATTCAGCGACGTCATTGGGGCGGGTTTGCAAGCGGCTTTCGAACGATGTGATCCGGAAACTGGTCGTAGCGGGCCTTGCTCCAAGGCAAGGACTCGACGTGGCCGTCCGCGTAAATGTAGTTCGCTCCCTGGCCATGGCGGTTGAATCGGATCCAACCCTGGCTGCCATAATTCCCGGAGCCCCACTGGACGAGAGCCGCCTCTCCGGGCCACGTGTCGTAATCGTCCTGGTTCACACTTCCGAACTCGGCATTGTCCGGAGCATTCAGCGCCTCGGAGTTCCGCTCGGAGAACATGATGATGTTGCGATTGGAAAGGTGGGCGACATTGTTGTCCGTGGCAAAGCCCGGCAGCACTCCCTCGACCGCGTAGCGGGCGGACTTGTGCGTGAAAATCGAATCCAGCAGGTAACTCTCGATGGTCAGGTGTTCGGCCTGCGCAACGGCCTGCTCGGAACGGTTGGGCGGGGATTGGCTGGTGGTCGTGATGGCCCCGTTGTAGCCCTGCAAATCGGTGGCGAGAATCCGGGATCGCGGCGTCGGATCGGCCGGGCAGAATGCGGCGATCCGGCTTTGGAGATAGGGGTGGAAAAAGATGACCCAGGGTTTTTCAGCCTGGCTGTTGCCCGTCCCGCCCCCGGCGCAACCGGCCGGACTTGAGGGGAGAACATCCGTCTGCGTCCCGTCATCCAGCACCCAGCCTTCGTGGTGATGAAACAGGCTGCCGTTGTAATCGTCCATGTAAAGGCGGGCCGCGAGGGCAACCTGCCGCAGGTTTGACGAACAGGCCGCGCGCCGCCCGCGCTCCTTCGCCCGGGACAGCGCCGGAAGAAGAAGCGCCGCGAGAATGGCGATGA
The DNA here is from genome assembly GCA_046346665.1 of Verrucomicrobiota bacterium. GTDB lineage: Bacteria > Verrucomicrobiota > Verrucomicrobiia > Limisphaerales > JAXMHQ01 > JAXMHQ01. The sequence goes on from JAXMHQ010000005.1 coordinate 1,073, forward strand.
TGGCAATCACCACCAACAGCTCAATCAGTGTGAATCCCCGCGGGGTGTCCGGTTTGCGAGCCGGCAATGCTTCTTTCATGGTATTACGATATCTTCAAATCGTAACACCATTGATAATGACGTCAAGCGCTCCTGCAATCGACCGCGGATCCGGGCCGGAAGTTGAACCACGGATGGACACGGATGAACACGGATGGGGTCCGCCAGGGTGGGCGGCTGTTTTGCTCCGTGATTGGGACTTTTGGATCCCAATCGTTCCAGCTAGGCCCCGGGATCTTTTCCGCCCCCGATGCCGGGCAGAACCACACCCTTGCCCCGCGCTGGAGAGTTTTCCCTGAGCCGGAAATTGCCATGCGCCGGATCGACAAAACCCGGGTCGCCGCTGAAATGCCTCCGGCCGTCGCAGGGCCAGGTGCGATTGAACACGCCGCCGCCTTCGTCCACCGCCGGGCCGGCTTCGAGCCAGTTGTTTTCAATGACCACATCCAAGGCTTTCAATTCCGCATCCGCCACGCCGGGCGGGGCGAACGTGGCGATCGCGAAGGCATAATTGCGGCTGCAAATATTGTTGAAGATCCGCACGTGGAACAGGTTCGTGGAACGAATGTCGATGGCGCCGGTGGATCCGGCCCAGTGCCCTTTGGATCCGTTGCCAACGAGGGTGTTGTTGAAGACCGCGATGTTGTGCCGGGGCCCGTTCGTGCCCCACACGCCGAACAGGATTCCAGAAGCGCGATTGTTGAAGATCGTGTTGTGATGAAATCGCACGTTCTCCATCCGCGCGCCCGCGCCCTCCACAGAAATCGCCCCGCCCCACTCGCAGCGCGTCACAATGTTCGAATCGAATTCAACATCCTCCAGCAAACCGAACCACGCGTCCGCATACAACCCCTGCCGCGGCATGTCGTGCACGGAATTGTGGTGCACGCGGCCGTGGGCGCTGACTTCCTTGCAATCGATGCCTTCCTTGACGCAGTGATGAACGTCGTTCGAAGCCACATCGAAAAATCGAGCGCCGGCCAGTGAGATCGCCTCGTGCGGCGCTTCGTGTTCCAGTCGCTGCCGCGGGGTCCGCATCTCCTGGTCGTTCGCGCCCGTCACCTCGCAATTCCAAACGTTCACGTGATCGGCATACCAGACCCCGATGCCGGAGTTGTAGGATCGATGCGACCGGCAGCCGAGCAGGTCGATGTGATCCGTGCCCGGCCCGTGCAGCATGAATCCGCCGTTGTGGGAATTGCTCACGGTAACGCCGCTCACCCGCACGTAGCGCGCTCCTTTGATGTTGAAGGCGCCCAACTCGGTGAAACCGGGCACCGCGTCATTGGTCAGCGCCCCGGCGTCGAGAACCGGGATTTCATTTTCGATCGCCTGGAGGGTGAGCCAGCGGCCGGCGGAACCGGAACGTGTGACCTGGACCGGCTGTTGCAATCGGTAGTGCCCGCCGTGGAGGTAAACCGTGTCGCCCGCCTGGGCGAGATCGATCGCGGCCTGGAGGGATTGCAGCGGTTCGTCGGGAGTGCCGGGAGAATTAACGGCGCCCTGCGGAGCCACATGAAATTCACGGGCCGCGGCGACAGAAGCGAACCCGACAACAACCAACTCAGCGACAAATCGAATCCCGTTCATACCCGCATCCATACCCGTCTGGTTTGACCAGAGCAAGCTGCTTGGCGCACAGAGTCTGTGAAGAATGCAGGGGCGTGCGTGAGTCGGATGCGGGCTTAACTCTCCTCGCCTTTTCCGGCCTCGAGATAGCGCTCGATGTGCCGGTCCAGGTCGGAGAGTCCTCCGGCACACGTGGCTGCCTGCACGCGTTCCACCATTTCCAGGCACCACGCCTCTTCCTCAACCTGCTCCGCAATGAACCAGTGCATCAATACCTGCGCCGGATAATCCTTCGCGCCTTGCGCCGCCTCGTACACCTGGTGGATCCCCTTGGTGTTTTCAGTTTCCATCGTCTGCGCATGCTGGGCGATTTCCAGCAGCGATTTGAAAGCACTCTTCGGCGCAGGGATCGCCATCAGTTCGGGATCTCCGCCCCGGTCCAGGATGTGCGCGGTTATTTTGGACGCGTGCTCCTGTTCCTCGGCGGCCTGCTTTGCAAAGTAACGTCCAAATCCCTTGAGATTCCGGCCCTCGCACCACAACGACAGTGCGCGATAACTGTGAGCGGCGCTCAATTCCTGGTTAAATTGCCGGTTCAACTCGTTCAATACTTTGGCGGGGATCTTGTTCATAGGCCCTAATTTTTGATCCCTTTTGCAGCAAAATGAATTGAGTGGCAAGCCTTTACTCAAACCGTGCTGCGTTGCGAGCAAACCCGGACAGTGTGCGTTCAAACCCGGACGACTGTTCTTCAGTCTGGTGTCGCCAGAGCAAGAAGCGTGAGCAGAGGAGCATGCACCAAATTTGGGGCTGTTTTATGGCTTATGGAGCGTTTTTTGGCCCCGTTTTTTGCTGTATATCGCAGTTGGCTGGCGTAAAACTGGATTCCATGGCAAGGGCAAATCGACTCAGGATGAGCGATGGAGGCATTTATCACGTCACGCATCGCTGTCACAATCGTTCCTATCTGCTGAAGTTCGCGGTCGACCGGAAGGCTTATCGTTCAGCATTGAGGAAGCATCTGCAGGAGTTTCAAGTTACGCTCCTGGATTATTGCATCACGTGCAACCACGTCCACTTGCTGATCGACACTCCGGATCGGAGTGAACTGGGCGGCCTGATGCATGTGTTGGAAGGAGAATTCGCCAGAGCTTACAATAAGCGCAAGGAGCGGATTAACGCGTTTTGGGGCGACAATTACCACGCCACCCTCGTGGAAGGCGGCGATTATCTGTGGCGCTGCTTGTGTTACATCGAATTGAACATGGTGCGTTGCGGGGTCGTGAGGCACCCGCGCGAATGGGATTGGGTCGGCCACCACGAGATCATGGGGACCAAGACGCGCAATCGACTGTTGGATCTTGATCGACTCTGCTGGCGGCTTTGCGCCAGGAACATTCAGGATGTCCGGCGAAACCTCGACTTCAGCCTGGCGGAGAGGATCGCGCGGGATAAACTCAAGCGGGAACCCATCTGGACAGAGAGCCTGGCGGTCGGGAGCAGTGCCTTTGTGAGCCAAATCACACCCGGCGATGTCTCGCGCTGTGAGGTCGAGGTGCTGGAAATCGACGAGAACCTCTATGCCATGCGAGAAGTCGCCTTACCGTATGGACGCGAAAACGGCCCCCAAAATCGCTCCATAAGCCCAAAAACGGCCTCATTTTCTGCACACATTATTGATTGATATAAAGATGCTCTGGCGACACCAGAATCGAAAACCAACCATCTGCAGCTTCGGGCGACTTGCCAGTTCGGAGGATACTTTTACCTGCTCTCGAGCCTCGATCCGGCGCGCCCGTTGACTCAATGGACCCGGCTGGCCACAAATTATGTCGTGAGTCACACCACGAATAATTTCCTCGTCACGCTCACCAACGTCGTAAATCCGGCGGCAGACGGACAATTCTTTGTCATTCGCTCACCCTGACTTCGCGTGGCTCACGCAGGAAGCGAAGAATGGTGGGCGCTGAGGGATTCGAACCCCCGACCTACTCGGTGTAAACGAGACGCGCTAGCCACTGCGCCAAGCGCCCCACCGCGACCAGCGTAGCAGCACGCCCGAAGCACAACAAGCACGACGGGGGGGGGGGGGCATGGAGTGATGGAGTGATGGAGTTGTGGATAATCCGACACACCACGACTCCATCACTCCAACACTCCGTTCCGCTCCGTTCGAGGACGAGGACGAGGACGAGGACGATCCCCCAATCCAGGAATCCAACAATCCAATCATCCAATCATCCAATCATCCAACCATCCCCCCCTTTTCCTCCGCTTGGCTTGACTTCCGACCCGGGTTGGGCCGTAGATTGTCGTGCCTCGGCTGCGGAGAGGCGCGCGATGAATTCAGTCTACCTGTTCGTGGTCGTGTTCACGATTGTGGTGGGAGCGGGCACGCTCGTCTTCCTTGAACTGGGCCGGCATTTCGGCCTGCAACGGCTTGCCCGCGACACCGAGGGCGCCCGCGCCGGCATGGGCGCGGTCGAGGGTGCCGTGTTCGGCCTGCTCGGTCTCATCATCGCATTCACTTTCTCCGGCGCGAGCACGCGTTTCGACCAGCGGCGGCAGATGATCGTGCAGGAGGCGAACGCCGCCGGCACGGCCTACCTGCGGCTGGACCTGCTGCCCGCGTCCGATCAGCCGAAGTTGCGCGAACTGATGCGTCAATACGTCGATTCCCGGATCCGCACTTATCAACTGCTGCCCGATTACGAAGCGGTGGGGAAAGAACTGGGTCACTCGGCGCAGTTGCAGGGCGAGCTTTGGAAGGGCGCGGTCGCCGCCTCCACCTCGGACGGCGGACAGCGCACGGCACTGCTGGTTTTGACGCCGTTGAACGAACTCTTCGATCTCCGCAGTTCCCGGATTGCCTCCACCCGCATCCATGCGCCCCGGATCATTTTCATCCTGCTCGGTCTGCTGGTGATGGTCAGCTCGCTGCTGGCGGGGATCGGCATGGCCTCCAGCCGGCGCCGAAGCTGGATCCACATGATCGGCTTCAGCCTCATCATGTGCCTGGCGGTTTACGTGATTCTCGACCTCGAATATCCCCGTTTCGGCCTGATCAACATGGAAGCGTCCGATCATTTCCTGATCGAAGCGCGGCAGGGCATGAACTAGATGAACCCTATGAAACTTCGAACCCTGGCAATTGCGTTCGCGGCCCTGGCGGGCGCCTGCGCGGCAACATCCCTCAAATCCAGTTGGAAATCCCCGCAATACCACGGCGGACCCGTGGGCGACATCGCGGTGGTCGCAATCGATCCGCGCGGACTGGTGCGGCAGGGATTTGAAAACCGGTTCGTGCGCCAGTTCGGGGAGCAGCAGCAGAAAGCGTTCGTCACCTTCAGCCTGCTGCCGCTGGAGGAGATCAACGCCGACAAGGCGGCCGCGGCGGCGAAGCTCAAGGGGGCCGGGGCGGATTCGGTCCTGATCATCCGGCTGCTGGATTCCGCCACCTACGCGAGCGAGGTGCAGTTGCGGAACACCCGGTTCGGCCCGGGCACGCAGGGAGTGCAGGGATTCGGCTGGTACGATTATTTCACCAGCTCCTGGCGGGCAACGGGCGCCATTTACGGGACCCAGAAATCCGATGTTTTCCTGGAGATCGACCTGTTCGATCTCGACACCGAAAAGCTGGTCTGGTCCGGCATCACGATGACGGTGGTGAAGGAAGGGGTGGACCGGGTGGAACTGATCGATCCGCTGATCCGGAAGGTCCTGGCGGCGATGCGCGCCGACGGGGTGATTCACTGAGTAATGCTGGTCCGGAAAGTTTAACCACGGATGGACACAGATGGACACGGATGGGGACTGACGCGAATTAACGCGAATTTTCGCTAATTCCAGAATACAATTAGCGGTAATTCGCGCTAATTCGCGTCAAAGCTCCCCGGCATAAATCCGTGTTGATCGGTATTCATCCGTGGTTGAAATAAAGCGGACGGCCGCATGCCGTCCCTCCCAAAAATTATGAAACTGAAGGAAATCATCAAGCGCAGCAAACCGTTCTCCCGGCCATTCCGGGTGGATGGCTCGTTTAAATTCCGGCTGAAGGATTACGACCCGGGCGACACGCTTTGGTTGAAATCGGACGACAAGGATCGCGCGAAGGAGGCGCTGGCCACGGGAGTCGAGGCGCTGGCGGAACTCCAGGACCGCCTGTACGCCCAGGATCGCTGGGGTGTGCTGTTGATTTTCCAGGCGATGGACGCGGCCGGCAAGGACGGCGCCATCAAGCACGTCATGTCGGGCGTGAACCCCCAGGGCTGCCAGGTGTACTCGTTCAAATCGCCGTCGGCCGAGGACCTCGACCACGATTTTCTCTGGCGTTGCATGAAATGCCTGCCCAACCGCGGCAACATCGGCATTTTCAACCGCAGTTACTACGAGGAAACCCTCGTCGTGCGCGTCCACCCCGAATTCCTCGCCAAGCAAAAACTCCCGTCCGAACTCATCACGAAAAACATCTGGAAGCAGCGTTTCCAGGACATCCGGGCCTTCGAACGCTACCTGAGCCGCAACGGCATCGTGGTTCGGAAATTTTTCCTGAACCTGTCGAAGAAGGAACAGAAGCGGCGCTTCATGGAGCGCATTGAAAATCCCGACAAGAACTGGAAATTCTCATCCAGCGACGCCGCCGAGCGGACGCACTGGGATGAATACGCGACGGCCTACGAGGACATGATCCGGAACACGGCCACGGAGGAGTCGCCGTGGTATGTGATCCCGGCGGACAATAAATGGTTCAGCCGCATCGCGGTGGCGGCGACGGTGATCGAGACGCTCGGAGGACTGAAGCTGCATTACCCCGAGGTCGGTCCGGACAAGCTCAAGGAACTGGCTGCCGCCAAACGCGCGCTCACGCGATCCTGATCGAAAGGCCTGGAACCATGAAACTGCGATGCTTCGCGCGGGCTGCTCTCCAGGCCCGCCCGGCGCTTTTCGCCGTCGTCCTGCTCCTCACCGCCGCCGCAGGCCCGCTGCGGGCGCAATCGACCAACTCGCCCGAAGCCGAGCAACTCCGGCGCGAGATGCGGCAAATCCAGTCCGATTACGAACAGAAAATGCAGGCGCTGGAACAGCGCATCAACGCGTTGTCGGGCACCAACGCCGCGGCGACGCCCGCGACTTCGGCGCCGCCCGCCGCGCCCACTCTCCAGTCGCCGCCGGCCGGCAGCGCCGCCCTGGCCGGCCAGGCCCGGTCCAACAGCCTCGTCCGCGCCCGCGCGTTCGCCCGGGAATCGTTCCTGGCCGACACCGAGACGGCCGAGTACGCGCGGTCGATCACAGGGAGCGGCCCGGTGAAAGAGCGCGTCGAGCACATGATGAACGATTTCATCGACATCAACGGCTATTTCCGGGCGGGCTACGGCAAGGACGACAAGGGCGGGCCGCAGGTGGCGTTCCAGGCGCCGGGTGCACTATCCAAATACAGGTTAGGCAACGAGGCGGAGGATTACGGGGAGCTGGCGTTCGGCAAGAATTTTTACGTGCCGGAGCTGTTCAAGCTCGACGCCGGGGAGCGGACGGACGGGACCCCGACCGGGCCGATCGCGCGCGTCCAGGCGCGCATCTCCATTTACAATCCCTACAACAGCCTCCAGGACAACAGCGGCACGCAGTTCGGTCTGCCGGAGGCGTGGGGCGCGGTCGGCAACGTGTTCGCGGCGCAGCCGGAGATGAAGTTCTGGGCCGGGATCCGGTATTACCGGCGCTACGACATTCATATCAGCGACTTTTTCTATTACAACATGAGCGGTTCGGGCGGCGGGATGGAAGACCTGCAACTGCCGTTCGGGAAGCTGGCGCTGGCCTGGATCGGGTCCGGCGGCCAGAGCGGGTTCAGCGATCTGCCGGCGCCCGACCCGGACAACAAGGCGGGATTCAGCAAGGCCAACTGGGATGTGCGGCTTTACGACGTGCCGGTGCCGCTGGGCAAGGCCGAGTTCGGGTTCGTGTTCGCCAATGCCACCAGCGGGCTGGACTCCAACGGAAACACCGAGCCGTCCGTGAACGGCTGGGCCCTGACCGCGCTGCACCTGTGGGACGGCGAGACCGGCAGCGGCAACCTCAACCGGTTCTCCCTCCAGTACGGCACCGGCGCCGCCATCACGTTCACGTCCGGCTTCGAAACCGTCTCGCTCACCAACGGCGTTTTCATCCGGCCCCAGACCGAGGATTCCTGGCGGTTCCGCGTCACGGAACATTTCATTCGCAACATCAACGAGTATTTTTCCATCGGACCGGAACTGCTCTACCAGATCACCGAGTACCGGAGCCAGGGCGGCCAGGTGCAATGGTTGTCGTCGGGCGTCCGGCCCATCTTCTATCTCAATCGCTACGTCAACCTGGCGTTCGAAGGCGGGGTGGACTGGGTGAAGGATGACGGCGCCCAGACGAGCGGTTATCTTTACAAGCTGACCCTGGCGCCGGAAGTGTCGATGGGCAACCAGTTCATGAGCCGTCCCGCCATCCGCGCGTTCGTCACGTATGCCCATTGGGCGAACGCTTTCGTGGGGGCGGTCGGCGGAAACGATTACGCCGACGACAACGAAGGCCTCACCTACGGCATCCAGATGGAAGCCTGGTGGTGAACGGCCGGCCTTTTGAACAGCGGAATACCGAATACAGCCATGAGCAAGAAATCCAGCCCCCGTAGCCGCAATCGTCAGATTGCGGATTCCCGATCATCGAGGCTTTCCGCGATTTTACAATCGCAGCTGCTGCCGGTGCAGGAAATGAAGATCACGCGGCTCGGCGCGCCGAAGCACCCTTCCCCGATCGGGCGCTCGGTGCACGACCATTGCCGCGTGTCGACGCACGTGTTGGAGGACCCTGCGCATCCGTCGGTGCAGGAGTTCCGGTTCGAGCAGGCGGGCCCCCGGGCGAAGCTGTTTTTCGATCCGAAAAATGTGCGCGCGGGCATCGTGACCTGCGGCGGGCTTTGCCCCGGCTTGAACAACGTGATCCGCTCGCTGTTCCTCGAGCTGCACCATGCCTACGGCGTGAAAGAGGTGCTCGGGTTCCGGGACGGTTACCAGGGACTGGATCCGAAGCGCGGGCGGGAGCCGATTGTTCTGACGCCGGAGTTCGTGGACGACATCCACCGCGAGGGCGGGACGGTGCTGGGCACCTCGCGCGGGCCGGTGGACACGCGGATCGCGGTGGAAAATTTGATCCGGCGGAAGGTGGACATCCTCTTCACGATCGGCGGCGACGGGACGCAGCGGGGCGGAAACGAGTTATTCCAGATCGCGCATGGCCTCGGCCACCGGCTGGCGGTGGTGGGGATCCCGAAGACGATCGACAACGACGTGCCGTTCACATCGCGGACGTTCGGGTTTTTGACGGCGGTGGAGCAGGCTTCGCAGGTGCTGGCGTGCGCGCACACGGAGGCGCGCAGCGTGCGCAACGGCATCGCGGTCGTGAAACTCATGGGGCGCCACGCGGGATTCATCGCGGTGGGCGCGACGGTGGCGAACCAGGATGTGAACTTCTGCCTGATCCCGGAGATTCCGTTCCGGCTCGGGGGGCCCGGCGGTTTTCTCGCCGCGCTCAAGGACCGGGTTGTGCGCCGCGCGCATGCCGTGATCGTCGTCGCCGAAGGCGCGGGCCAGGACCTCCTGAAAAACACCGGCGGCGAGAAGGACGCATCGGGCAACATCAAGCTGAAGGACATCGGGATCTTCCTGCGCGGCGAAATCGAAAAGTATTTCAAAGCCGAAGGGATCGAGGTGACCCTGCGCTATATCGATCCGAGTTACATCATCCGGAGCGTGCCGGCGTCGGCTTACGACGCGGTGCAGTGCGATTTGTTTGCGCGCAACGCGGTTCACGCGGCGATGGCGGGCAAGACGGGGTTGATCATCGGGCTGCTGCACGATAAGTTCATCCACGTTCCCATCGACCGGCTGGCCTCTCAAACGAAGCGTGTGGACCCGGACAGCATGGCGTGGGGCGCGGTCCTGGCGGCCACCGGCCAGCCCACGGCGTTTGCCTGATGGAACCCGCGAAGAATCACAGCATCCACGGCAGCCTGTTGCGACGCCGCCTCACCGGCGCCGCGCTGGCGTTGTGGTTTTGCCTGTTCCTCGTGCCGGCAGGCGCGCTCGGCGCAGGTGCTGCGGCCGAGTCGCCCGCCCTTTTCCCGTTGCCGCTGGACAGCTACAACGACGCAGGGATGCCGGGGCTCTGGGAGATCCTGAAGCACCGCGCGACGATGGAGCCGTTCAACCTGCTGGCGACGGTGTTGTTCCTGCTGGCGGTGGTGCATACGTTTTTCACCCAGCGGCTGCGGCGCCTGGCCCATGACCTCGCCGAGCGCCACCGCAAGCTGGTCCAGGACGCCTCCGGCGCCCCGGTATCCGCACGGCTCATCATCGCCTCCCGCATCCTTCATTTCTTCGGCGAGGTCGAGGCGGTCTTCGGCATCTGGGCCGTCGCCCTCGCCGCGTTCATCGCCGCCCGCTTCGGCACCGCCACCATGGTCCATTACTTCAACCACGACGTGAACTACAACGAGGCGGTGTTCGTCGTGGTCATCATGGCCATGTCCGCCACGCGCCCCGTGCTGCGCCTGGCCGAGCAATGCCTCAGCGCGGCCGCCCGCCTCACCGGCGGCGGCGTCCGGTCCTGGTGGTTCGCCATCCTCACCTTCGGCCCGCTCCTGGGATCCCTGATCACCGAACCCGCCGCGATGACCATCTCGGCCCTGCTGCTTGCCAGGAAATTCTACGAGCTCAAACCCCGGCCCGCCTTCGCCTACGCCACACTCGGCGTGCTCTTCGTGAACGTCTCCATCGGCGGCACCCTCACCCACTTCGCAGCCCCGCCGGTCCTCATGGTGGCGTCGCGCTGGGATTGGGGAACGTTGCACATGCTGGGCGAGTTCGGCTGGAAAGCCGCGCTGGCCATCGTGGGCGGCAACCTGGCCTGCTTCGCGGCGTTCCGGAAGGAATTCGCGGCACTGGCCGGAAATGCCGCCGCCCCGTCGCCGCTCGCGCCCCCGGAACCCGCCGTTCCCATCTGGGTCACCGCGGCCCACGTGATCTTCATGGCCCTCGCCGTCCTGAACGCCCACAACCCGGCGATGCTGATCGCTGGATTCCTGTTCTTCCTGGCGTTTTATGAAGTGACGGAGGATTACCAGAACGCCCTCAGTTTGCGGCCGGCCATCCTGGTGGGCTTCTTTCTCGCCGGGCTGGTCGTGCATGGCGGGCTTCAGCAGTGGTGGATCGCCCCGGTGCTCAGCAGGCTTTCGGAAGTGCCGTTGATGCTTGGGTCGATGGGATTGACGGCCTTCAACGACAACGCCGCTATCACCTACCTCGCCACGCTGGTACCGGGTTTGTCCGATCCCCTGAAGTACGCCGTCGTCGCCGGCGCGGTCGCCGGCGGCGGCCTGACCGTCATCGCCAATGCGCCCAACCCCGCCGGGCAGGCGATCCTGGACCGGTTTTTTCCGAACGGGATCTCGCCGTTCAGCCTGCTGCTCGGCGCGTTGCTTCCCACCCTGCTGGCCGCAGCGGTTTTCATCGTGTTCCGCTGAACTTCCCCCATGAGCACCCCAGCCCATCCCATCCCCGTCGCCGTTTACGACACCAAACCGTATGACCGCCAATCCCTGCAGGGGGCCGAGGGCTCGGACGCGATCGAGTGGCATTTCCACGAGTTCCGGCTCAGCAGCGAGACGGCATCCACGGCGCGCGGTGTGAAGGCGGTATGCGCGTTTGTGAACGATGCCCTGGACAAACCCTGCCTGGAAAGCCTCGCGCAAGCCGGCGTCCAACTGGTGGCCCTGCGCTGCACGGGGTTCAACAACCTGGACCTCGAAGCCGCGCGCGCGCTCAAACTCACCGTCACCCGCGTGCCCGTCTATTCACCCTACGCGGTCGCGGAACACGCCGTCGCCCTGCTCCTCACCCTCAACCGCAAAACCCACCGCGCCTTCAACCGCGTCCGGGAATTGAACTTCTCCGTGTTCGGGCTCGAAGGATTCGATCTGCACGGCAAGACCGCCGGCGTCGTGGGGACGGGAAAAATCGGCCGCATCATGGCCGAAATCCTCCGCGGGTTCGGCATGGAAATCCTGGCGTACGACCCTTACCCGGCGGCCGACTGGGCCGGGGCGCACGGGGTGACGTATGTGGGCCTGGAGACGCTGCTCGGCCGCAGCGATGTGGTGTCGCTCCATGTGCCCCTGATCAAATCCACCCGCCACCTGATCCGTGCCGAGACGCTGCAGCAGATGCGGCCGGGGGCGTATTTGATCAATGTGAGCCGCGGCGGATTGATTGATGCCGCGGCGGTGATCGAGGCGCTGAAGCTCGGCCGCCTCGGCGGGGTGGCGCTCGATGTCTACGAGGAGGAGGAAGGGATTTTCTTCGAGGACCTGTCCGGGGGCGTGCTACAGGACGACGACCTGGCGCGGTTGCTGACGTTCCCCAACGTCCTGATCACCTCCCACCAGGCGTTCCTGACGCGGGAAGCGCTGGGAGACATCGCCCGGACAACCCTGGCCAACCTGCGGGCGCACGCCGCCGGCACGCCGCTGGTGCAGGGATCGGTCCTGGCCGGGCCGGGCAGCGCCCCGGAGAAGGGTTGACCCGGATGGAACGCAGTCGATCGCGCCACCCGGGCAAACCGTTGAGAGTTTTTCTGGCCGGAGGAATCGCCGGGCTGCTCGCTCCGATCGCGGCTGCCCAGACAGTCCCGCCGGAAGCCGTCGATCAATTCAAGCACACCATCGGCAACCGCATCGAAGCCGTCACCGTGCTCGGCGGCGATTACGGCGCCGCCGGCGGCATCTACACCTTCCGCGGCGGCACACTCGCCAACGTCGGATTCACCCGCATCGGCGGATGCGGCGATGTCTCGGCGGAAAAGCCCATCGGGTCCGGCGATTTTTCATGGGCGCCCGTGCTGCTGGGAAACGTGGGGGATGTGTGGTCGGAAAACACGTTCCAGGACGGCTACCTGGCCGGGAACCAGATGCGTTACGAGGTGCTGGCGCTGGAGGCGGGGGGCGGGGCGCGCGTTTATTACGGGGACCACATCAGCGTCGCGGCCACGCTGGCCGGCATCTACGGCCATATCGAGAATGAATTCCAGGCCCACAACACGCTCGGCAACCTGGTCAAGGACGCCGCCAGCGGCACCTACGTCGATTGGACCGCCGAGACGTGGTCCATTGTGCCCGGTTTGACGGCGGATTACGTCTGGTACTGGGGCCGGAATTATTTCGACATCTCGTCGCGATACAATTTCTTTCACACCGAAACCTTCAGCAGTTCGTCGCCGTTGATCAGCGGAAACGGGAATTCCGACACCTGGGAAAACAAGATCGACGCGGACATCCCGCTGGGGTTGAAGCTGGGCGCGCTGGAGCTGCACACGGGCGGGTTTTTCAGCCGGACGGATCTTTGGGGCGGAGTTGAGCAGGGGTTGGGCACGGGACACATTTACACGGCGAACGGCCGGCTGGTGCTGGATTGCCTGGGCCACGCCTGGGTGTTCAAGTGGTTTGGATTTGGCGCCTCGTATTTCTGGAGCGACAACATGGGCGGCTGGTCGGCGGGGCTGGATTTGCGGCTGCAGTTCTGAAAAGGCGGTGAACAGGTTGGATTTGACACTATTCCCGCAAGGGCTCAGACTGCCGCACAAGCAGTCGGGCGACACTGTGTTTTGCCGTGGGGCATCCCGATTCACTGAAACAGAACCAGCAAAGCAGATCATGAAAATTAAACTGAACTCATTGACCGGGCTCTTTCTGTCCGCTGCCGCTGCCGTGCTCATCGCCGGCTGCGCCTCGAGCGGATACAAAAAGGGCGACGAAGTGGCCAGCAACATCCAGAAGGCCGCGGACCAAATCAACGCGCTCAACCCGCAAATCGACAAGACCATGGCGGCGTTGAACAAGCTGACCTCGGCCTCGCAGGGCGACCTTGCCCCGCTGTTCAAGGATTACAGCAAGGAACTGGACAAGCTGAAATCCCAGGCCCAGGACGTGGTGGCGATCCGCAAGAAAATGGCGGAGTCCGGCGACGCGTTCCTGACCGCGTGGGACGCCCAGCTCGCCCAGATCAAGAACGAAGACCTCAAGTCCCGCAGCGAAGCCCGCAGGAACGAAGTGAAGAACCAACTCACCGAGATCAAGCGCAGCTACACCGAAGCCGCCACCCAGTTCAAGGCCTTCGGCGACGAATTGCTCGACCTGCAGAAGTATCTCTCGGTCGATCTCACCACCGGCGGTCTTGCTTCCATCAAGAACACCGTGGATAAACTCAACAAGGAAGCCGGCCCGCTGAAGGAAGCCGTCGCCAAGGTCGGCGCCCAATTCCAGGCCCTCGGCGTCTCCATGGCGTCCAGCGCCCCGGCCCCGGCCCCGGCCAAGTAAGCCCAACAAGCAATTCATCCACACGCGGCCGGCCGGGCAGTCCCGCCGGCCGCGCTCGGTTTCCAGCCCCACCGCATGCACCGGCTCTCATCCTCCCAGCGCCTGTTCCCCAGTCTGGGGTGGCTCGCCCTCGCCGCCGCCCTCCTCGCCGCCGGCGGATGCAGCGTCATGCGGCCGGTCCAAAATGCCGTTGTCGGCTCCAGCTCCAGCTCCGATTCCCAGCTCTCCCAACCCCAGCTCCAGGAACAGCTCGGCATCTTTTACGTCGAATTCGTCAACGGCGTCGACCGCGCCACCACCGTCGCCGCCAGCCAGACCGACGACCTCAACCTGCGCGAAAACCTGCTCGAGGCCCGCCTCCGCCTTGTCCGCAAGGCAGGCCAGATCATTTTCCAGCGCAATCCCGTCTCCGCTTTCGTCGATACCTGGACCGTCTGCCTGCAGCTCCGCTATTACCTCGCCACCGAAGAGGCCCGGCAACGGTTCGGGCCCGCCACCGAATCCCTCGCCCTATTCGCCGCGCAGCTCAACACAAACGTGGAAACCCTCGGCCGCCTCTTTCTCAAACCCCAGCAACTGGCCGACGCAAGAATCAAACTGGACGCCTTCGCCCGCGAACACCCCGCCTCGGGCAGCCAGGACGCCATTTTGCCTTCCGACGCCGCGGCCAGCGGCATCCCCCAGCTCGGCTGGCTGTTCGAAATTCCTCTGAGCCCTTTCCGCGCCTTCCAGGGTGTTGACCAAACCGCACAAGCCGTGAACGAAGTCGCCATGGTCGGCGCCCAGTTCACCCGCGTCACCCAGTCCATGCCGCGCGAACTGGAATGGAATTCCGAACTGCTCCTGCTCAAAATCCAGATCGCCGCCAATAATCTTGTCGCCAACATCGACAACCGCCAGACCAACCTCCAGGCCACCCTCGGCCTCGCCCGCCAAACCCTCGTCGAAGCCAGCAACACCCTCGCCCGCGCCGAACCCGTCGTCCGCGACGCCGAACGCACCGCCGTCGCCATCGGCAACGCCGGCGATTCCCTCAACGCCGTGCTCAAGACCTACACCAGCATGGTTCTCCAGCTTTACCCGCCCGATACCAACGCGCCCGTCGACACCAACAGCCCGCCGTTCAATATTCTCGATTATGCCAAAACCGCGGACAACATCGCCACCGCCGCGGGCCAGTTGCAGGGCGTCCTGATCCAGTTCCAGAAAACCATGGAAACCAACGCCATTTCCATCCGGCTCAACGAAGCCCAGGCCGCCGTCTCCAACGCCGAAACCTCCGCCCGCAAACTCGTCGACCATATCGCCTGGCGCGTCGTCCAGGTCGTGCTCGCCTTTTTCGCCGCGCTCACCGCCTACCGGCTGCTCACCCGCAAACCGCCCGGCGCACCGGCCGCCCCCGCATCATGAACCCTTCCCGCGCCCGCCCGCCGCTCTGGACCTTGCTCGCATTGATCTGCCTGCTCCCCGCCTGCGCGTCCCTCAACGTCGACCCGCGCCACCCCGAGCCCGGCGTCGGCTACGTCGACCTCTATACGCCCACCCCGGAACAATTGAGCTGGGATGTCCGGGAATTCAATGCGGCCGACAACGCCTTCAAACCCGTGTTTTCCGACATCGACCCCGTCCAGGGCCGCATTCTGCGCCTCGCGTTCCCCCCCGGCACCTGCCGCCTCCGCATCACCTTCCTCAACCGCGTCATCATCGAACCCGTCATCCTCGACGTCACCGTCGACGCCGGCCGCATCACGCCGGTCGAGATCGATTCCAAGGATGAAGGCGACGCCTCGGTCTACACGATCCGCACCGGGCTCGGCAGCACCGCCTACGGCCACCTCGGCCGCCATACCCGCGTCACCGGCGTCGGCACCCCCGCCTACCGCCTCACCGGCAAAGCTCTCCCTCCCGTCGATTACCAGGTGAAATCCAAAATGCCCTACGACGGCCCCCAATCCGCCCCGTAACCTTCCCTTCCGCGATTTTACAATCGCGGCTACCGTCTCCCCGTAGCCGTAATCGTGAGATTGCGGTCCCTTCAATGGATGTTCGCGTTGTCCACCTGCGCAAATCCTGCGCAGGCAATTCGGCCCGCGTGAGCAAGGTTTGCGCGGTGTGACTTCCGTTTCCCTGTAAACAAAGGGAATTCTTCACTGGCACAGTCTTTGCATGGGATTTCGTTCGACAGGACCCATGTGTGTTCTGCAGCGGGTTGAACCGTGAACCAAAGTAACTCAATCGTGGAAAGGCAAAGATGAAACTGAAGCATTTGACCTGGATGACCGGCCTCGCGTGTGCGCTGGCGGTGACGACTCCAACAGCGTGGGCGCAGGATGGCGGCGGACCCGGCGGACCCGGCGGCGGACGGCCCCGGTTCGATCCGGCCCAGATGCAGCAAATGAGGCTCGACCGGCTGCATGAACAGATGGATGTGAAGGATGATGCCGAATGGAACATCATCCAGGCCCGCGCGACGAAAGTCATGGATGCGCAGCGCGAGGTGATGTCCTCGATGTTCCGCGGTTTTGGAGGACGCCGCGGCGGCGATAACAACGGCGGCGGCCAGGGGGGCGGACGCGGAGGGTTCTTCGGCCAGCCCAACCCCGACCTTGAGGCGCTGCAGAAGGCGATTGAAAGCAACGCGCCCACGGAACAGGTGAAGGCCGCGCTTGAAAAATACCGTGCCTCCCGCAAAGCCAAGGAAGCCGCGCTGGCCCAGGCCCAGGCCGAGCTCCAAAAAGTGCTCACCACCAAACAGGAAGCCGTCGCCGTCGCCAACGGCCTGCTGAACTGATCCGCCATTGCACGATTGGGCGGCGGCCGGACACGGCCGCCGCTCGCATTCTCATGAACCCTGGCACACTTGAATCGCCGCTCAAATCGCTCCTCGACCGGATGCTGGCCGCGCGGCAAATCTCCGCGTCCGACGCCGATCAATTGCTCCGCCAGGGTTCGCCCGCCATGGGTTCCGAGGAGGACGTCCTCCGCTGGCTCGCCCGCGAATACGGAATTCCCTACACCACGCTCGAGGACGTCGAACCCGACCGCCAGCTTCTCTCGCTGTTCCCCGCGCGCCTGCTGTTGAAGGAGGAGTTGCTCCCCCTGAAACGCATCAACGGCACGGTCGAAATCGCCACCAGCCGCCTCTTCGCCACCCAGGGCCTCGATTCCCTCAAAACCCTCACCGGGCTCAACCTGAAACCCGTCCTCGCCGGCAGCGAAGCCCTCCAGCGCGAAATGAAAAAGCGCCTGGGCGTCGGCGCCGATACCATCGGCACCCTCGACGCGGAAAAAGGCATCGAGGTCGTCGACGAAAATCTCGAGGACACCGACATCGACGAGGCCGCGGAGGACGAAGCCTCCATCATCCGATTCGTCAACCAGGTCTTCCGCGACGCCATCGAACTCCGCGCCTCCGACATCCACCTCGAACCGTTCGAGGACGAATTCCGCATCCGCTACCGCATCGACGGCGTGCTCCAGGACGTCTCCGTCCCCGCTCAACTCAAGCGATTCCAGCCCGCGATCGTGTCGCGCGTCAAAATTCTCAGCCACCTCAACATCGCCGAAAAACGCCTGCCCCAGGACGGCCGCATCAAAATCCGGCTCGACGACGCCGAGGTCGACATCCGCGTCTCGGTGATCCCGATGCTGCACGGCGAAGCGGTGGTGATGCGCCTGCTGCGCCAGAACGCCACGTTGCGCGGCATGGAACAGCTCGGCATGGACGGCCGCGAACTCGATTGCTTCCGCCGCGTGCTCCAACTGCCCCACGGCATCATCCTCGTCACCGGCCCCACCGGCAGCGGAAAAACGTCCACCCTCTACACCGCCCTCAACGAGATCAACGATTCCGTCCGCAAAATCATCACCATCGAGGATCCCGTCGAATACCAGCTCAAAGGCGTCAACCAGATCCAGGTCTCCGAAAAAGCCGGTCTCACCTTCGCCCGCGGATTGCGATCCATCCTGCGCCACGATCCCGACGTCATTCTCATCGGCGAAATCCGCGACCAGGAAACGGCGCAGATCGCCGTCCAGGCGTCGCTCACCGGCCATCTCGTTTTTTCAACCCTGCACACCAACGACGCCCCCGGCGCTCTCACCCGCCTCGTCGACATGGGCGTGGAACCCTACCTCGTCGCCTCGTCGCTCGAAGCCGTGCTCGCCCAGCGCCTCGTCCGCGTGCTCTGCAAACACTGCAAACAGCCGGACCATTCCCCGGCCACCAACGTTCTCAAATCCCAGCTCGGCATCCCCGCCGACGCCGTCCTCTACCACGCACCCGGCTGCCGCGAATGCCGCAACACCGGGTTCTACGGCCGGCACGCCATCTTCGAATGGATGGATGTCGACGCCGAAACACGCCAGCTCATCCTCAAAAACGCGTCGTCCGACCAGCTCCGCGACTCCGCCCGCCGCACCGGCATGCGCATGCTCGCCGAGGACGGCTGGCGCCTCGTCCGCCAGGGCGTCACCACCGTCGAAGAAGTCCTCAGCGTCACCACCGCCAAGGAAATCGCCCGCTCCACCCACAACGACACCGTCGATGCCGCCGCGGATTCCCCGGCCAACACCGCCCTCAAACGTCGCTCCTGATCTTTCATGCCCCAGTTCCTCTACAAAGCGATCCAGGCCAACGGCACCCTGACCGAAGGGCAGCTCGATGCCCCCGGCCGGCCGGATGCCTTCCGCCAAATGGAAGCGCTGGGACTGCGCCCCGTCAGTCTCGCGGAAAAAAACGGCGCCGCTGCCGCGCCTGCGGCGCCCGCCGGGCTCGAGGCACTCGGCAAACTCTCGTTCCAGATCAAGTCCGAAAAGGTTTCCGCCAAGGACCTCGAAAATTTCACGCGCCTGCTCTCCAGCCTGCTGGCCGCCGGCGTCCCCCTCAGCCGCGCCCTCGTCATCCTCCACAAGGAAGCCACCAAGCCCGCCGTCGCAGCCCGCTGGAAGCAAATCCACGATTCCGTCATCGACGGCATGTCGCTCGCCGACGCCATGGCGAAGTTCCCGGACACCTTCCCCCGGGTCTACACCGCCATGGTGCATGCCGGTGAAACCGGCGGATTCCTCGATCTCGTCCTGTCCCAGATCGCCGACTTCCAGGCGCGCGAGAAGGAACTTCGATCCAAGGTCACCAGCGCGATGCTGTATCCGACGATTCTGCTGGTGCTGGCTTTGGGCGTGCTCGCGTTCCTCCTGATTTTCTTCATTCCGCGATTCCAGAAACTGTTCGGCGGCTTCGGCGGCTCCCTCCCGCTCATCACGCAGGTGATCATCGGCATCAGCACCATCGTCCGATCCTACGGGTTGTTCGTCATCGTCGGGCTTGTGGTCGGCGGTCTCCTGCTTCGAAGCTGGTTCCTGTCCGAAAAAGGACGGCGCCTCTGGGAAGCCATGGTTCTCCGCGTCCCCATGATCGGCCCGCTCGTTGCCGAATTCGCCATGGCCCGCTTCTGCCGCATGCTCGGCACCCTGCTCGGCGCCGGCGTCCCGCTCGTCCAGGGACTCCAGGTCGCCCGCAAATCCATCGGCAACCAAATCCTCGTCGACGCCGTCGGACGCTCGATCGACCGCGTCCAGGAAGGCGGGCGCCTCGGCCAGAGCCTCGCCGATTGCCGCGGCCTCTTTCCCGGCTCCGTGCTCGAAATGGTGTCCGTCGCCGAGGAAAGCGGCCGGCTCGACACCGAGCTGGTCCGCATCGCCAACGTCACCGAGGGCGACCTTGACCGGCAGCTCAAAACCGCCGTCGCCTTCGCCGAACCGCTGATGCTGTTCCTCATCGCCGGGTTCATCGGCACCATTTTCATCGGCATGCTCCTCCCCATCTTCACCCTGCAACAATACATCAAGTAACCCCCATGAACATTCAGCCAAATCCCGCTCGACGCGGCGCAGCATTCCGCACTCCGCACTTCGCACTCCGCACTGGATTCACTCTCGTTGAACTGCTCCTGGTTCTCGTGATTCTCGGCACGCTCGCCGCCATCGTGCTGCCCAAGTTCACCGGCACCACCCAGCGCTCCCGCATCACCGCCGCCCAAACCCAGATCTCCACGTTCAAGACCGCCCTCAACGCGTTCGAAGTCGACATGGGCTACTACCCCAAGTCGCTCGCCGACCTCATCCAAAAACCCAACGGCAATAACGTCGCCAACTGGCACGGACCCTACCTCGACAGCGATGCCATCCCGAAGGATCCCTGGGGCAACGATTACAGCTTTGTCTCCCCGGGCAAACACAACACCAGCTCCTACGACATCCAGTCCGCCGGCCCCGACGGCCAGGCGGGAACCGACGACGACGTCTGCAACTGGACACTGAAGCGATGATGCTATCGAGTCGAAAGTCGAAGGTCGAAGGTCGAGCGCCGGTCCGCGGCGCGACCGACCTTTCATGCCCTCGACTCTCGACCCTCGACCCTCGGCACGGGTTCACTCTCATCGAACTCATCCTGGTGCTCACCCTGCTCGCCGTCGCCACCTCGCTCATCGCCCCGTCGCTCTCCAGCTTCTTCCGCGGCCGCGCGATTGATTCCGAGGCGCGCCAACTCCTCGCCCTCGCCCACGCCGGACAGAGCCGCGCCATCGCCGATGGTTTCCCCGTCCTGCTCTGGATCGACGCCTCCCGCAACAGCTACGGGCTCGAGCAGGAATCGAGCGACTCAAAAGCCGGCGGCGCCCCCGACGGCAAGGCCGAATCCTTCGATTTCGAAAATCAACTCCGCATCGACACCGGCAACGCCAGCCCTCTCCCTGTGAACGGCCGCAGTTTGCCCGCCATCCGGTTCATGCCGGATGGCACCATCGACGAAAACAGCGCGACCTCGCTCCACCTCCTCGCTGCCAGCGGCGAATCGCTCTGGCTCATCCAGTCCACCAACCGCCTGGGTTATGAAATCCGCAGCACCGACCGCTAATCGCCGCCGCCGCGCCGCCGCGTTCACGCTGGCCGAGGTGCTGGCCGCCCTGGCCTTCATGGCGATCGTCATCCCGGTCGCGATCGAGGCGCTCCATCTCGCCAGCGTGTCCGGCCAGGTCGCCGTCCAGCAGGCCGAGGCCGCCCGCATCGCCGACCGCGTCCTGAACGAAAGCCTCGTCACGACCAACTGGACCCAGTCGGCCAATGGCACCGTCTCCGACAACGGCCGCGAATTCTCGTGGACCCTCCGCAGCGAACCCTGGCCCGCCGATTCCCTCATGGAACTGGTCACGGCGGAAGTGACGTTCACCGTCGGCGGCACCCCGCACAGCGTGCAGCTCAGCACGCTGGCCGTGTCGACCTCAACGCTCAACAGTTTGACGGGCATCCAATGAACACAAGCCCTCAACTCTCGACCGCCTGGCTCGTCGAAGCACCGCGAAGACGGCTCGACCCTCGACGGGGTTTCACGCTCATGGAGCTGATCCTCGCCGTCGCGGTCACCGCGGTCGTGCTCGTCGCCATCAACGGCGTGTTCTTCACCGCCCTCCGCCTGCGCGACCGGTCGTTCGAAGCCATCGACCGCGCCGCGCCCGTGCAATCCGCGCTCAGCACGCTGCGGCGCGATTTGCTCGGCGCCATGGCGCCCGCCAGCGGCGGAATTCTCACGGGCGATTTCAAGGCCGGCAACGTGACCAGCACCGGCATGGGCCAGCCGGTGAACCTCGAGTTGTTCACCACCACCGGCGCCCTCAAGGAAAACGAGCCGTGGGGTGAAGTGCAGAAAGTGACGTACCAGCTCCGCACCTCCGCCGACCGCTCCCAGCCCGGGCGCGACCTCGTCCGCAGCGTAACCCGCAACCTGCTCGCCACCCTCACGCCCGTTCCCGAGGATCAACCGCTGCTCAGCGGCGTCGACAGCCTCGAGATCACCTGTTACGACGGATCCCAGTGGCGGAGCGACTGGGACACCACGCTGACCGACACGAATTTGCCTTCGGCGATCCGGGTGCGCCTGCGGCTCGCGGCGCCGGAACCCAACAACCAGGAACCCCGGCAGGTCGAACTCCTGGTGCCCATCGTTTGCCAGTCCTACACCAATCTCACCGCCCCGACCGGTTCCTGACATGAATCCGCGCCATCGCCAACTTTCCCGCCTGCCCGGCCGCCGCCGGGACGGGTCGGTGCTGGTGATCGTGATGCTGATCGCCTTCGGGCTGATCAGCCTGGCGCTTTATTTCGCGAATTCCATGTCGCTCGAACTCCGCGCCGCCGCCAATCGCACCGCCGGCCTTTCCGCCGACCAGGCCGTCGAAGGCGCCGCGCGCTACGTCTCCTACGTGCTCATCAATTACGCCACCAACGGCACCGTGCCCGACCGGTCCTGGTACCAGGCCGATTCCGTCCCCGTCGGCAGCGCCCAGGACGCCTCCGACAACGCCCATTTCTGGCTCATCGGCCGCGATACCAGCGGCCAGAATTCCTCGCTGTCCGAACCTTACTTCGGCCTCGTGGACGAAGCTTCCAAGCTCAACCTCAACGCCCCCTGGATCACCGCCGACGTGCTCAGCTCCAATTTTCCGAACCTCTCCTACGACTTCGCCCAGGCCATCATCGACTGGCGCGACACCAACAGCACCGATTCCTCCCTCAACTACAGCCAGGCCGGTTACATGGCCAAACATGCCGCGTTCGAAACCGTCGACGAACTCCGCCTCGTCTACGGCGCCTCCCTCGAAACCATCTTCGGCGACGACGTGAACCGCAACGGCGTGCTCGATCCGAACGAAAACAGTTCCTCGGGCAGCAGTTTCTCCAATCCCGGCCTGGTCGATTATTTCACCGTCTACAGTTGCCAGCCGAATGTGCGCAGCGACGGCACCTCGCTCACCAATGTCAGCGACCGCGCTTCGCTGCAGGCCCTGCTCGAACTCCGCCTCGGCAGCAGCCGCGCCACGCAGGTCATCAACCGCGTTTTCCCCAACCCGGGCGGCCCCGGCCAGACCAACGCACCCGCGGCCCAGGTCTCCTTCCCCAGCCTGCTCGACTTCTACCTGCGCAGCGGAATGACCTCGGATGAATTCGGTCTTGTCTACCCCGACCTCACCGTCACCAATGCCCCTTACACCGTCGGCCGCGTCAATATCAACACCGCCCCCGCCGCCGTCCTCGCCTGCCTGCCCGGACTCAACCTCGACGTCGCCCAGCAGCTCGTCAGCTACCGCCAATCCAACGCCGGCAACCTCACGTCCATCGCCTGGATCGTCGACGCCCTCGGCACCGGCAGCACCGAGCTCGCCGCGCTCGCCCAGGGCGATTACATCACCACCCAGAGCTTCCAGTTCCAGGCCGACATCGCCGCCACCGGCCCGTTCGGCCGCGGCTACCGCCGAAACCGGTTCATCTTCGATATTTCCTCGGGCACACCGCGCGTCCTGTTTCGCCAGGATCTCAGCGGCCTCGGGTGGGCGCTCGGCCGCAGCGCCCGCGAAACCTGGGTGACCCGGACCACGCAATGAACAACTTGATTCCATTGAATCTGCTCAAACGCAAGGCGCCCTCCGCCGTCCTCGGCCTCACGCTCGAAGGCGGCCGCCTCGAAGGCGCCGTCGTCCGCCGCTCCAACGGCTCCCTCGAAGTCACCCAGTCGTTCTCCACCCCCCTCTCCCTCGACCCGCTCACCAACGACATCGAACTCGTCGGCCGCGAAATCCTGAACCACCTCGAATCCGCCGGCATCCGGGAACGCCATTGCGTCGCCGGCGTGCCGCTCAAATGGATTCTCGCCGCCCACACCGCTCTCCCGTCCATCCCCGAAGCCGACATCCCCGGCTTCCTCGCCATCGAAGCCGAACGCGGTTTTCCCACCGACCCCGAAACGCTGCGCGTCGCAACCTCGCGGCTGTCGGCTTCCTCGGGAGAACGCTACGCGACGTTCATCGGCGTTCCCCGGAGCCAGCTCGACCGGCTGGAACAGGTGCTGCGCGCCGCGAAACTCAAGCCGCTCAGCCTGTCGCTCGCCATCGCCGCCCTCCAGCCCGCCGCCGGATCCGAATCCGCCGGCACCGTCGCCCTCGGCGTCGGCCAAAACCAGGTGGACCTCCAAATCACCGCCGGCGGCGGTGTCGCCGCCCTGCGCGCCCTCGAAGGCGCCCTCACCACCGAATCCGGCGACCGCGTCCCCGACACCGATTTCATCGTGCGCGAAGCCCGCATCACGCTGGGCCAGCTCCCGCCCGCGCTCCGCAATTCGCTCAACCGCGTTCGCGTCTTCGGCAGCCGCGACATGGCCCGCCGCCTCGCCGAAGACATCCGCGCCCGCATGGAACGCGCCGGGCTCACGGTCGAATCCGTCGAAGCCGCCGACTCCGAATCGGCGCCAGGCCTGCTCCCGAAGGACGCCCCGCTCTCGCCCGCGCTCGGTCTCGCGGCGCGGTTTTTGTCGGGCCAGCCCGCCGCGTTCGAATTCCTCGCCCCGCGCGTTTCGCAATGGCACCAGCTCACCTCGCGCTACGGAACCGGCCGCTGGCGCCAGGCCGGCGCCGCCGCCGCCGCGATCCTCGTTCTCGTCGCCGGCGCCTTTCTCGTCCAGCAATGGCAGCTCGCCCGGCTCCGCAGCCGCTGGTCGGGCATGGCCGCCAAAGTCCGCGAATTGAACGGGGTCCAGGACCAGATCCGGAAATACCAGCCCTGGTTCGACACGTCCTTCCGCTATCTCAACGTGCTCAAAAGCCTCACCGGCGCCTTCCCCGAGGACGGCTCCGTCACCACCAAAACCCTCGAAATCCGGGAAACGGCCGACAACAACCGCGACGCGGCCGTCGCGACCGGCACGACCACCGTCACCTGCTCCGGCAACGCCGCCAGTTACGCCGCGTGGATCAAAACCGTCCACCAGGTCGGCGAAATTCCCGGCATCACCGATCTCTCCCAGCAAACCCGCGGCAAATCGCCCATGCAATTCACCCTCGAGTTCCACATGAACACCGGAGGCCGCCCGTGAAGTTGAAAATCGAAAACCGCCAGCAGCTGCTTATCGTGGTCACCCTGGCCTTGTTCGGACTTTTCATCGCCGACCGGATCCTGCTCGAACCGCTCTGGGGCGTGTGGAAGGATCGCTCCAAGGAAATCGCCCGGCTCCGGCTCCAGGTGTCGGAAGGCCGGTCGATCACCAACCGCGAATCCGTCATCCGGGGGCGCTGGACCCAGATGCGCACCAACACGCTGCCGAACAACCAGTCGCTCGCCCAGGAACAGGTGCTCAACGCGCTCGTCAACTGGGCCCAGGAAAGCGGCGTCAGCATCAACGGCACCTCCCCGCAATGGCGCAACGACACCGAGGACTATCACACTCTCGGCTGCCACGTCGACGCCTCTGGCTCGCTCTGGGCGCTCAGCCGCTTCCTCTACAACGTCGAATTCGGCCCCATGGCCCTCAAGGTCGAATCCATCGACCTCACCTCGCACGACGCCAGCGGCCAGCAGTTGACCCTCGGCCTCCAGATCAGCGGACTGGCCCTCACCTCCCGGAATCCATGAAATTGCCGACTCCATATTTGTCTGCCGCGCTGCTCGGCTTCGCCTGCCTCGCCGCAACGGCCGCAACGGCGCCCGCCCAGAACCACGACGCCGCCAACACCCGCGATTTCTCCGCGTTCCGAATCATCAGCGACCGCAATATCTTCGACCCGAACCGCCGGCCCCGGATCGTCTCCGGCCCCGCGCCGAAAGTGGTCGACTCGTTTTCGCTCGTCGGAACGATGGATTACCAGAAGGGCGCGTTCGCCGTGTTCGACGGCAACAACCAGGAATACCGGCGCGTGCTCGAAAAGGGCGGCAAAATCGACGGCTACACCGTCGCGGTCATTCAGCCCAACAAAGTCCGCCTCGTCTCCGGCACCAACGAACTCGAACTGAATGTCGGCACCCAGGTCCAGCGCTCGGAAAGCGGCGAATGGGCCGTGCGCGACGGCGACTCTTACGCCTCCTACTCCAGTGAAGGCGGCCGGTCCCAACGCTCATTCCGGCGATCCACCGGCGCCTATCGGCCGCGCGGCAGCTCTTCAACTGCCACCGCAACCTCCCCCGCCGGCGGCGCCGTCGAAACGCCTCCGCCCGATGCCGCCATTGAAGCCGGTCCGCCTCCCGACGGCGCGCCCGGCGACCCCAACGATCCCGTCGCGCGCATGATGCGCCGCCGCCAGCAGGAAAACGGCGAGACCAACCCCGGCACCGACAACCCGAATTCCAATCCATGAAAACCGAACTCATCTCCCACGTTCCCGCACTCCGCGCCTGGTTCCTCGCGGCCGCGCTGGCCTGGACCCTTGCCGCACAGGCCCAGGAGACCCCGCCGCCCGCCCAGACCGCAACGCCGTCCGCCGAAGCGGCGATGCCGCCTGCCGAAGCCGCGGCCGGCACAAACGACCTCGCCGCGCCCCCCGCGGAAGACTCCGGCACGAACGGGTTGCGCCTCAATTTCCGCAACGCGCCCATCGATCTCGTGCTGAATTACCTCAGCGACGCGGCCGGCTTCATCATTGAGCTCGACACCACCGTCCGCGGCACGGTCAGCGTCATCAGCAGCCATCCCATGACCCGCGACGAGGCCGTCGACCTGTTGAACTCGGTGCTGAACAAGAACGGCTACGCCGCCATCCGCAACGGGCGCACGCTCAAAATCATGGACAAGAGCAGCGCCAAGACGAGCAACAGCCCGGTCAAAATCAGCAACGACCCCGACAGCATCCCGAACAACGATGAAATGGTCACCCAGATCATCCCGATCCGGTTCGTCGAAGCCGGACAGCTCGTCACGGATCTCTCGCCGTTCGTCTCCTCCGGCGCCACGATCATCGCCAACCAGGCCGGCAATTCCATCATCATCACCGACACCCAGGCCAACATCCGCCACCTCGTCGAAATCATCAAAGCCATCGACTCCAGCGCGGAGGACGTCACCGAACTCCGTGTATTTCGGCTGCAGTATGCCGATCCGTCGGAAATGGCCGCCCTGCTCATGAGCCTGTTCCCCGACCAAAACGGCAACAACGCCCAGGTCCCGATCCGGTTTGGCGGCAATCGCGGCGGGTTCGGCGGGGCGCGCGGCGGCGGGTTTCCGTTCTTCGGCGGCGGATTCGGCCAGGCCGCGGCGGGCACCGGCAATTCCCAGCAGGAACGAATCAAGAAACGCACCCAGGTCGTCGCCGTGGCCGACGCCCGCACCTCGTCGGTCGTCGTCACTGCCACGAAGGATCTCATGGAGCAGATCTCCGACATGATCAAAGACCTCGATTTCAAATCGAAAAAGGAATCCACCGTGCGGGTGTTTCACCTGAACAACGCGGACCCGCAGGAAATCCTGCCGATGTTGCAGGACATGTTCCAGGGGAACAACACCGCGAGCCGGAACCGGAACAGTTCCAGCCAGAACAGCGCGCTGATGAACCGCAACCAGACCTCGCAAAACAGCTCGAGCACCAGCGGCAACAACTCGGCCTTCGGCGGGTTCGGCGGCAACACCGGCAATCGCGGCACCGGCTTCGGCAACTAACCCCCGCCACTTTGAGGACAATCAACATGAACACTTCACACTGGAAACATTGGATCGGCACAGCGGCCCTCTGCTTCGGCCTCACCCTCGCCGCCCAGGCACAGCAACGACCCGGCGGCGGCGGATTCGGGGGCTTCGGCGGGTTCGGCGGGTTCGGCGGCGGCAACAACCAGAACCGCGGCAACTCCTCGTCCACCTACAATCCGAACGGCACCGTCGGCAGCGCCACCATCAGCGTCGACCCCGATTCCCACAACGTCACCATCATCGCCGACGACGAAACGCTGAATTACATCAGCAAGGTAATCTCCGACCTTGACCGCCCGCAGCCGCAGGTATTGATCAAGGTGGTGTTCCTCGAAGTGCAGCACAACGACAGCCTGCAACTCGGGTTCGAAGGCGCCTACCGCGGCACCGCCGGCAGCACGACCAACAGCCTCGCCCAGATCTTCGGGCTCACCGGCCTTCAGAACGCCGGATCCAACGGCGTGTTTAATCCCTACGGCATCCCCACCCAGGCCTTCACCCCGGCGCCGCCCGGAGCCGGCGTCTACCAGATTCTCGGCAGCGATTTCCAGGCAACACTCCGCGCCATCGCCACCGCCGGCAAGGTGGAACTGCTGTCCCGACCCTCCGTGCTCGCCCGCAACAATCAGCCCGCTACGATTGTTGTCGGACAACAGGTCCCCCTCATCACCAACGTCCGCTACGACACGTTCGGCAACGCCATCAACTCCGTCACCTACCAGAACGTCGGCATCATCCTCAAAGTCACCCCGTTCATCACCGGCGAGGGACTCGTCCAAATGATCGTCGCGCCGCAAACGTCCACCATCGATTCCAGCCAGTCGGTCACCATCTCCGCCGGCGTCACCGCCCCCATCATCGACATCCGCTCGGCCGACACCGTCGTCGTCACGCCCGACGGCCAGACCGTTGTCATCGGCGGCCTCATGCAAAACATCAAGGCCGCGTCCGACAGCAAAATTCCCATCCTTGGCGACATTCCCCTGCTCGGAAACCTGTTCAAGAGCAAATCCCGCAGCGGCAGCAAGGCCGAGTTGCTGATCTTCCTCACACCCCACGTCGTCACCAGCCCCGGACAGCTCGCGTCGGTGTCCACCGGCATGGAAGACCAGAGCCCGCTCATGCGGAAATCGTTCTCCGAGGAGGAACTCGACCGGTTCCTCGACCGCGTGCCCACGAAGAAACAGCCTCCGAAATCCAACTAACCGGCCATGCGCGCCAAATCGAACACCTGGGCAGCGTTTGGCTTGCTCGCCGGTATCTGGCTCCTCGTGGCCGCATGGCAGGCCGCGGAATACCAGAAGGTCAAGGAATCCGCCCGCACCGACCTGCGCAAAAGTTCCAAGGCCATCGCCAATACCGTCGGCGCCTTCCTGCGCGGATTGCAGTTTCGCGGCGCCGTCATCCCCGAACGCCTCGAACCCACCCTCAACGAACTCGTCAACGGTTCCACCAACGAACTCGTCAAATCCGGCGAACTGGTCTCCATCGCCCTGCTCAATAACGCCGGCGACTTCCTCGCCTCCGCCGGACGCCCCATCGACCTCGACCAAAAAGACATCGTCCAGGAAGGCGAACGCTGGGGACGCCACACGGTCACCATGGTCTACCCCGTCGAAGGCGCCACCGTTTCGCCCGAAGGCACCCCCAACGCCACCACCGTCGTCCTCCCCCCCTTCCGCGATTTCACCAACAACTCGCCCGAGGCCTTCCGGCGCGGATTCCCGAGGCGCGATGGGCGCGACCCCGGCCCGCCGCCGCCGCCCGGCGCCGAACCCGCTCCGCCGGGAACCAACGGATCCACCAACGCCATGGAGCCGCCGCCGCGCCCGCGCGAACCCGACTCCCGGCCGCACCGGCCGTTCTGGGCCCGCGGCCTCGACGAAGACGCCTACCAGGCCCTGATCAAAAAACGCGAACTCCACGGGCTCGCCATCGTCATGTCCACCGACACCCTCGAAGCCGCCTGCGAACACGACATCTGGCAGCGCACGGTCATCCTCTTCTTCGCCGCCATCGCCGCCGTCGGCGCCGGCCTCGCCTGGCGCACCCTGGCCAAGTCCGCCGATCTCCAGATCCGCCTCGTCCGCGCCAGCGAACTCAATACGCATCTCAAGGAAATGAACCTCGCCGCGGCCGGGCTCGCCCATGAAACCCGGAATCCGCTGAACATCATCCGCGGCCGCGCCCAGATGATCTCGCGCCTGCCCGACGCCCCCGACGAAATCCGCACGCGCTCCCGCGAAATCATCGAGGAAACCGACAAGGTCACCGCGCAACTCAACGAGTTCATCAATTACTCACGCCCGCGCGAAATCCGGCCCACCGCCGTCGCCCTCCACAGCCTCGTCGGCGAAGTCATCCGCGCGCTCAAATACGACATCGAGGAAAACAAAATCCAGGTCGAGATGAGCGGCGAACCCGTCCTGGTCGAAGCCGACGACCAGATGCTCCGCCAGGTCCTGTTCAACCTCGTCATCAACGCCATCCAGGCCACCGGCCCCGGCGGCAGTATCCAGGTCGTCAGCAACCGCCACGGCACGTCCGAAGCCGTCATCGAAGTCCGCGACGACGGCCCCGGCGTTCCCCCGGAACGGCGCCAGGAAATTTTCAAACCCTATTTCACCACCCAGCAAAAAGGCACCGGCCTCGGCCTCGCCATCGTCCACCAGATCATCCAGGCCCACGGCTGGGAAATCGAATGCCGCGCCCACACCCCCAAAGGCGCCGTGTTCCGCATCACCCACCTCAAAATCGCCGGCCGCCGCTGAGGACCTTGACACGATTTCGGTGGGGCGAGACTCCGTCGAGCCCTGGCCTGTCGGTGAGGATTGTTGGATCAATGGATTTATGGATTATTGGATGGCTTCCGCGCGACTGTCTTCCCATTTATCCAGGAATCCAATAATCCAATAATCCAATTTTTCGAGGGCTCGACGGAGTCTCGCCCCACCCGCTGGCAATCGCGTCAACCCCGATGAATTCCGCGATTGCAGTTCCGCCCGGCTCCGGGTGAAATAACCGCGCTCATGAATCCGCCGCTCATGCCCCTGTTGTCGGCCCCGTTGCCCGGGCCCTGGCAGTTCCGCGACGCCGCCACGCCGGACTGGCACCCCGCCGAAGTGCCGGGCTGCGTCCATACCGACCTGCTCCGCAACGGGCTCATTCCCGACCCGTTTTACGGCGCCAACGAAGCCGGACTGCAGTGGATCGGACAGAAGGACTGGATTTACCGGACCCGGTTCGAGGTCGCGCCCGGGGCGCTGGACGCGGAGCACCTCGACCTGGTGTTTCGGGGACTGGACACCTACGCCACCGTGACCTTGAACGGCCGTCGAATCCTGGAAACGGACAACATGTTCCGCGAATGGCGCGTTTCAGTCAAAGGCCTGCTGGTCGAACACGGCAACGAACTCGAAATTGAATTTCGCAACGTCTTCGACGTGACGAAGCCCCGCTGGGACCGCGCGCCTTATCGATTGCAGGCATTCGACACGAACGACCAGGCTGAGGTGAAGCTGGCGATGTATTCCCGCAAGGCGCAGTTCCACTTCGGCTGGGATTGGGGCCCGCGGCTCATCACCTGCGGCGCCTGGCGCCCCGTCCTGCTCGAGGCCTGGACCGGCGCGCGGCTCGAACGCGTGTTCGTCCACACGGACAATGTCTCGCGCGCCGGCGCGGACGTGATCGCCGAATTCGAAATCGATTCCGACACCGCCCAGGTCGCCACACTCGCCGTCGAACTCGATCACCAACCGCTGGTCTCGGAACAACACAACCTGCAGCCTGGATCCAACCGGGTCATACTCCGCGGCCGCCTGGCCAATCCGAAACTCTGGTGGACCCGCGGCCTTGGCGATCCCGCCCTTTACGTCTGCCGCGCGACGATGAACATCGGCGGCACGGACGCCGGGGAGCAACGCTGCCGCATCGGGGTGCGCTCCCTGGAGATCGTCCGCGACCGCGACGGCCAGGGCACGTCGCTGGCCGTGCGGTTAAATGGCCTCCCGGTGTTCGCCAAGGGCGCAAATTACATTCCACAGGACAACTTTCAAAACCGCGTCACGCGCGCCACGACGGAACACATCATCCGCTCCGCCGCCGAGGCCAACATGAACATGCTCCGGCTCTGGGGCGGCGGCATCTACGAGGACGACACCTTCTACTCGCTCTGCGACGAATACGGCATCCTGGTCTGGCACGATCTCCAGTTCGCCTGCGCCATGTACCCGGCCGATCCCGCGTTCCTGGCGACCGTCCGCGAGGAAATCCGCGACAACGTCCGGCGCATCCGGAACCATCCGTGCCTTGCATTGTATTGCGGCAACAATGAGAACGACCTGTGCTGGCACCAGGTGTGGAAGCAGAAGTTCCCGCCGGAAATCCAGGCCGCCCAGGAACGCGACATGCACACGCTTTACGCGGAGACGTTCCCGGCCGTGCTGCGCGAGGTCGACCCGACCCGCTATTACCATTCCTCCAGCCCGAATGCCGGGTTCAACGGGATTTCGTACGCCGAGGGCGACATTCATTACTGGGGCGTCTGGCACGGCAAAGAGCCGTTCGAGACCTACCCGGATCACATCGCCCGGTTCGTCAGCGAATTCGGATTTCAATCGTACCCCGACATGGAATCCATCCGGCGTTTCATCGCGCCGGAGGATCGCCACCTGCATTCGCCGGCGATGCTGTCGCACCAGCGCTGCACCTCGGACGAACGGCGCGACACCGAGTACGGCAACCGGCTGATTCAATCCTACCTGGACCGCTGGTACCGGAAGCCGAAGGATTTTGAATCCTACGTTTACGCCTGCCAGGTGTTGCAGGCGGAAGGTGTGTGCCAGGGCATCGAGGCGCACCGCCGCGCGATGCCGTGGTGCATGGGCTCGCTTTACTGGCAGATCAACGACTGCTGGCCCGCGGCGTCGTGGTCGAGCATCGATTATTACGGCCGCTGGAAGGCGCTGCATTACGGCGCCCGCCGCAGCTTCGCGCCGCTGCTGGTGTCCCCCGTGGAATCGTCGGGCGAAATGCAGTTCTGGATCGTGTCGGACAAACTCGCGCCGGTGAACGGGGTGCTCGAGGTCCAGGTGCTCGACTTCGACGGCCGGGAAGTTTGCCACAAATCCGTCGAGTGCACGGCGCAGGCGCAATCGGCCCGATGCGCCCTGGGCGTGCCGGTCTCGGAACTGACGGCCGGCGGCGACGCCTCGCGCCTGGTGTTGGTGGCGCGGTTGCGGCGCGACGACGATGTCCTGGCGGAAACGATCCGCTGCTTCCGCTCCGCGCGGGAACTGGCGTTGTCGAATCCGGAAATCACAGTGACCTCCGAGCAGGTCGAGAAAGGCTGCCTGGTCACCGTCACCGCCAAATCGTTCGCCCGAAACGTCCGACTTACCTGCGCCAACGATGACGGTTCGTTTTCCGACAATTATTTCCACCTGCTGCCCGGCCGCCCGGAGACCGTGCTGTTCCGCCCGGCTGGCGCCGCACGTCCGCTGGAATTCCGCGCCACCAGTCTGTTTGACAGCTACTAATTCGCCTGGGTGGCGAGGCCGACGCGGGAGATATCGAGCTGGCGCAGGACGTCCAGCACGGCCACCAGCGCCTGGTAATCGGCTTCATCGTCGGATTTCACCACGACGCGCAGTTCGCTGTCGGCGGCCTTGAGCCGGCGAAGTTCCTCGCGCAACGCGGGCACGGCGATGGGTTCGCCGTTCAGCCGGGTGCTGCCATCCGCTTCGACGCTGATCCGCTGGAGGCGCGGTTTGATCTCGTTCGGTTTCGGGGGCGGCACATTCGCCGAGGGCAGCGTCATCTCGAGGTTGTTCATCATCTGCGGCGTGGTGATGATGAAAATCACGAGCAGCACGAACACCAGGTCCAGCAACGGCGTGATGTTCAGTTCCGTGAGCGAATGATGATTGCTGCGGAGCGTCTTCTTCATGGCGGACTTAAAGTGGTCACGGGCTCGGTGGATTGCATGACGTCGAACCGGATCAGGACGCGCGGCGGGAACCGGGCGGGCGGCGCACGATCGAGAGCCGGCGTCGCGGCGAGCGCGGCGCGGACCGATTCATCCCAGCGTGTGTCACCCGAACCGCGCTTCCACTCGGGATTCGAGAGGCGCCCGGCGGCGTCGACGGACACTTCGATTTCTGCGACGTAAGAATCGTCGGGCAGATCGAGCGGGCGATTCCAATGCGACCGCAGGCTGTATTCGACGTAGCCGCGGTAGAGTTCGACGGGATCGGAGCTGCTTTGGACGGTCTTGCCGCCGTCAAACGTGAACGAGGGCATTTCCGCGGCGGGCGGGGCGACGGCAGGGGGCGCGGTCGGCGGCGGCGCGGCAGTGGCGGCGCGGGCGGGTTCGGGCCGGGGCGCCTCCGCGACGCGCGCGGGTTCGGTCTTGGGAGGTTCCTCGCGCGGTTTCTCGGGTTCGCGCGGCTTTTCCGGCTCCTTTTCCTTCACCATCTCGACGGCGATTTTCTTGAGCTGTTTGCCGAGCAACCCTTCGCGCGCGGCGAAAAAGACGAGGGCGCCGAGGAGGACGGCGTGGAACACGAGCGAGATCAGCAGGTTGACCTTCGACGAATTCCGCGGCTTGCGTTGGGGGGCCTGGGGCAGCATGGATTATTTCCCGGTGGGCTCGGTGGCGAGGTCGACTTTGACAACGTTGGCTTGCTGGCAGGCGTCGAGCACGGTGCGGATTTCGCGGCACTTGGTGCGCGCGTCGCCCCGGACGATGACGCTCAGGTCGGGATCCTCGACGCGCAGGTCGACCAGCGTCTGGCGCAGCGCGGCGAACGTGACCGCCTGTTTGTTGACCCAGATCACGCCGTTGGATTCGACGGTGATGTAATTGGCTTTGCGGGGCGGATCCTTGGGATGCGGCGCCGCCGCGGGCAGGTTGAGGTCGAGATCGTTCACGACGGGCGTGGTGGTGATGATGAAGATCACCAGCAGCACGAACGCGAGGTCGAGCAGCGGGGTAATGTTCAATTCCGCCAGCGCGCGGTGATGGCTCTTGGAGCACTTCTTCATAGGGGCTCTGAAACCGAAGCCGTTTCGCGGTTGGCGCGGACGATGGCATCCGCGATTTTCTCCTCCATGTTCCGGTTCTCGACGTAGGCGTGATCGATCTGCGTGGCGTAGCGCGCGGCGAACCCGTCGAGTTCCTGGGTGATGTCGCGGATGGTGGTGACCATGAAGTTGTAGCCGAACATGGCGGGGATGGCGACGAGCAGGCCGACGACGGTGGCGATGAGGG
The DNA here is from genome assembly GCA_046346665.1 of Verrucomicrobiota bacterium. Classification (GTDB taxonomy): domain Bacteria; phylum Verrucomicrobiota; class Verrucomicrobiia; order Limisphaerales; family JAXMHQ01; genus JAXMHQ01. The sequence continues at coordinate 35,846 of JAXMHQ010000005.1, forward strand.
CGCCGGCAACGCCGGGGGCCATGGCGGTGAGGCTGGCGGAATTGGCGCGCGCGATGCCGGCGAACGTTTCCATGACGCCCCAAACCGTTCCGAGCAGCCCGATGAACGGTCCGCCGGCGACCGCCGTGGACAGGACGATCATGCCCTTTTCCAGCGCCATGGCTTCGGCCGCGGACGCCTCCTCGAGGGTGACCTTCACGGTCTCGAAGGCGCCGGTGCTGATCCGATGAGTGCCCTTCACCGTCTTGGGATTATTCTCGAGGTGATAGATCAATTCATCGGCGCCGCGCAGGTAAAGTTCGTAGGCGGGTGCGCCGGGAAATTCCTCGTTCCGGCGCCGGATATCGAGCGGATCGCGCGTGGCGCTGTAGGCGGCGAAGAATTTCCGGCTGGATTTCCGGGCGATCAGCAATTGCCGGATCTTGGTGATGATGATCGTCCAACTGAACAGCGAGAGGATCAGCAGGACGGAAATGGTGATTTTGCCCTCGGTGGTGGCCTTTTCGAAGGCGAACTGGAGGGCGCCGGAGGCGAGCAGCGGTTGGATCATGTGAATCATCGGGGGTTGTGAGTTCAGTTGCGGGATGGGAGAACGACGGTGACGCGCCCGGTTTTCTGGGCGAGCGCGATGGGTTTGTTCAATTGCTTCTTCAAATCCTCCTGGGCGGCCGGGCTTCCCTCGGGCGCGGCGACGTCCTCGGTTTCAGCCACCTTGACCTCGTCCTTGGAAATGCCGGCGGTCGGAACGCCGATCGCCGCGCCGGAAGTGTCGCCCGATGCGGTGACGCTGGAGGAGACCAGCGAGGCTGAAATGGAATCGCCGCTGACATTGATGCTGCCGCCGCCGATGACGGTGCCGGAGACGTCGCCGGAAGCGGTGATGTCGACATTGCCGCCGCTGAACGCGGTGACATCGACGTTCTGGGCCGAGCCGATATCGACGCTGCGGCTTCCGACAACGACGCCGGTGATATCACCGCCGGCATCGAGCTTCACGTTGCTGCCGATGATGCCGGAGCCGGTGGCGACGATGTCGTGTCCGGCGGTGACGTCGATGGTGTTGTTCCGGGTATCCGTGCCGTTGAAAGCGATCTGGAGAATGCCGCCCAGGCTGGCGTTCACGCTGCCTTCGGGCGCGTTGATCGTGATGTTGCCCAGGGCGGCGTTTCCGCCGGGAACCGTGGTGGCCAGAATGCCGCTGCCGGGAATGCTCGCGGGGATGTGCACCAGGGAACCGTCCGCAGCGAGTTCGATGGCGTTCATGCTGACATAGCCGGATCCGCCCGACCCGGCATTGATGTCGCCGTGCAGCGAGGTGATCCCGATGTTTCCGCCGTCGTAAGCGGCAATGCGGGAGCCATTGACGTTGACATCGCCGCCCGCGGTCACGGACACGCCGCCGCCGCTGGTGGTGAAGATGCCCTTCGGCGCGTTGGGATCGCCGAATGTGGTGAACTGGCCGCCGACATTCAATTCGCCGCCGACGGTGAGGATGATGCCGCCGCCGAGCGATTCATTGGCGATGCGGGTGGACGTCATGTCGAGGCTCCCGGACGTCGCGATGTTCAACAGCGCGCCGTAGGGTGAAATGCCGGCGAGGGCGGCGTCGGGCGCCAGCACATTGATTCCGCCGGAAACGCCGAGATCGATGTTGCGGGCGGTGATGTTGAACTGGCCTGGCCCGGCGAGGGCGAGTCCGTGGTCGCCGAGCGAAGCGCTCTGGCTGGCGGTGTAAAGCTGCTGAATCGCGGCGGACTGGGTGGAATTCAACGCGACCGGAACCGTGACCGGGTTGCCGGCATCATCGATCACGGGCTGGCCATCGGGGCCGATGACCAGTTCGCTGGGATTGAGCAGGAACGCGAGCTGCGTGGAGGACATCTGGCCGATGAACGTCAGCGTGCCTGTGGCTGGATCGTAACGGAGATGAGCGACGATATCCGGCTGGGAGCTGAGCGACGGATTGAGCAGGACCGGCGGCAGCGGCTCGGAAATGTTGATGCTGGTGAGGTTGCCGCGGTAAGTGATGTCGCCGGCGACCTGGATGGAGGTGGTTTGAGACGGTGAAAGGTTGCGACCGACGAACCCGAAGTTGTAGGTGTTTCCGGCAACAGCGATCTGCGCGTAGGTGGGGACGACGAGGTTGAACGAGTTGATGCCGCCGGACACGGCGACGGTGACCGGGTTGGGATCGTTCAGGTGAACCGGGTTCAGCGCGTGGCCCTGCACGAACGTGTTCCAGGCGGGCAGGCTGCTGTCGGACATGGTGATGCCGGTGAGATTTCCGGATTGCGCGATGCCGGTGAGGTTGCCGCCGTCGCGGGTGACGATCTGGAGCTGGCCCTGGGCGGACGGGAAGAGGACGATGGAATTCAGCACGTTGATTCCTCCGGCGCCGGCGTTCAGGCGCAGGATGGGGGCGTAAACGGGCGGCATGGATTGGTTCTGGCCGGTGACGCGCGGCAGGTTGGCGCCGGCGAGGGTGATGCCGTTTCCGGCCCAGACGTTCACGGCGGCGTCAGGCGCGTAATTGAACAGAAACGGACTGCGGGTGGGCACGGTGGAGTTGTCCTCGTTGCCGGCGTACTGGCCGGAGGGAACGGGGAGCGGATTGGGATTGAACGTGCCGTTAGGGTTTCGGACTTCGGCGATGTAGACATCGCGGGCGGCCCAGAGATTCCAGGAACCGTTGATGAGACCGAGCCCGACGGGGCGCTGGGCGCTGCCGATGTCGCCGTTCGGATTGGTGATGCCGGTGACATTGCCGTTGGCGACCTGGACGCCGGCGAGGAGGGTGCCGGTGCCGTTGGCGACGGTGTAGTTGCCGAGAACCTGGTTGCCGGCGATGACAGTGACATTGCCGGGCTGGCTGCCGTAGGCGCCCGAGGCGCCGGGCGGTTGGTTGACGGGGACTGTCGGGATGCTGATCACGTTGTTGCCGGCCTGCAGCGTGACGTCGCCTCCGGCGGCGGTGCTGATCCCGCCCAGGTTCGGGCTGACGGAATAGCCGAAGATGCTGAACTGATAACCGCCATTCGCGGTGCCCGCGTTGATGTCGCCTGAAAGTGCGTTGGCGGTGATGCTGCCGCCGCCGGTGGTGCGGATGAAGCCGGTGCCGGTGAGAATGCTCTGGCCGGCGGCGAGGTCGATGGAGCCGGACCCGGTCTGGATGGAGCCGTTCAGGGTGCGGCCACTGCCGCCGTTGAGGTAGATGTTTCCTACCCCGGGCAAAACGTTGCCCGAGGCGAAATCGTACCCGGCGCGGAGATTGACGGACCAGGCGTTGGCATCGGTGATTTGGGAGCCGTTGCCGAAGATGATGTTGCCTCCGGCCTGGAGATCGAGATGACCGCCGGATTCGCCGGTGGATGTGCTGAGATTCCAGACCGTGTTCACGGCGAGGCTGATGTCGCCGCTGGCCTGGAGGAGAATCTCGGAGAAATTCTTGTTCGCGAACGCGGTGTTGACGTTGAGATTCAGCGTGCCCGCACCGTCGCTCCAGGCAACGGTGCCGTTGGCATCGGGCGCGCCGCTGCCCGAGGTGCCGAGGACGATGTTCACCGGGTCGAGCAGGAAACTGCCGCCGCTCCAGCCGGACAGGGCGCGGGCGTCCATGGCGGAGTTGAGCGATTCGATGTTGGGCGCGCTGACCTCGACATCGCCGCCGTTGCCGCCGCGGGCGCCGCCGACGGTGACGATGGAGCTGCCGGGATGGTCGGAGAACACATTGCCGGACTTCAGGGCGACCGAGCCGCCGGGGCTGGTGGAATCGTCACCGCGCGCGCTGATGCGGGAGTCGGCGCCGAGATGGAGATTTTCGGAGGCAACCAGTTCGATGACGCCGTTTTGGTTCCGGACGGAATTGGCCTGGAGGAGGCCGTCCTGGTTCACGACGCGGGCGTTGAGGGCGATGGTGCCGGCGTCGGCGATGATCTGGCCGGAATTGTTGATCGCACCGGATGGCAGCGTCACGCTGGCGCTTAGACCGCGGCCGTCGGGCCGTTCGCTGACTAGCACTTCCTGGCCGGCGGCGAGGCTGACGCTGCCGCCGGGGGCGGCGAGCAGGCCGTGGTTTTCGATTTGTTGCGCGATGAGAAAGAGCGAGTGACCGGGGCCGGCGGTGATTTGACCGTAATTGACGATGCTGGCGAGCGGAGGCATGCCGGTGAACGACCAGGCGGCGCCGCTGCCGGGATCGGGCGGGAGCGGCGCGGTGGTGGCGACGAAATTGCCGCCGACGTTGACGACGGAGTTGGGGCCGAAATAGAAACCGTTGGCGTTGGCGAGAATGACCGTGCCGTTGGCGTTCAGGTGGCCCCAGATCTGGGACGGAGCCACGCCGCTGATGGTGTTCAGCACGACGGAATTGGCGGACGGCTGGAGGAACGTGGTGGTTTCGCCGGATTGAATGTTGAAGCTGGACCAGTTGAGGATCGTGGACTGGCCCACGGCGACATCGAGCTGGGCGCCGGATGACACCGCGTTGCCGGAGCCGGAGATGACCGTCATGCCGCCGGGATTGGCGAGGGCGGTGCCGGCGGGCAGGGCGATCAGGACCGAGAGGGCGGCAGAAAAGCGGCTGGTGTATTCAGGTTTCATGGTCGTGCGGGTTAGAATTGAACGCCGAGGCTGAAATAGGCGCGGCAAGTCCCGGCCGGGGTGGCGGGCGTGCCGAGCAGCGCCCAGGCGACCGTGAGGCGGGCGTCGAAATGTTCGGTGATGGACATGAGAAATCCCATCCCGGTGCCCCACTGGCGGGTGACCGGCGGCGGCACAATATTCTGCCGGTAAGCCTGGCCGTAATCCATGAACAGCGAGCAACGGAGAAAGCCCGGGATATCCTTGGGTTCATTCGGGAAATAGGCGAACAGCCAGGGCGGCGCGCGGAGATCGCACAAGGTGCGCCAGCCGGAGTCGCCGTAGGTTTCGCCTTCCTGGTAGCCGCGCACGCCGGCGGTGCCGCCGAGCCCGAATTGTTCGTTGGAAATCAGCGGTTCGCTGGCCCATTGCCCGTTTGTGCGAAACAGGACCGACCAGTTGCCGGGCAATTGCTGGTCGCGGACCAGCCCGCTGTTCACCGTCACGTAGGTGCCACCGGCGTCGGGCGAAAGGGCGACGATCTGGAAATTCGTGCGGGCGGAGGCAAGTCCGTTGAAGTAGACGCGCGGGGTGACGCTGAACGACGTGTTGCCAACCGGGTCCTTGCGCGACGCATTCCAGCCGAAGGTCAGCGGGGCGTACCAAAGCTGGTCATGAAAATTGGCCGCGAGCGGAACGGTCTGGTTCGTCACCAGGACGCGGTTGCCGTAGGGATCGAGCGAATAAAGATCGAAATAAATCAGGTTCGTGCCGTAGGTGTAAGCCTCGTAAAACTTGTAATCGAACCCGGCTGAAAACGACGAGTGAACGTCGAGGAATTCGCGGATCGGAAGGATGAGGCGCGTGCCGGCGTTGTTGTTGTAGGTGAGCGATCGGACGGCGACCTGCGAACTCACCTCGGCGATGGCGTTGCTGAAAATATTCTGGCGCGGGCTGTAGGTGACGTAGGTGTCGCTCGACGCCATCGAGCCGTAGAAGACGATTTCGGGCCGGCCGGTGGGCGGCGGAAGCTGGAACTGGTGGGTGACTTCGTTGTAGCCGAAGTCGACCGGCAACCGGTCGTAGACGTCGCGCAGGCTTTCCTGGCTGCCGATGGGGATCCGGTAAAACGCGCTCCAGCTGTCCACCATGGGCTGTTCGAGGAAATGGGGCATGGTATCCTCGGGCTTCATTTGCTGGGGGGAGAAATTGTATTGAACGCCGACCTGGTGTTCGAGCTGCCAGAGGTTGTTGTATTGAAGCAAGGCATCGACGCGGAGGGGCGGGGTGTCGGGGGTGCCCTTGTTGTTGAGTTCGATGTGGCCGTGGAGCGGGAGGCGGTCGACGACGACGAGATTCAATTCGGTGTCGCCGGGCTGCACGCCGGGGCTGATGACGGGATAGATCTGGCGGTCGCGGTTGGCGTTGGCGCGGTCGAGCTCGCGCTGGAACCAGCGGGTATTGATGATTTCGTTCGTGGTCAGGCTGGGCAACGCGGACAGGACGTTGTTGGAGCTGAAATAGTGGTTGCCGGTGACGGTGATGCGGCTGAGGCGGCCTTCGACGACGCGGACCTGGATGTAGCCGTCGGTGAGGCGCTGTTGCGGAAGCGTGACGCTGACGGAAGCGTAACCGAGATTGCGGTAGAGGAGTTGCAGCCGGCCGAGGCCTTCGCGGATTGTTTGCAGGTCCACAGCAGGGCCGGTGTAACTGGAGAGGAAGGCAAATTTATCGGGCGGCAGGACGGTGTTGCCGGAGATGCGGTAACCTTTGACCTCGAACGTGGCCGCCGCCGGGGCATTGGTGGTCACGGCGGCCGCGGGCCATGCCAGGAGCAGGGCGGCGATCAGAAATAAATAGACCCGCGGCTTCATTCGCTGTGGTTGTCCTCTCGACGAATTGATTCAAGAGCGGCAGGCCCGTCCCCCGGCGGGCCTGCCGCGTGTTGCGCGGTTGCTTATGGGGCGCGTAAGACGCGGTAGAATCCGCTGTTATCGGAGTTGGTGTGCACGAGCGACGCCGTGTTGCCGGAGCCCACGAGCGGCCCGCTCACGCGCGGCCAGGTGGACAGCGGCGCAGTGAGGTCGTTCGTGTAGGCCAGGTAATAATTCCCGCCCGGCGCCGTGGTGAACGTCACCGTGCTCAATCCGGTGGAGCGGTTGAGCCCCACGATTCCGGGAACCGGCGGGCCCGCGGTGAAGGTGAGCGCGCCGGCGGCAGTGATGTTGAATGTGCCGACGAGCGTCGCCGCCGGCTTCGGCACCGCCGAGCTGGGCGAGATCTGCCACAGCAGGAACGAACCCGGGATCACCGTCTCGACCGTGAACCCGACGTGGCCGCCGAGCTGCGGTATGCGGGTGCCGGTGGGCGACACGACGTAGTCGTACGAGGCGATTCGCAGGACGCCCTGGGGATCGATGGAATAAGCGGCGGGACCGGCGACCGGGACCAGGGCCGACAGGGGCTTGGTGCCGATGCCGTTGATGACGCTCCACAGGTCGCTTTGCCAGCCCGACGGCGTCGGGTCAACCGGCAGCACGGTGGGGCTCGAGGCGCTCAGCCACGCGGAGCGGTTGGCATCCACGGACGAGGTGGTTGCCGCCAGGACAACGCTGACGCCCGTGAGATCGGTTCCGAAGACGCCGGTGGCGATCGACAGGTCGAAGCCGGAGACCGGGGCCGTCGTGCCCTGGGCCTGGTTCAGGAACTGGCTGATGTTCCCGATGTCGAACTCGACATTGTTGAATCCGGATTCGCGGAAGATGAGCAGGACATCGCCGTCGGAGTAGGTCCAGGCCCGCGCCTGGGGCCCGAGCAGGGCCAGCGAGACGAGGCCGGCAATAATAGGTTTTTTCATGATGAAACTTTAGGTTGCGGGTGGTGAACCTTAGTAAAGGGTCGAGGTGATGGGACCGCCGTCGGCGGAGCGCTGGACTTCGAGGTCGGCCAGCGGGATGAATTTGCTGGTGTCGAAGACATTGCCGGGGGTGTGCTGGTAGCCGTAATCCGTCACCGCGCCGAGGAGGGCGTTGATGACGATCTGCTGGTTGGCGCTGGGCTGGCCGGCGCCGCTGTTCCTGGTGTACCAGCGTTCATAGCCCCAGATCGGGTAGTAACCCTTCGAAATGTTGGTCAGCGTCGGCTGGTAACCCTCGTAGGACAGGATGGTGAACGATCCGAAATCGCCGGAGGCAACGGTGCCGATGGCGTTGGTGATGACGTTCAGGTCGGCGGTGACGAGCGCGCCGCTGTTATGGCCGCCTAGCGGGTTGGGCACGGGCTGACCGATCGGGGTGTTGGTGAACACGTTATTGTAAGCAAGATTGTAGGCCGCGTTGGTCTGGTAACTCAGCCGGTTGGTCGTCCAGAACGACGGGGTGCTGCTGAAGTAGATGTTCGCATCGATGACCTGTCGGACGGCGGCGCCGGTGTCGCGGCCGACCAGGTAGACGACATCATTGGTGGCGCTACCGCCGAAGAAGGCGGACGGGAGCGTGCCCGAGGCGCCCTCGAGGTAGGCAATCTGGCGCTGGGTCAGGTTCGTGACGCCGGCCAGGTTCGGTGATTTGGCGGGGTTCTTGATGAACCCGAACGGCACAATCAACGTTGGGCTGGAATTGAAAACCGAACCATCAATGCCGATGGTTTCGGGGAAGGCGCCCGAGACGGTCAGGTTCGGCACGGCGGGGCCGTTGGTGGCGAGGACTTCGCTGGTCAGGTCGCGCAGGTTCTGCAGCCCGAGCGTGGCGCCGTTCAGGGCAAAGTGGATGTTCACGATCCCAAGTCCGGGCTGGCCGATCAGCGTTCCGCCCACATAGGAGCGGGTGTTGGAATCCTTGGTGATGAGCGTATAGCCGCTCAGGATGCTGGCGGCGCGGTCGTACTGGACGTTGCGGCTGGCGTTTCCACCGTCGATGACGAGGGTGACGTCGGCCTGGGCCCGGGGAGCGATGGCCAGGGCGGCGAGCACGGCCCCGGCGATGAGTTGTTTTGTCTTCATAGGTTTACTGCGGGTTGTAGGAATGAATGGAGTGAGTTCGGTCGTTTGGGTTGTTGATGGGAAAAAACTCCGGTGCCCGCGGGTCGACCGCGGCGGAAATGAAATGGCCCCGGCCGGCGGACAAGCCGGCTCTTTCGGGCAACAACATGACGGTCACAACAGAGTTCTTTCTTCAAAGAACCTCCGGAGGACCGGTCAGCTCCTAAATTGATTTGGTTCGGACACGCCGCCCGGGGTCGGGTCGGCAAAATCGGGCTCGGACGGAATCAGGCCGCGGCCGTGGCCGTGGAGAATTCCGCGTCGAGGTTGTCGCTGTCGATGCCGATGTCGGCGAACAGCCACGAGGACAGGTACCGTTCACTGGCGGACGGGGCGATGGCGACGATTTGTTTGCCCTTGTTCTCGGGCCGGCGCGCCACCTGCAGGGCGGCCCAGATGATGGCGCCGCTGGAAACGCCGACGGGTATGCCGTCGAGGCGATTCACTTCCTTGGAAATCGGGCCGGAATCCTCCTCCTGAACCTTGATGACCTCGTCGACGATTTTCGTGTTGAGGTTGGCGGGGATGAATCCGGCGCCGATGCCCTGGAGCTTGTGAGGACCGGGCTGGCCGCCGGAGATGACGGGCGATTTCGCGGGCTCAACGGCGATGGCCTGGAAGGAAGGTTTGCGGGCTTTGATCACTTCGGCGACGCCGGTGATGGTGCCGCCGGTCCCCACGCCCGCGACGACGATGTCCACTTTGCCGTCCGTGTCGCGCCAGATTTCCTCGGCGGTGGTGCGCCGGTGGATGGCCGGATTGGACGGGTTGCTGAACTGCTGGAGAATGATGCTGTTCGGGATTTTCTGTTGGAGTTCTTCCGCCTTGGCGATGGCGCCTTTCATGCCCTTCGCGCCCTCGGTCAGGACCAGGCGGGCGCCAAGAATCTTCAGGAGTTTGCGGCGCTCGATCGTCATGGTCTCGGGCATGGTGAGAATGAGCCGGAGCCCGCGCGCGGCGGCGACGAAGGCGAGCGCGATGCCTGTGTTGCCGCTCGTGGGTTCGATCAACACCGAGTCGGGCCGGAGCGCGCCGGATTTCAGGGCGTCGTCAATCATGGCCACGCCGATGCGGTCCTTGACGCTCGAGAGCGGGTTGAAAAATTCGAGTTTCACCAGGACCTCGGCGAGTGCGCCGTGGTTTTGCGCGGTTCGGCGCAGCCGGACGAGCGGGGTGTTGCCGATGGTTTCAGTGATGTCGTTGTAGATGCGCGGCATAATCGGTGCGGGTTTACAGGTTGGGGGCGAACGCGATGAACTTGCGGTATTCCTGCAAAATGGTCTGGAGCGACGCGGTGAACGCGCATTCGGTCAGGAAAGCCGGCGCGGCTTTCGGGGTTTCGAGGATGATTTCAAACGGGCGCGGACGCACCTTCGGGGGCGCGCTCAGAACTCCCTGGTAGCAATCCAGGATCACACCCCGCCGGGCTTGAAAACCGTCGATGGTCGACCTCTCGTCGCGCGGGAGGAACAGTTCCGCCGCCGACAAGGCGGGCTCGATGAGATGCTCGGTCAGGGTCGCCCCCCGAACGATGCCGTAAAACCCCTCGCAGGTGTCGTCGGTGTGCAGCGAAATGATCCCGTGAAACGAGCGCGAAGTGATCTCGGCCTGCAGCAGCCGCACTTCAGGCTCCGGCGATTGCCGCCAGAATTCGCGGTTCAAATCCTTGCCGCTCCGGGAATGACGGGTGTCGTCCTGGAAACCGGTGGGATTGCAGACGGGATAGACGGAGAGCGAGTAACCCTTTGCGATTTCTGGGTGAGCGGCGAGCAGGCGCAGGAAGCGGACGAGCGCGTAGGTGCCTTCGGGTTCGTCGCCGTGAATGCCGGCGAACAGGCCGATCCGGATCGGCACATCGCCGCCCTGCGGCCCGATGAACAGGTAGCGAGGCAGGACGTACGGTTCGCCGTTCACCTCGAACTCCGCGCCGGGCTGCACCACCAGGCTCTCGGAATGCGCGGCGATTTCGTCCAGCGGCGCGAGCGCGTCGGACACGGACCGCACCCGGCGGTGCGCAGGGGCGGAAACGGATCGGGACTGGGTGAGCAATGGCATAATCACTTGCGGGGTTGATAAAGTTGATCGAAAAGGCCGCCGTCATCGAAATGTTTGTGCTGGGCCTGGTCCCAGCTCCCGGCGATTTCCTCGACGCTGAAGAGCGGGACGGGCTTGAACTGGTCGCCGTGACGGGCCAGCACCGCCGCTTCGCGGGGCCGGAACCCGTGCCGTGCCGCCAATTCCTGGCCGGCATCGGTGAACAGGAATTCCAGGTAAGCGCGCGCGGCCTCTTCGGTGCCGTGCCGCGCCACGTTCGCATCCACCCACACCACCGGGTTGTCGGCCCGGATGCTGGCGGACGGAACCACGATTTCGAGCCGCGGATTGCCGGAATCCTTGGCGATCAGGAACGCCTCGTTTTCAAAGGTCAGCAGCACATCGCCCACCTGGTGCTGGACAAAAGTGGTGGTGGCGGCGCGACCGCCCGCATCCAGCACCGGAACATTCGCGAACAGCCGCGCCAGAAAATCCCGCGCCTTGACCTCGTCGCCACCCGACTGCTTCACCGCATAACCCCACGCGCCCAGGTAACTGTAGCGGCCGTTGCCGGAGGTCTTGGGATTCGGAATCACCACGCTCACCCCGGGCCGAATCAGGTCGGACCAGTCCCGGATCTGCTTCGGATTTCCCGGGCGCACCACAAAGAGGATGGTGGAATGATACGGCACACTGCCGCCCGGCAGACGCGACGCCCAGTTGGTCGGAATCAGGTGGCCCCGCGATTGCAGAATCTCGATGTCCAACGGCTGGTTCATGGTCACCACGTCGGCTTCCAAACCGTCCAGGACCGCGCGCGCCTGCTTGGAGGATCCCCCATGCGACTGCGAGATCACCACGGACTCGCCGGTCTTCGACTTCCATTCCCCCGCGAAAGCCGGGTTCACGTCCGCGTAAAATTCCCGGGTGACGTCATAGGAGACATTCAGCAGCTTCACCTCGGGCTTCGTCCCGGCGGCGACGGCCGACAGAACCGCCAGCAGCGCGGCGGGCTGCAGCCAGCGGATCAAAAATGTTGTGCTCAACAAGCGCATTGGAAATTCAAATCAGGCAGAGTGCCCGGGAGTGACGTCGGAACCGGCGGGCAGCTTGTCCAGCCGCACCCGCTCGGTGCGCTCAATCTGAACAACCCGCGAATCGTGAACCACAATCTCCACAACCCCGAATCGCAGCGATTCAACCTGGCGCCGAACCAGCCCAAGCCAGCTCGGCTGATCCGACTCACTCAACGCCACCCGCCCATTGATCGCACTCATACTCCAGATTCTCGGTTAATGTCTACTGCTACTGTAGTGATAATGTTCGGCAGCTATCGTCACTTTTTTCGAATATTCATTCAAAAATCCGTCACCGGAACACATTATTCTCTACTGATGTGATCGAGATTAGATCGATGGACGGAGATTGTCAACGGGTTTTTTGAAAAAGTTTTCGAGGACGACGACGAGAACGAGGATAGCCGGAGTGATTCGCAAACTCCCAAACTCCTAAACTCCTAAACTGCCTTGGCGAGCAGGACCAGCGCGAGTTCGGCGCGGAGGTTGGGGAGCAGATTCACAGGGCCGTGGCGATGGAAGTAGGCGCTCTGGAGCTGGGTGAGATTTCGTGCCCGGCAGAATTCCTGGAAATCGAGCACGGAAAAGAAGTGTGTGTTCCGGGTGCGGTACCAGTCCTGGGGCAGCGCGCCGGTGACGGGCGCCCGGCCGCGGAACAGCACCTGGAGCCGGATTCGCCAGTGGGCAAAATTGCTGTAGGAAATCACAACGTGTTTTCCCACCCGAAACGCCTCGTTCACCACCTGCTCGGGATCGAGCAACTCCTGCAACGATCCGAGCAGCAGGACGTATTCGAAAGACCCCGGCGCATACTGATCCAGACCGTTCAAAATATCCCCGTGATGTACCACGAGCCCGCGGTCGATGCAGCGTGCCACGGCAGCGGCGTCCTGCTCGACCCCCTCCGCGCGCACGCGCCGGGCCTGGACGAGCCGCTCCAGGAAGGCGCCGTCGCCCGTGCCGAGATCCAGCACCCGCGCGTTCTCGGGGATCCACTGGATGACACGATCGTAGAGCTGCGAATACATGGCGCCAGTTTATGAAGACCCCGGCCTACGGGGAAGCAGATCCGTGTTCCTGCGCGAAGAACTGGTGCAGCGCCCGCGAAAATTCCGGATTCTGAATCAAAAACGAATCGTGCCCATACGGCGTCGTGAGATTCAAATAACTCACCGCCAGGTTGTGCCGCTTGAGAAGCCGGACCATTTCGCGCGATTGCGAGGGCGGATACAGCCAGTCGGATTCGAACGAGATCACGAGGAACCGGGCTTTCACGCGGTCCAGCGCCTCGCGCGCCTCGCGCCCCGCCAGGAAATCGAACCGGTCGATCGCCTTGGTCAGGTACAAATACGAATTTGGATCGAAGCGCCGGACGAAACTGTCGCCCTGGTGATGCAGGTAACTCTCGACGGAGAAGAAATCGGGGAACAAATCCTCGGGCTGCGGCGGCCGTTGCAGCCGGCGTCCGAACTTCTGTCCGAGTGAATATTCGCTCAGGTAGGTGACGTGGCCGACCATTCGCGCAACGGCGAGGCCGTGGATGGGTCGTGCGTTTGTTTCGTAATATCGGCCGTCGCGCCAGTTGGGGTCGGTGAGGATGGCCTGGCGGCCGATTTCATTGAACGCGATCTGCATGGCGTTGTGCGCCAGGCAGGTGGCGATGGGAACGCACAGGCGAACGCGGTCCGGGTAATGGGCGGCCCACAGCAACGCCTGCATGCCGCCCATGGATCCGCCGATCACCGCGAACAAATCCCCGATGCCGAGATGATCCAGCAGCGCGGCCTGGGCGGCGACCATGTCGCGCACGGTGACGGGCGGGAAATCCGTGGCGAACGGCCGGCCGGTGGCGGGGTTCGTCGAGGACGGCCCCGTGCTGCCCGAACAGCCCCCCAGCACATTCGTTCCCACCACGTAAAATCGATTCGTGTCGATCGCCTTGCCGGGTCCGACGTGGAAATCCCACCAGCCGGGCCGGCCGGTGGCGGGGCTGATTCCCGCCACGTGTGCGTCGCCGGACAAGGCGTGGCAGACGAGAACCACGTTGTCCTTTTTCGGCGAGAGTTTGCCGAGGGTCTGATAGGAAATCCGGATGGATTCAAACTGGAACCCGGAATCGGTCCGGAGCCCGGGAAGATCCGCCGTCTGAACGTCGGTGATGCCCAGGTCGGAGTGATATTCCCCGACTGCCTGGTCCTGGAGATCGCCGTCGATGTGTTTCTGGCTGGCCATAAGGGGGCGGCGCCGTCACGGGAACGGCGTCGCCGGAACTCTTATGATGCAGCTTTTCTCAGCGCCTGGTCAATGTCGGCCTGAATGTCTTCCACATCCTCGAGGCCGATCGAGAGCCGGACGTAATCGGGCGTGACGCCGGTTTCCTTCTGCTCCTCCGCGCTGAGCTGCTGGTGCGTGGTGGAGGCCGGGTGAATCACGAGGCTCTTCGCGTCGCCGATGTTCGCCAGGTGCGACAGCAGCTTCACGGAATCGATGAACTTCTTTCCCGCCGGAAGGCCGCCCTTGATGCCGAAGCCGATGATCCCGCCGAAGCCGTTCTTCAGGTATTTGGAAGCGACGGCGTAGCTGGGGTCGTCGGGCAGCCCGGGGTAGGTGACCCAGGTGACGAGCGGATGTTTCTTGAGGAACTGGGCGACAGCCAGCGCGTTGGCGGAATGCTGCTTCTGCCGGAGCGGCAGGGTTTCGAGGCCCTGCAGGAACTGAAACGCGTTGAACGGACTGAGCGCGGCCCCGATGTCGCGCAGCAGGGTGACGCGAATCTTCAGGATGAACGCCACGTTGCCCATCCCGGGCACGTTGCTCAAGGCATCCCAGTAAACCAGGCCGTGATAACTCGGATCGGGCTCGGTGAATTCCGGGAACTTGCCGTTGTTCCACTTGAACCTGCCGGAATCGACAATGACGCCGCCGATGCTGGTGCCGTGGCCGCCGATGTATTTCGTGGCGGAACTGGCGATAATGTCGGCGCCGTGATCGAAGGGCCGCACCAGTCCGATGCCGACCGTGTTGTCCACGACCAGCGGCACGCCGGCTTCATGGGCGATCTTCGACAGAACCTCGAAGTCGGGAACGTCGAGCTTGGGATTGCCGACGGTCTCGACGTACACGGCGCGCGTCTTCGGCGTGATGGCCTTGCGGAACGCCTCGGGATCGCGCGAGTTCACGAACTTCACCGTGCGTCCCAGCTTCGGGAACGTGTAATGGAAGAGCTGGTAGGTGCCGCCGTAGAGATTGTTGCCGGCGACGATTTCATCGCCGAGCCGGGTGATGGCGAGCAGGGCGTAGGTGATGGCCGACTGGCCGGAGGCGACCGCCAGCGCGCCGGTGCCGCCTTCAAGCGCGGCGATGCGCTGCTCGAACACGTCTGTCGTCGGGTTCATCAGCCGCGTGTAGATGTTGCCGAATTCCTTCAACGCAAAAAGATTCGCGGCGTGCTCCGAACTCTTGAAGACGTAGGAGGTTGTCTGGTAAATCGGCACCGCGCGGGCCCCGGTCGTCGGGTCGGGCGCCTGGCCGGCGTGCAGCGCCAGCGTGCTCAGCTTGGGTTTGGATTGATCACTCATAGGTTGACTCGGTTAACGGTTCGTTTGGATCCAAAATCCGTCCTGCCGGCACCGATCGGCAAACGCCTTCCATCGGCGGAACCGGAACGGTGTGACAGGATTATTCATAGCGGATTTGCTGTTGAACATTCAATGCGATTTTCGGGTTAGAACTCGTATTTCGTCGTCACCCCCCAGGTGCCGTTCGCCTCGTGGTTGAGCACATTTCCAAAGTGCCCGTAACCGGCCGCGAGCGTCAGGTGACGATTCACAATGTATGCCGCATCCAGCGTCCACCAGTCGCCCGACGCCCCCACCAGCGTCTGGCCGCCCACCACGATCGGCGTGTAATCGTTCGGCTGCTGGCGATACTCCGCCGCCAGGATGATCGAGTCGGTCACAAACACCCCGATGTTTCCCTCGAAGAGAAGCGAATAGTCCTGCGTGAAACCCGCCAGGCCAGTCTCTACCCCCTTCGTCGCGCGACCGCCCAGCTCCAGCAACACCGGCCGGGGCAGGAAGGTGAACAGTTTCGAGGCGTAGAACGTGAAGTCCACACCGCCGCTGTCCGTGATGCCCGACGCCGCCAGCGCGCCGCCCAACTGGCTGTTCAGGCTGGCGTAAGTGTTGTTGTATTTGTAATGCGCCCCCGCCGTGAACGCCGGGATCCACTTCGTATCAAATTCGTTCTCCTTCAGAATCTGTAGCCGGCCGTTGGCGTTGTACATCGCAACCGTTTGCTCGCCGAGCGACACGCCCGTCGCATTCCGAATGTCCAGCGGCAGGTCGCCCAGGTTGAAGTTCTCATACGCGAACCCTAGTTCCACCCGGCTGAACGGCGATTCGGTGAGGGTCAGGGATTCGAGCTGGCGCCCGTAGCCGAGATCGACAAACGCAAACCCCACCGCCGGCCGGCCCAGCAGCTCGCCGTCGCGGGGCGGATTCACAATGTAGGCGGACAGCGTGGAAAACACCCCGCCGTTGCCCTCGATCTGGTGCAGCGGGAGCGGGGGCGGCTTTTCCGCCTTGGCCGACGGCGGTGCCGCGGCGGCAGAATTCGTCACCGCCGTCTCCGCACCCGTCGCCAGCGACGCCGCCAGCGCCAGGGCGATGAACAACAGGATGGATACAGGATGCGATCGAAAGAACCGGAGAATGTAAGGACTGGATTTCATAATGCACTTTCATTTTGTGCCTGCCTCCTCCAGTCGTCCGGTCGGGAGCGGAGCGTGTTTCAGGATTTCGTCATCCAACCACCCGCGTTTAGCAGGTTTGAATAACGACTAACTATGTCGTCATTATGCCGGGGCGAAGAATTAAGTCAACTGATTTTGCGAGCTTTTTATATTCCCGCACCTTCCGCAAAGCGGTCGGAGATTTCGCTCGCGCTAACCGGTTGTTGCCGCGCAACCTCGGCCAGCGTGGCGCGATCCATCGAGGCCACATATCGGGTATCAAGCCCAGAAAAACCCTCGAAATCGCAGACATTCTCCTGCGAACAACGCTTGTAACCTGTCACCGAGACGCAATCGATCGGAGCCAGAATCCCATCGAAATGCCGAATCACATCGCCCAGCGTGATTTTGTCCGGGCTCTTCCCCAATCGATACCCCCCTCGAGTCCCGGGCTCGCTTTTCACCAGCCGCGAGCTTTCAGCTCCAGTAAAATCTGCTCCAGAAACCGCTTCGGCACATCGTTCCGCCGAGCCAGTTCGCGAATCGGAATCGGCGCCCCACCCTGGTGGTCCACCAGCGTAAATAACGCCCTCAGCGCATAATCCGTTCTTCGTGAGACCCGCATAAATCAACGATGCCACAGGTCGTTATTGTGGTCAACGTTCGGCACGAAGCTCTTTCCAGGTGGGGCGAGCCGTCGAGCCCTGACTGGGACCGTGGGATTGTTGGATAAATGGATATTTGGATTGCTGGGTGGGTTCGCGCCAGTCTTCCCATTTATCCATGGATCCATTAATCCACCAATCCTCCCTTCGAGGGCTCGACGGAGTCTCGCCCCACCTTCTGTCTAGAACTGCTGCCCAAGCTGCATGTTGAACAGCGCGTTCGCTGGAGATGGCGTAGTCGAAACTGACCACCGTCGACAGATTCCAGGCGAGGCGGAACCCGAGGCCGGCGTCGACTTTCCAGTCTTTGAAAGTGGATTGCGCGATGGAATTGAACACGCAGCCGCTGTCGACGAACGGGGCCAGCATGAAGCTGAGATGTTGGCCGACGAAATTCGCCTCGCCGAAGGTCCAGCGCAATTCGCCGTTCAGGACCGCGGCGTCGTGTCCGACGAACCGGTTCTGCTTGTAACCCCGCAAGGTGTTCCAGCCGCCCAGGCCGTCGACGTCGCCGTCCGTGAACGGCATGTCCGGATAGGAATAGAACGGGATGTTGCCGAATTCCATGCTGTACAGGCCGCGCACGGCGAAGATGAGCCGCCTCGGTCGCTCGAGCAGGTTGTAAAAATAGCGCGCGCTCAGCGTGAGCTGCTCGTAATCGTAAGTGGACCCGATCCACGTCCCCACGATCCGGCTGCAGAGCATGAGCACCACGCCTTGCGTCGGGTCGGGCTCGAAATCCCGCGTGTCATAGGTGAGGCCCAGCTTGAGCGCGTTGTCCCAGCCGCCGTTGAATCCCGTGATGCTGCCGTTCTGATAATCGGTATACAGCAGCGTGGGTTGCTCGACCGCGCCGTTGATGATGTCGCCGGTGTAATCGGTCACCTTGATCCGGGAGAGCTGGAACCCGATCAACGGCCGCAGCAAGCCGCCGTCGCAACTGCGTTCGAGCGTGATGCCGCCGAACGCCTGCTGGCGGTAATAGGAATTATAACGCGACCACGTCTGGCCGTTCTGAACCTTGTTGATGGCGTCGTAATAATCGCTGTAGCGGGTATACGTCAGCGGCGAACCCGGGAAGCTGAGCGGGTTGAGCGTCTGCGATCCGATGCCGAAATAGTTCTGGAACTTGACACCCTGCAGACGCCCACCGCCCGCAGGCGCCAGGGTGAATCGCCGAGGAACGGCTGATCCCACACCGCGACGGCCTGGCGCGTGCCGCCGGTACTGCCGGTGGCGCCGACGGCGAGTTTCTGGCGGTACGGAGTGTACCGGAAAAACGGGCTGTTGGTCGGCCCATTGTTATACCACTGAAGCGCCGCACCGTAAGTGAAGCCGGAATCGGGATCCACCCCGATGGCCGGGAATCCCGTGATATAAGAACCCGACCGTTTGTCTTGGAGGAGCAGGTTGGGCAGCGGCTGTTTTTTGTCGAAAAACTCCAGCGGCGGGATGACCGGCGGCAGGTTCGAATATTCAGTGCCGAAAGCCGGTCGGCACCAGGCCTGGACCAGTAAAAGAAAGATGATCAGCCGAAGCAGGCCGGTCAGCCCGCGTTTAAGGTAGGAGCCGACGCAAGGAGGCTCTGATCCAAACGATTTTGAATGGAAAACTCGGCCCCGACACAAGGGATGCGGAGCATTGCCCGGCATGTTGAAAGACTGGGAGCTACCGCAGCCGGTAAGTGATGCGGGCCTTGGAAAGGTCGTAGGGCGACATCTCGAGTCGGACCCGGTCACCGACGGTCAGGCGAACGAAATGACGGCGCATCTTGCCCGAGATGTGGGCCAGCACTTCATGCTGATTGTCCAACACCACTCGAAACATCGTGCCGGGCAGGACCGTCTGGATCGTTCCTTCCAGCTCTATAGGTTGTTCACCGCTCATATCAAAACTGCAGCCGGCTGGCCCGATATTCCAATTTGGGAAACCGCCACCCCCAGGGGGCCGCCCACGCAAGCCTCGAAAAACTGCACCGAACACGCCCCAAGCGCAAGATTTCATTCCCCCCCTCGGGAAGGCAGAAGGCAGAATGTAGAATGCAGAAATCGGCAGGCCAGTCTTCTGCATTCTACATTCTGCCTTCTGCATTTCCCAACGGGATCAGGTGAATATGCGGCGCTTTGATCATGGCCGTGACGCTTTCCCCCGCCGCCAGCCCCAGTTCATTACAGGCTTGCCGGGTCAACAAGGCCCCCAGCCGGAAACCGCAGTCCAGCTCAATCCGCATCATCGCCCCCAGCTCCGCAATGCCAACCACGTTCCCGGCCACCTGGTTCCGAGCGCTGGTCCGGGCCGCCCGTTCCCGCACCAGGATCACGTCCTCCGCCCGAATGCAGACGCACACGTCCTGCCCGGGCGCCAATGCCTCCTCCACCAGCGCGGTGAGTTCGACGGATCCCGCAGCCACGGTCGCGAGACCATCCGTCACCGCCACCACCGCGGCCTCAAAAACACTCTCCGTGCCCACGATCGATGCCGCCGCAAGACTCGCGGGCCGATTGAAAATCTCCTGCACCGGGCCGGATTGCAGCACCCTGCCCTGGTCAAGCACCACCATGCGATCTCCAAGAACCATCGCCTCGGTCCGATCGTGCGTGACCAGGAGCGTTGGGATCTGAAATTGACGGAGCCAGCCGCGCAATTCGCCGCGCAGCCGGACACGCGTCGGCGTGTCCAGCGACGCCAGCGGCTCGTCCAGCAGCAGCAACCGCGGCTCACAAACCACCGCGCGGGCCATCGCCACCCGCTGCTGTTGCCCGCCCGAAAGCTCCGCCGGCCGCCGCGATTCCAAACCCTCAATTCCCATCCAGCGACAAACCTCCGCCACACGTGACGCCTTCCGCGACGCCGACAAACCCGTCAACCCATAACCAATGTTCGCTCCCACCGTCATGTGGGGGAACAAGCTGAAATCCTGCGGCACCAATCCGGCACGCCGATGCCGCGAGGCCAGGTTCACCCCCGAATCAACGTCAAACCACGCCTCCCCACCGACCCGGATGAATCCCTCATCCGGCGTGTCCAGCCCCGCAATGCATCGCAACACCGTGGTTTTCCCCGACCCCGACGGCCCGAACAACACCGTCACTCCGGCCGAACCCGGCAGTTGCAGGTCGTCCAGCCGGATTTCCGGTCCGGATTTGTAGCGCCGAACGAATTGGGCATGCAGGCTGGAATTCATGAGCGTTGACGGCGAATCAGCCATTCACTGGCCAGCAACGCCAGGAATGCCAGCCCCGCGGAAACCGCGGCCAGGACCCAGGCATGCCCGTCGTCGCCCAGTTGAACATCCTGGTAAATGGCCACGGACAATGTCGTGGTGCGGCCCGGAATATTGCCCGCAACAAGTATGGTGGCTCCGAACTCCCCAAGCGCGCGCGCATACGCCAGCAGCGACCCGCCTACCACACCCCGCCAGGCCAGCGGAAAAGTGACCGTCCAGAAAACCCGCCATTCCCCGGCTCCCAGCACCCGCGCCATCTGCTCCAACCGCGGGTTCACCCCCTCAAATGCCATCCTCACCGATCGCAATAACAACGGGAACGACATCACCGCCAGCGCGAGAACCACCGCGCGCCACGTGAACACCACGTCGAATCCCAATTGCTCATGCAGCCAGCGTCCGAAAAAACCGCGCCGTCCAAAAAGTTCCAGCAACACCAGTCCCGTCGCCACCGGCGGCAACACCAGCGGCAGCGACAGAAACGTTTCGACAATGACCTTCCCCGGCCAGGATCGCTTTGCCAGCAGCCATGCCATGCCAAGCCCGACCGGCAAAATCAGCAACGTGCTCAGCCCGGCCATTCCGGCCGTGAACCAAACAAATTGCCAATCCGCAGAGCTCATCAATGCCCGCCACGGTACGTCCCAAGCCCGTAAAGGCAACCGGAAATCGCCCCCCTCTGCAGCCTCGTAGCCTCGTAGCCTCGTAGCCGCAATCGTCAGATTGCGGATCCCCAACGGATTTCGCCCTCCGCGATTTTACAATCGCGGCTACGCCTGATCGGACGGCGGCGGCGCCAGCCACGCCTGGACAGCCTTCGACTTCCAGATCAGTAGCGCCACGGCGCAGCGAAATCCAAGCATCTGCCCCGTCAAAGCAAACACCTCGGTTCTCAGGCCAGGGGCATGCATTCCGAGAACGATTCCCGACAGCACCGGGATCGCGATCAAACATCCAATCGCAACCAGCAACGCTTTCCTCGATGGAATCAGGGAGGCCGCCAGCCCGAAACAGGCGATCTGAAGCTCCGTCGACAGGAGGAATCGGGCTCCCGGAAATATATACGCCGGCGGGGGCAGATGAGATCGGCAGACCACCACCGACACGACTTGCAGCAGGAGGTAACCCCGGAGGAACCACACTCCGAACGGCCCCCAGCAAGACCACAACCGCCAAATCGGCCGCGGCAATTTCTCAGGCTCATCGTTTTTGACCATAATGGTAAACTCAGTTAAACACCTGAGACTCCATCGGCACCGGACGGCGGGACTTTAGAACGCGCTCAAAGAATCCATTGACTCATGTGTTATCTTAACTAACGTTCTCCATAAGTATTATGAACAACGTTGCCGAACCTGTCGGATCTGTCCTGGCGCCGCACGCCGGGTCGCACCTGCTTCAGTCTCATTCCCACCCGCACCCCCACTCTCCCAGCCCGTCGCGCATCCTGGAAACCGGGCTGGCGTTCTGGAACTCGAAAACCCTGCTCACCGCGACCGAGCTCGGCGTGTTCACGCTGCTCGCCCACGGACCGCTCGACGGAGAAACCTTGCGCGAAAAGCTGCATCTGCACTCCCGCAGCGCCGCCGATTTCTTCGATGCCCTGGTCGCGATGAAATTTCTCGATCGCCGCGATGGCAAATATTCCAACACGGCCGAAACCGACCTTTTCCTGGATCGCAACAAGCCCAGTTACGTCGGCGGCATCCTGGAAATGTGCAGCCGCCGGCTCTTCAAGGATTGGAGCGAGCTGACGCCTTCGCTGAAATCCGGCTCCCGGCACAAGGAAAACACCGAAAGCGCGTTCGAAGAACTCTACAGCACGCCGGCCAAGCTGGAGGAATTTCTCAAGGGCATGACCGGCATCAGCCTCGGCACCGCCGGCGCCATCGCCGCGAAATTTCCCTGGGCCCGCTACAAGACGTTTATCGACGTCGGCGCCGCGCAGGGCGCCGTGCCCATGACCCTCGCCCGCTCCCACCCGCACCTGTCCGGAACCGGATTCGACCTCCCCGCCGTCGGCCCCATCTTTGAAAAATACATTCGCGACCACGGCGTCGCCGACCGCGTCCGGTTTAAGCCCGGCGATTTCTTCAAGGACCCGCTGCCAACCGCAGACGTGATCATCATGGGCCACATCCTCCATGACTGGGATCTGCCGACGAAGAAAATGCTGGTTCAAAAAGTCCACGACGCCCTGCCATCCGGCGGCGCGTTTATTGTCTACGAGGCCTTGATCGACGACGATCGACGCGAGAACGCTTTCGGACTGCTGATGAGCCTGAACATGCTCATCGAAACTCCCGGCGGATTTGATTACACGGGAGCGCAAGGCCAGTGCTGGATGCGCGAAGCCGGGTTCCGCGAAACCCGCGTCGAACACCTGCTCGGCCCCGATTCCATGATCGTTGGAATCAAATAGGTCCGCGACGCCCCCCGTAGCCGCGATCGTGAGATCGCGGTTCCAGCGGCATTAGCGGTAACGTAAACGACGCTCCGGCGGTTTCCGCGGCCTCCCAAGTCGGTACGCGACGCTGAACGATTTCGGTACACCCGCCCGCCGGTTCGACATCCGCGGGCTTTCTCCTTCGCCGCAGCGCAGCATGGCGCAGTCCCCCGGGGAGAGGCATGACACCTGCATTCGGGGACGCCATATGAGCAGTAATTACTACGTCATTGGCGAAATCAGCTCGGACGTCGGCCGTGTTTTGGTCGGCACCCTGCACAAAGGCCGGCTGACGATCAGTGAAGCCAGGAGATTTTCCACCGAAGCCACCGTCGAAAAAGGCACCGTCCAATGGAACATCCCCCAGATTTACCAGGAAGTCATGACGGGCCTGCAGGAAATCGGGGTTTACGAAGAACCGGTCGACGGCATCAGCTTCACGGGACCCGGCGCGGATTACCTGCTGTTCGAGGCCGACGGCTCCCTCCAGACGCCCACGTTTCATGCAATGGATCCCCGCGGCGAATCGGGCATGAAGGAAGTGCTGACCCGCATCCCGGCCGAAACCCTGTACGAAGAAACCGGGCTCCAACTGCTCCCCACCAACACCCTCTCCCAGCTCGCCTCGGAAAAACCCAAGCGCCTCAAACGCGCCAACCTGATCCTGCCGATCGCCGACGCCTTTCATTACCTGCTCAGCGGCGTGCCCCGCGTGGAAATGTCGTCCGCCAGCACCACCCAGCTCTTCAACCCGGTCACGCGAAACTGGTCGGAACGCATCCTGGCCGACCTCAAAATTCCCGCGAAGCCGTTCGCGCCGCTCGTGCCCGCCGGAACCAAACTCGGCCAGGTCCGATCGGACGTGGTCAATTCGCCCCGATTGCAGGAAGCCCAAGTCATCGCGGGCTGTTCGCTTGAACTTTCCTCGATGCTGGCCGGCCTGCCGGTCGAACACGGCGAAAACTGGGCCTGGCTCCGTTGCGGCGTGGCTTCCACCATCGGCACCAGCCTCATCGGCCCGATCATTTGCGACGCCAGCCACGAACTCGGTTTCAACAATTTCATGGGCTATGGCGGCGCGGTCCATTTCTCCCGCCAGGTCGTCGGCCTGTCCATTCTCGAGGAATGCAAACGTTACTGGAAGGAGAAGGACCGCGAACTCTACGACGACGTCCTGTCCCACCTCGCCACCTCGGCCGAACCCTTTGAATCCCTGATCAACCCCGAAGACCCGCGCTTCCTCAGCCCCGGCGATATGCCGCTGAAGATCCAGGCGTTCTGTAAGGAAACCAACCAGGCCGTGCCGCGCAAGCCCGGCCCGATCCTGCGTTGCGTTCTCGAAAGCCTCGCCCTCCATTACCGCAAGGTGCTCCTCGAAATCGAGGCGCTCACCGGCCGCCAATTCTCAAAACTCTACCTGTTCGGCGCCGCCGACCAGGGCCTGCTCCACCACTTCATCGCCAACGCCCTCCAAATTCCCGTCGTGCTCGCACCCCCGGAATCCACCGGCATCGGCAACGCCGCCATCCAGGCCCTCGCCCTCGGTCATATCAAGTCCATCGACGAAGCCCGCGAGATCATCCGCAATTCCTTCAAGACCGAAACCATCACCCCCCACGCCGCCGTCTGGAACGCCGCCTACGACCGCCTCTCCGAACTCGTCCCAAGCTGAATGGATTGACGAATGACGATGTGCGAGGTAGTCCTTGCCCTCGTCCTCGTCCTCGAACGGATTGCTGGATAAATGGAAAGACTCCCGCGCAGAGTCCATCAATCCATCAATCCAGTAATCCAATAATCCATCCCCCCATTCCCCTTGATTCTCGAACCAAACTGACGAAAATCTGTCTTTTAGAGGATCATCATGATTAAACCTGCGAAGTTGTTGGTTGGTTTGGGTGTTGTGGTCGCCATTGTCGGAGCCGGCGTGCTCCTGGGCTGGCTCGGCAGCCGCAGCCAGGGCCCAACCGGGCCCTCCGTGCCCGCTGCCGCCATTACAAACCTTACTACCCCCGCCCCCGCGCCGGCGGTCAAAATGGAACCGACCACCACAACTCCCGCCCCGGTGAATCCCATCACCACCACCCCGACCCCCGCCACCAATGTTTACGCCGCCAATTGGGAGGACAAAATCAGCGACATCATCGGCTCCGACGCCGAAGACACCAACAAGGTCAAACTGCTCCTGGAACTGTTCCCCCAACTCCCAGAAGAAGGCCAGGTCGAAACCGTCCAGCACCTTTCCAACCTGGTTTCCGATGAAGATTACGCCCCGCTCGCCGCGATGTTGAAGGACACCAAATTGCCCGAACCCGTCCTCGACGTCCTGCTCGGCGACGCACTCAACCGCCCGAATTCCATCAAGCTCCCCCTGCTCCTCGACGTCGCCCAAAACCCCAACAATCCCAAAGCCGGCGAAGCCAAGGATCTGATGGAACTTTACCTCGACGAATCCGACCCGTCGAAATGGCCCGAACTGCTCCCGAAATGGCTCAAGGATAATCCGGACTGAACGTCAGTCGAGGGTCGAAGGTCGAGAGTCGAGGCCCGTCACGCCGGGAGGGACGCCGTCCCCGGCGTCCCTATCTGATATTTGCTGACTGGGTTCTAGGCCTTCGGCAGCGCGGCTTCGAACAGCTCCCGGGTGCGGGCCTGGAGGTCGGCCAATTGCAGTTCGCCCTTTTCCAGTTTCGCCAGCAACGCCTTCTGCGCCTGGTAATCCTTGTTCGCAACTCCCGCCTTGCCCTGTAACATGCGCCAGGATTTGCGGCGTTCCACGGCGAACAACACCATCTGCCGGCTCACGGCGTAATACTTCATCTTCCCGTCAATCTCAGCCTTGATGTAAACGCCGAAATTCGGGACGTGGCTGCGATGGTTGCGGTCGAATACCCGCCGCTGCGCAATGTCGTCCTGCGTCAAGAACACCAGCATGTCGTCGAGATGAATCATCTCGCGCGCTTCCTCTTCCTTGATCGATTTCACGTGCTTCCGGAAGCGGCCCTCGGTCAGCGCCCAGTGCGCCACGGTGTAATTGTATTCCTCGCCCGTGGACTTGTATTTCGCGCGCCACCAGTCGCGGTCGGGCGTCGGGTTGCCCTTCAGGTCAAACGCCTCGGCCGCCGTCTCGCCCCGGCGCGGGTTGAACACAAACTCCGGCATGCCGCGCGCGTCGCGCACCAGCTTGGCCTGGTCGGCCGACATGTTGTCCGCCACACCGTGCTCCGGCTGGCAGGTCGTGTAAGCCTGGAAAAACGCCGTGCCGCGATACTCCAACCCATCCAGCATCGCCTTGTAAAGCTTCGCCGCGTTGGCCATCGACACCTGCGCCACAAACGGCGATCCGTGCCCGCTCGTAAACGCCTCGGCCACGTTCTTCTTCTCGATCAACTTGCCCTGCGACGCCGCGCCGAACTGGTTCATGTCGTAACCGCCCAGCATCGTCGAGGAATCCGAATTCTGCCCGCCCGTATTGGAATACACCTGGGTGTCGAGCATCAGGATCTTCACGTTCGGCCGGTTCTGCAGCACGACCTTGGACACGTTCTGGAACCCGATGTCGCCCAGCGCTCCGTCGCCGCCGATCGCCCAGACCTTCGGCAGTTCCCGGATTTCCTGGTCGGTCATCTGCGAGTCGTCCAGGTGCGTGAGCTGGAAATAATCGCCCGGCGACATCACCGTGTCGTCCGATCCCAACAGCGCGTCCGCGAGCCGCTCGGGTACCACGGAACGGCGGGCGTGGTTGAGAATCAGCGATTCACCCAGCAGCCAGCTGATGGTGGCGCCGTCCTGGAACAGCGAATTCATCCACGGATACGGATGCGGATTGGACGGCGGCGTCGAACCGTAAACCGTGTTGCAGCCGGTGCTGGCGCCCATGAACATGACGCTCATCCCGTTCGCCTGCCGGCCGTCGATCGATTGCAGCTCGCGATGATTGAAAGCGTCCTGCCGGAGCACCGCGGCGATCGCGGCCACGGCCTTCTCATCGGTAATCGGCCCGTGCTTCGCCTCGTATTCCGCGATCCGGCCGCTGGTGTCGGCGTCGGATTCGCCGCCGAGCCCGAGCAGGATGTGCGCGACCGCGCGCAGGAACAGCGCGTGCTGGGCCGCGTCGCGCGCCTTCAACGCCTGCAACCTCGCGGTGCCGGCGTTTTCGAGATGCGTCGCCTTCGACCGGAGCCGGTCGGCTTTCTTGTGATACAACGGGCGCATGTAAGCTTCGGTGACGGATGCCACCGCGCGCAGCACGCTCTTCTCGCCGCACCCGGCGCAGGCGCCGTCGCCGGAAACAAGCGCCTCGTAATTGCGCCGCACCATCAAATGATTCCTCAGGGCCGCCTCGCGCGACCCGGCCGCGTCCTGGTCGTTGTAAAGGCCCAGGAATTTCTGCGGCGTGTCGGGCAGAAGCCGGGAGAAAATCTGCGCCGTCGTCAGCTCGGCGTTCAGCGCCTCCGTCTCCGTCGCCATGCGCAGCGCGTCGTGATCGCCGCACACCTGCACGCACTCGCCGCAGCCCTTGCACAGGTCGGACACAAAAATCGAGAACAACCCGCCGCCACCGGGCGACTTCTGCTCGATGGACCGGAAAATCGCCGGCACATTCGAGTAAGCGAGCGGCAGCTTGTCGATGATCGAGGTGAATTCCGCGCGCGCCTTTTCGCCAACGGAACCCAGCGCGTCGACTTCCTTGCGGATGATGTCCTTGAACGGCTCCTTGCCGCGCTGCTTGATCACCTCGTTCATGCGCGCCCGGGCGCGTTCCTCGACGCCCTTGAGCTCCGCCATCAGCTTGTGGCGTTCCGCGGGGTCGGTGACGTAGTAATTCGCGGCCGTTTTCAGCACGGTGCCGATTTCCTGGGACGTGTTCGGCAGCGCCGTGTCGGGGCACGCCGTGATGCATTCCATGCATTGCGTGCAGTTTTCAGCGATGTAAACCGGCGTCTCGCGGCGGGCGACGTACTTGGACTGCGTCGCTCCGCTGCCGGAACCCATTACGCCGAGCGACGCCAGTGCGCCGGCGGGCTGGTGGTAACCGAGATGATTGCGAAATTCGGAATCAAACTTGGCCAGCGTCTGGAACGCATACCGCGGCGTCTGCTGCGCCGGGGCCGGGATGCCGCCGCCGCACGCCGAACCGCAGCCGGCCGTCGGCGTCAAAGCCACGCCGCCCACCGGGGCGATCGGCGCATTGCGCATCGACGAGCGGTCCGGATCCTCGAACGCGCCGTACTGGATCTCCTGCACGCGCGAAAATCCCTGCTCCATCACTTCCATGTTCGAAGTCACCACGTCGTCGCCGAACCGGCCGAATTTTTTCTGGTACTGCTTCCGGACCGTCGACAGGAATTGTTCGTCGGAAATCCCGTTCTGCTTCAGGAACGGCGACACGCGGAAGAACGCGCCCAGGAACGAATTGCCCTGCATCCGGAGCTGCAGGTCGCCGCGGGAAGTCGCCTTCCGCGCGATCTCGAATCCCGGCAGAATGTAAATCCGGATGTTGTTCTCGCGAACGTAACGGCGCTGCGACGCGGGAATGCGCTGCCAGGCGGTCTCGGGCGAATCGCTCGATTCCCACACCAGGCAGCCGCCCTTGGTGATGCCTTCCAGCGGGTTCGTGTGCGTGAACGCCTTGGGATCGCAGCACAACACCACGTCCACATGGTTCAATTCACAGTTCACCTTGATCCGCTCCGGCGCCACGGTCAGGTAATAGTTCGTCGGCGCGCCCTTCTTCTCGGATCCATATTTCGGGTTCGCCATCACCCACAGCTTCTCCACCGGCTGCCCCTCGGCATCCACCTGCGGATGTTGCTCGGATAAAATCTTGCCGAAATCGCCGATAATCTCGCCCAGGTTCTTGCCGGTCGTGATCATGCCCCAGCCGCCAATCGAGTGGAACCGGACGGCGATGGATTTGTCGGGCAGCAGCGAGGGCGTGTCCTTGCTGATGACGGCGTAAGGATGGTCCACGCCCAGGACAAAGAAAGTTTCGCCATCCGCGGCGCCGCGGCCGTCCTTGCGGCGCGTCTGGCCCACGGCGAATTCGTAGGCGCCCAGGATGTGTTCCGGCCGGAAATCGCGCGACCCGATGCCGTAGGCGCCGCGAAACAGGCGCGGGGTTTCATCCGGCTTCAGCGCGGGCACCGACCCGCCATGCGCGGCGGCCTCGTTCGCCTTGCCCAGCGC
The DNA here is from genome assembly GCA_046346665.1 of Verrucomicrobiota bacterium. Taxonomy (GTDB): domain Bacteria; phylum Verrucomicrobiota; class Verrucomicrobiia; order Limisphaerales; family JAXMHQ01; genus JAXMHQ01. The sequence goes on from JAXMHQ010000005.1 coordinate 64,831, forward strand.
CACCCGGATGTCGCGCGCCAGCGGGTTGTCCCCCGCCAGGCCTTCATCCGTGCGCTCCAAAATAATCACGTTCTTCTTGCCCCGCAGCGCCTCGATCACGGCCGCCTCGGGGAACGGCCGGATGACATTGATGTGCAGCGAGCCGACCTTCGCATTGCGCTGGTCCCGCAGGTAATCGCAAGCCGCCTCGATGTTGTCCGCAGCGCAGCCGAGCGAAACAAAAACCGTGTCGGCGTCCTCGCATTTGAAGGACGTCAGCAGGCCATAATTGCGCCCGGTCAGCTTGCCGAATTCCGCGTAGGCCTGCTCCAGGAACCCGAGGATCGGTTCGTTGAAATTGTTCCGGCGCGCCACCACGCCGTTCATGTGATGCTCCTGGTTCTGCACAGGCCCCAGCAACACCGGGTTCTTCAAATCCATCATCTCCGGCACGCGGCGCCGCGTCGGACCAAACAACTCCCGCTGCGCCGGCGTCGGACACGGAATCGAGTCGTCAACCGCTCCCAAAAATTCCCGCAGCAAACCGGCCTCGGGCGACAGGTAGGTCCGCTCGGAATGCGTCGTCAGCATGCCGTCCTGGATGTTCATCCCGGGATTCAGCGCCAGCTCGCACACCTTGCGCAAAATGACCGCCTGGTCGGCCGCCTGCTGGGCGTCCTTGCCGATCAGCATGATCCAGCCCGTGTCCAGCGCCGCGTAAAAATCGTCGTGCCCGCAATGCACGTTCAGCGCATGTTTCGTCAACGCCCGCGCCCCCACCTCCAGCACCATCGTGCAGAGCTTGCCCGGCGCGTGATAATACTGCTCCATCGCATACACAATCCCCTGGCCCGACGTGAAATTCACCGCGCGCTTGCCCGACACCGCGAACGCCGTCGCGCCGCCCTGCGCCGCATGCTCGCCCTCCGTCTCGATCGCAATCTTCTGCTGACCCCACACGTTCAACTCGCCCGTAGCGTACGATTGCTGGTAAATCTCCCCGCCCTCCGTCGACGGCGTGATCGGATAAAAAATCCCGCCCTCCGTGATCCGCGCCTCCACATGCTGCGCCACCAACTGGTTGCCGTTGCACGTGACCCGGATACCCGGATACTTGGGACCCGCCGCACGGCCCTGCTGCCGCCCGCCTGCCGATTTCGGAGAAGACTGATTCATAGTGATTTACCAAATACCCGAATCGCCCATGGGCTAACCACCCACTTGCAAATCCAAGGCAAAATATGGTCAGAAGATACGGCCTCCCCGGCCCCGACTCAAAGGAAAAAGAAAGGCAAAAACATGCGTAGCCGCGATTGTGAAATCGCGGCCTCTTCACTCGAAAAGATTCAGATCCAGAATTTTAACCACGGATGAACACGGATGAACACGGATGGGAAAGGGAAAAGCTTTGACGCGAATTATCGCGAATTCCCGCTAATTAGCTCCAGGCTCCGTCCAGTCCCCTGATCCTGTTGGGGAATTCGTGAAAATTCGCGTCAATTCGCGTCCAATCCTTTCCCGCCTTTATCCGTGTTCATCCGTGTCCATCCGTGGTTGAGTTGATTCTTCAGTGTCCTTAAAACGCCGCGCCGCCGCAGAATCGGGACAGGCCGAATCGCCTTTTGCGCTTTGGCTGGCCTTCAATCGGATTTTCTCATGGCGCAAGCGAATAATCTTTCGCCGGAAATCTTTCTCACTGGCACGGGTGGCATGCCGCGTGCAAGTTGAACCAGCCGGCGGCGGTCTGTGAACCGGTCGCTGCCGAAATCGAATGCTGAAATCGCAACCACGCCCGATGGGCGAGCCCGTGGAATGGCTGGGCAACTGGCATCCTCTGGCGGATCAGCTCGGGGCCGCTCACGGCCTCGCGGCGCTGGGCGATGTATCGGCATCCCTGCAGCTCCCGCCGGTCACCGATGTCGGGTCGCTCCGCTGTTTTCTCCGCGATTACCAGAAACAGGTGCTGGTGCCGCTGGAATTTCCCGCGATCGAACGCGCCTACGGCCACACGAGCCGCCATGAAGTCCGGGAACTGATCGCCTTCGACAAGTCGCTCGAGGCGCAGGGCATCCTGGAACCGTTTCTCGAAGCCAGCCGCCGCGTCGGCCAGGGCGAACTGCGCCGGCTCGCGCCGCTGAAGGACGAACGCATCGTCCGCCGCTACCAGGACGCCGTCGAACGCGGCGAAGCCCATGCCTGGCACACAATCATCTACGGCCTCACACTCGCGCTCTATTCCATGCCGCTCCGCCAGGGCCTTCTCGGTTACGGCTACCAAACCACGCGCGGCTTCATCTACTCCACCGCAAAATCTCTCCGTCTCTCCGAACTCGACTGCCGCGCCCTGCTCGAAGAATTGTGCCGGCCCCTGACCGGAGCCGTCGACGCCCAGCTCGCCCCCGTCCCCGTTCCCGTGGGTTGACCCCCAACAATTGTCGGTGGGGCGAGACTCCGTCGAGCCCTCGAAACGGATTGGTGGATTAATGGATTTCTGGATCAATGGGAAGACGGTCGCGCGGAGCCATCCAATAATCCATAAATCCATTTATCCAAAAACCCTGACAGGAGCAGCCAGGGCTCGACGGAGTCTCGCCCACCCCAGATTCCGCAATTAAAAGCTCTTCGCCGTTGCGCGCTTCACCTGCCGATCCCGCGCGGGAGCCGAGTTGACGATCCGCAGATCCTCCACTCCCTCCAAACGAAACGCCGGCCGGTCCGGCACGACGGGGAAATGTACGAAATCGATTTCCGCGTCCCGCACGTCTTCGAATGCAAAAACGGCCCGCAGATCCGGCACTCGCGAGGCAAATCGAATGTGGCTGAAATCAACCGCCCTCGCATGGCGCACAAAAAATCCCCACGCGGGCATATCCCCGAACATCGACGGCTCCGGGTAGGCCGCCTCCTTCTCGGGCGGGTGCGCCTCCGCCTGCGGCGCGGTTCCGCCACCCGGCTGTTCCACATGAAAATTGCTGATCCGCACCTCCTCGATCGCGTGCCCGGGAATCCCGCTGATGATCGACGGTTGAGGCGACGCGCTGGAAACCGTCACGTTGCTGATGTTGACCCGCCGCACCGTTCCCGGCTGCGGATGATCCGGGCCGCGGGCGCGGTTGCCGAGCCGGATGAAAATCGGCGCGTTGGCAATGTCGCGCATGGCGAGGTTGTCCACCGTGACGTCCTCGATCACGCCGCCGTCCACCGTCTCGATGGCCAGGCCCCAACTGTCTTCGAAAACACAATTCACGATCGCAATATTCTTGAACCCGCCGTTCGATTCCGTCCCGAACTTGATCCGGCCCATGCGCGACACGTTCTTTGCCGATCGTTGCAGGGTTCCATCCATGAGCGTCCCCTCGACGTAGCCGCCGGTCACGTAGCAATCGCTGATGGTGACATTCTCCGTCGGCTGCAGCCGGCCGAGCGCGTAGGAACTCTTCAGGCAAATACCGTCGTCCCACGGCGAATTCACCCAGCACCCGCTGATCCGCACGTTCCGGCAGCAATCCACGTCCATGCCGTCGCGGTTGGTGTCGATGCGCAGATTTTCGATGCGCAGGTTGTCCACGCCCGTGGCAAGAATTCCAAACCAGCCGCCATGCAGAATCCCGAAATCGCGCAGCACAACATTCCGGCAGCGCACCAGCGCAATGGCCTTGTTGCCGGACCCCGGCGGCGTGTCGCGATAGACGCCCGTGTAAAGCCCGTTGTGCAGCCCCTTCCCGTAAATCAATCCCGGTCCCGTAATCGACACGTTTTCCAGATCCTCGCCCCAGATCAGGCTGTCATGCCAATGACTGTGGCCTGAGTCCTGGAAATTCATCCAACTGTTCGTCTCGCGCGCATCGTAGGGCGCGACCGATTCCGACACCGCTTCGATCACGGCGCCGGATTCGAGCCGCAGCTCGATGTTGCTGCGCAGGCGAATGGACGCGGAAAGGTAAGTGCCTCGCGGGAACCGGACCTGTCCGCCGCCCGCCGCGTTCGCGGCCGAGATGGCGTCGTTGATGGCCTTCGTATCCACCGCGCGACCGTCTCCAGCCGCGCCAAAATTTCGGACGTCAAAGACGCCGGGCTCGTCGGCGATCAACAAACCGGCGGTGAACAGGAGGATGGCGCAAGCCAGACTGGAAGGGGAAACCACTCTCTTGGAAGCTCGAATCATGCAGGTGATGGGTTGAGTTGCCGTTCTGGACACGAGCATGCCACGACAGCCGGCGAAACGCACGACACGATTTTCGAGCGCCTGCCGCGCTCCGTCCCGCGTCGTCTCCTCCCAGCTATTGGCCTTCCTCGCAGGCACCACTTTCACGCCCGGCGCGTGAATATCCCGCTTTTCACGGAGCAGCCTCAGCGTTTACCCGCTCAATGCCTGCTGGCATTCGCCGTGCTCCCTTGAATGCAGACCGGAGGAACCTATGACTTACGAAGGCACCGAAGAATCGGCTCGGTTGGAATTCGACCGCACTTGGAATGCGCCCGATCCCGGGCGGCCCGCACGGCAATGGCTTGCCCGAATCATGGGAATCAATTTCCGCCGGCCCCAGCCCCGGCCGGCCACAAGCCATCCGCTGGAGGATCTCACATTCGTCGACGGCGCCATCCGCCTCTGCCGCAAAGGCCAGGCCCCGGTCGAATACCTCATGATCTCCGGACTGCAGGTCCTCGCCAAGAAATCGCTGCTCGAACTCCAGGACGGCCGCTGCGAATACCGCTTTGAACTCAACGGCATCACCGACTCTACCTGGCGCACTTTCTTCGCCAAACTTCTCCCCGCCGGTTTGTCCGTCCGATTTGAACCCCGCATCCTGGTCCTCACCTGTCCGCCGGCCGAGCTCGAATCCCGCTACAACCAGGTCAAGTCCGCCCTCTGGGGTGCAAACGACTGGTATGCCGAGGAACGCGAGGATTTGATTCGCAAAGTCACGGAACTCGACGACGCCCGCCAGGCCGCAGCCGAAATGGAGGAGAACCGCAAAGCCGGCCTCCGCCGCCAGTTCGAATGCCTCGACCTCTAAACACCCCTTCCTGATCCTGAAATCCGCGGGTAATGTCTTAATTTGCAGTTTGGAAGGGGCCTGCCGTGGTAGGGCTGCGCTCCGCGCGGCCGGCGCCGCGGAGCGGCGCCCTACCCAACCGTCTGATCGCTCGAAGACGCGAATTCAAATTAGGACATCACCAATCGGCGCACTGGCTTGCCGCCGGCCGGACTGCCTGCTAGTTTCGGCCGCACCGTGGACACTCGACTCATCGCTCGCACCGCTTTGCTGGGAATAGCCCTGCTGGCCCTGTCCTGCCGGCCCGAAACCCGCACCCCGGTCTCCGGCACCATCGAAACCGACGAGGTCCACATCGGCTCCCGCTACGGCGGCCGGGTCACACAACTCTTCGCACGCGAAGGCGAATCCCTTAAAGCCGGCCAGCCCGTCGTCGAACTCGACGCCGCCGAACTGCCCGCACGCCGCGAACAGACCGCCGCCCTCCTCGCCGAACAGGTGGCCGGGCCGCGACGCGAGGAACTCGACGCCGCCAAGTCCGATTGGGAAGCCCTCACCGCCGACCTGCAACAGGCCCGGGCCGACGCCCGCCGCGCACAGGAATTGTTCTCCCGCAACACCATCTCCGTCGACGAACGCGACCGGGCCGTCACACGCGCCGCTGCGCTCGAAAAAAATGCCGCCTCCGCGCACAGCCGCTACGAACTCCTCGTCGCCGGCACGCGCCCCGAACAAATCACCCGCACTCGCGCCCAGCTCGCCGAAATCGATTCGCACCTGGCCGAACTGAAAATCTCCGCCCCCTCCGACAGCGTCCTCGAAGTGCTCAACGTCAAGGTCGGCGACGTCGTCGCCCCCAACCAGCCCCTCGCCACATTGCTGCTCACCCAGCACCTCTGGATCCGCGTTTACATCCCCCAAACCTGGCTCGGCTCAGTCCAGCCCGGCGGCTCCGCCCAGGTCCGCGTCGACGCTTACCCCGGCAAAATGTTCACCGGCACCATCGAACAAATCGCGCGCCAGGCCGAGTTCACCCCCCGCAACGTGCAAACCGCCGGCGAACGCGTCCAGCAGGTCTACGGAATCAAATTGCGCCTCGAGAATTCCAGCGGCGACCTCCGCGCCGGCATGACCGCCGAAGTCACCTTCCCGTCCGCCGCCCATTGATTGCCTATGGCGGCCGACCCCATGATCGCCTGCGACAACCTGACCATGCGGTTCGGGTCGTTCACCGCCGTCGACCACGTCTCCTTCTCCATCCGCAAAGGTTCCATCTTCGGATTTCTCGGACCGAACGGCTCCGGCAAATCGACCGTCATTCGCATGTTGTGCGGCCTGCTGGAACCGAGCGACGGCAATGCCCAAATCGCCGGCTACGACGTCGCCCGGCAGCCGGACAGCCTCAAACACCTGATCGGCTACATGTCCCAGAAATTTTCGCTCTATGACGAGCTGACCGCTTACGAGAACCTCCAGTTCTACGGACGCCTCTACGGCCTCGGCGGCAGCGCCCTCGCCAAACGCCGCGATGAACTGGTCGAACTCACCCATCTCGGCCCCTATCTCAACCGCCGCTCCTCCCTCCTGTCCGGCGGCTGGCGCCAGCGCCTCGCCATGGCCTGCGCACTGCTCCACAATCCGTCCGTCCTCTTCCTCGACGAACCCACCGCCGGCATCGACCCCGTCGCGCGCCGCGAGTTGTGGGATCTCCTGTTCGAATTTTCCAGCCACGGCATGACGCTCTTCGTCACCACCCATTACATGGACGAAGCCGAACGCTGCTCGCACGTCGGCTACATTCACATGTCCAAACTCGTCGTCTGCGGCCAGCCCGACGACCTTAAATCGCTGCCCGAGGTCAACCCGCCCGGCACCCGGCGGCTGGACGTCACCTGCGACCACGTCACCGTCGGCCTGCGCGCCCTGCGCCAATTGACCGGCGTCCGCACCGCCACCGTCTTCGGCCAGTCCATGCACCTCCTCGTCGACCAGTCGCTGGATGAAAATGCCATCCGCGCCGAACTGCGGAAGGCCGGCATCCCGCAGGCCGACATCCGGCCGATCGGGCCGTCGCTGGAAGATGTTTTTGTCGCCCTCACGGCGCGCAACAGCGGGAGGACCGCATGATCTCCCCGTTCCGCGGGTTCAAGGCGATTTTGTACAAGGAATTCCTGGTCGTGCTGCGCGACCCGGCCACGCTGTTCTTCATGTTCTTCCCGCCGCTGATCCAGATGATCGCGTTCGGCTACGCGCTGGATAACGACGTGAAAAACGTGAAGCTCGTGCTGCTGGACGAGGATCGCACGGTGGAAAGCCGGCAGATCCTCGACCGCTTCGTCAACACGGGCACGTTCAAATTCGCGGGACAGGTCCTGACCGTGGAGGAACTCGACCGCGCCGTCCGCCGCGGTGAAGCGGCCGTGGGCCTGCAGATTCCTCCCGGCTTCACACGCGATCTCCAGGCCGGGCGCACGGCCCGCGTGCAGTTGCTCATCGACGGATCCAATTCCACCATCGCCTCCGCCGCCCTCAACACGTCCATCGGAATCACCTTCCGCGAATCCATCCTCCAGCTCCTCGCCGGCACCGGGCGACAGGACATCCCCGTCGAAGTCCGGCCGCAACTGCTCTACAACCCCGCCATGCGCAGCCCGAATTTCTTCGTCCCGGGCGTCATCGGGATCATGCTGCAAATCGCCACCGTCTTCGCCACCGCCATGTCCCTCGTGCGCGAACGCGAACGCGGCACGCTCGAACAATTGCTCGTCAGCCCCGTGTCGCGCTGGGGCCTCATGCTCGGCAAAATGATGCCCTACCTCGCCATCTCCACCGCCATGTTCATCGTCCTGTTCATCCTCATGGTCTGGGTCTTCAAAGTCCCCATCGCCGGCAGCGTCACGCTCCTCGCCCTTGCCTCGTTCGTCTACGTGTTCACCCTGCTCAGCCTCGGCCTCCTCGTCTCCACCCGCGCCCAAAACCAGATGCAGGCCCTCCAGGTCACCATGATCTTCATCATGCCCTCCGTCTTTTTCTCCGGGTTCATCTTCCCCCGCGACACCATGCCCGCCATCTTCTACTACATCGGCACCGTCCTCCCCGCCACCTACTTCATCGACCTCGTCCGCGCCATCGTCCTGCGCGGGGCCGGGATCATGGATTTCTGGGTCGACCTCGCCGTGCTGGCCGGCATGGGCGCCACGCTGTTCGCCCTGTGCGCCCTCCAGTTTAAACGGAGGATTGCGTGAACCGCCCCGCCAGCCACCCGCGCCTCCGCCTCCACGTCGCCCCCGCCGCCGAACGCGCCATCCGCTCCGGCCACCCCTGGGTGTTCGCCGACAAAATCCGCGACCAAAACCGCCCCGCCACAGCAGGCGAACTCGCCGCCCTCTTCGATCGCAACGACCGCTTCATCGCCATGGGATTGTTCGACCCGGATTCGCCCATCCGCGTCCGGATCGCTCATGCCGGGAAACCCCTCGAGATTAATCGCGCCTTCTGGGCCGCCCGGCTCGAGGCCGCGATCGAACGGCGCGCGGGATTGTTCGACGCCCGCACCACCGGTTACCGGTTGATCAACGGCGAAAGCGACGGCTGGCCCGGCCTCGTGCTGGACCGTTACGGCGACACCCTTGCACTGAAAATCTACACGGCCGCCTGGCTGCCGCGCCTCGACGAAGTTGCGGATCTCATCCAGTCAAAACTCTCGCCCCAACGCCTCGTGCTCCGCCTCAGCCGGAATATTCAACCGGCAGCCCGAAAACAATTCCGGCTCGAAGACGGATCCGTCCTGCGCGGATTCCCGATCAAGGAAACAGTGACGTTTCTCGAAAACGGATTGCACTTCGAAGCCGACGTGGCGCGCGGTCAGAAGACGGGATTTTTTCTGGATCAACGAGACAACCGGCGCCGCGTCGAAACCCTCTCCGAAAACCGGCGCGTGCTGAACGCATTCAGCTTCTCCGGCGGATTCTCCCTCTACGCTGCCCGCGGCGGCGCCGTGTCGGTGACGAACCTCGACATCAGCGCCCACGCGCTCGACGCCGCGCGGCGAAACCTCGCCCTCAACAGCCAGTTCGGCTCGCCCATCGACCGTTGCCTGCACGAGTTCGTCCAGGCCGACGCCCTGGAATGGCTCCACGCCGAACGCCGAAGGCGCTTCGACCTCGTCATCCTGGATCCACCCTCGTTTGCAAAAAAAGAAAACGAACGCGCGGAGGCGTTGCAAGCCTACGAACGCCTGGTCTCACTCGGACGCGCCCTGCTCGGCCCAGGCGGGCTCGTCCTCGCCTGCTCCTGCTCCGCCCACGTGAACACCCAGGAGTTTTTCACCGCCGCCCGGCGCGGCGCCGCCCGCAACGCAGGAACCTTCCGCGAACTCTGGACCTCCACCCACGCCCCCGACCACCCCGCCACCTTCCCGGAAGCCAATTACCTCAAAGCTATCTGCCTGCGGATTGACGATTGACGATCGGCTATTGGCTATTGGCTATCCGCCGCAGGCGCTCAATAGCTCATCCGGTCCAGCTTCACTTTCCCCCGGAAGATCCAGTAAATGCTGATCGTATACGCCAGCACCACCGGCACCCCCACCAGCGCGATGGTCAGCATGATGCCCAGGGTCTTGGGCGACGAAGCCGCGTTGTGAATGTTCAGGCTGTTGGCCGGATCCGGGGCGCTCAACACCAGGTTCGGATACATCTCCAGCCCGAACAGGCCCATCAATGCAGCCATCGCCAGGCACGACGAAATAAACGCGCGTCCGTCCCGGCCCAGGTGAATCTCCCGCGGAATATTCGCCACCGCCAGCATGTTGGCCAGAGCGATGGTGAACAGCCACGGATGCGACCGCACCTGCGCCGCCATGTGCGGCACGTACAGCAGCGTCGTCATCGTGGTGATCGCATAGCAAATCACGAAGAAAATGATGCAATTGTTCACCCAGCCCCGGAGTTGGTCGTGAAGGACCCCTTCCGTCTTCAACAGCCCGTAAATGGCCCCGTGCATCATGAACAACGCAAGCGTCGTCACGCCCAGCAGCAGCGCATACGGATGCAGCAGGCTCAGGAACGTGCCCGCAAATTCGCCCCGGTCATCGATCGGAATTCCCCACGCGATGTTCCCAATCGCAACGCCAATCAACAGGCTGGACAGGACGCTGCCCGTTGAAAATCCGACGTCCCACATCTGGCGCCACCAGCGCATCGGCTGCTTGCTGCGAAACTCGATCGCCACCGCCCGGAAAATCAGCGCGACCAGCAACAGCACAAACGCCAGGTAGAATCCCGAAAACACCGTCGCGTAAACGTTTGGAAACGCCGCGAACAAAGCGCCGCCGCCCGTGACCAGCCACACTTCGTTCCCGTCCCAAACCGGCCCGATCGCGTTCAGCAACACCCGCCTGTCCTGGTCCGTCCGCGTGAACAGGTGCAGCGCACCCACCCCCAGGTCAAACCCGTCCAGCATCGCGTAGCCCGTGAACAGCACGCCGATCAGCACGAACCAAATCGTGTTCAGATCCAACCCTCCAAAATTCATGCGACCTCCTTCCGCGGCAGCGCCAGCTTGCCCGTCGGCTTCAAATCCGCCTCGTCCGGCCCGTGCTGGATCTTGTCGTTCAACAAATACACAAACACCGCGAACAAAAGGAAATAAATGATCGTGAACAATACCAGCGACGTCAGGATCGTTTCCGATTTCACCACCGCCGACAACCCGTCCGCAGTCCGAAGCACGCCCTGGACAATCCAGGGCTGGCGCCCGACCTCCGCCGCAAACCAGCCGGCCTGGTTCGCCAGTTGCGGGCCCAGCACAGAAAACACCAGCACCCACAAGAGCCAGCGCTTTTCAAACAACGACCCCCGCCAGAAATAAAGAAAACCCAGCGCCGCAATCCCGATCATCAGGAACCCGATCCCCACCATCAGGTGAAAACATTGAAAGACAAAACTCACCGGCGGACGATCCTTCGGATCCGGCGCGGCCTCGCGCAAACCGGTCACCGGCGCGTCCGGGGTTCCATACGCCAGGAAACTCAACATGCCGGGTATCTTCGGCCCGATCACCTTTTCGTTCTGCTCGTCCACCCAGCCGAACATCGTGAGCGGCGCGTGCGTCCGCGTTTCATACAATCCCTCGAACGCCGCCAGTTTCACCGGCTGATTCCGCGCCACGCCCCGCGCGCTGGCATGGCCGCTCAACAACTGCAGCAACGATCCCGCGAGCGCCACGATCAATCCCACCCGCAACGAAGCCCGCGCAAACGCCTCGTGCTTCCGCTTCAGCAAATACCACGCACTCACACTCACCACCAGGAACGCCCCCGCCTGCCACGCGCCGCACAACGTATGAAACAAGCGGTCCATCGACGACGGACTGAATACCATCGCCCAGAAATCCGTGATCTCCGCCCGCGCATGCCCGTCCCGCACCACAATGTGATAACCCGCCGGGGTCTGCATGAAGGAATTCGCCACAATGATCCAGATCGCGCTGAAATGAGCTCCCAAACACACCATGCAGGTCGCAAAATAATGCATCTTCCGCCCCACCCGGTCCCACCCGAACAACAAGAGCGCCAGAAAACCCGATTCCAGGAAAAATGCAAAAATTCCCTCCGCGGCCAGCGCGCTGCCAAAAACATCCCCCACATACCGCGAATACGCCGCCCAGTTCGTCCCGAACTCGAATTCCATCACAATCCCCGTCGCCACCCCGATCGCAAACGTCAGCGCAAACACCTTCGTCCAGAATCGCGCCACCTGGTGATACAACGGGTTGCCCGTCTTCAGCCAGATCCCCTCCAGGATCACCAGCATCACGCCCAGCCCGATGCTGAGTGGTGGATAGATGTAATGAAATGAAACCGTCGCCGCGAACTGGATCCGCGAGAGAGTCAGCGTTAGCCCATCCATAACGCCACTCTGAATACCCGCAAATCCCGCCCGGGTCAATCTTGCGCCCCTCCCCAGGGAGGGACGGCGTCCCCCCCGGCCCCAACAAAAAAGCATCAACCGCCGCCGGATTTCCGCCGCCGCAACACCGCCTGCAGCCGGCTCGGTGCAGGCGATGGAATCCCATGCGGCCCGCCTTCGCGGAATTCTCTGACGCTCTTTCGAAGCCGCTCCTCGACTGGCGCCCGCGCTTTCTTTCTGTCTGGCTGATTTGCGCTCACGCTTTAACCCTGGATAAAACCGACTGCTCCGCCGCCAGGATCCGCTCCCGCATCGTCTCCGCATCCGGCGCCGCCCGCAACTCCGCCAGCAACTCCGTCTGCTGCACCATCAAACATACCCGCGCCAGCGTCAGCAAATGCAACCGGTCATCCTGGCAGCATAACAGGAAAAACAAATCCGTCGGCTTCCCGTCCGGTGCGCCGAAAAAAATCTCCTGGATCGGCCGGCCCACCACCACAAACGACGATTCAAACTGGTAAGGCTCGTGAAATCGCGGATGCGGCAGCGCAAATCCCCCAGGCAACGCCGTGGACCCGATCTTCTCCCGCTCCTCCAGACTCTCCAGCAACGCCCGGGAATCCGATACCTGCCAGGTCTTGTCCGCCAACACCACCAACTCCCGCAACACCGACGCCCGCGTCTTCGCCGTCATCGCCGAATCAATCGCCCCCCGCTCCAGCATCGCCGGGAACAGCTCCGGGTTGGACAGAATCTCGCTGCTCTGACGCGAGGATTGCGCGTGATACTCCGCCAGCCGCTGCTCCGGCAAACCCAGGATCCGCTGCGACGCCCAGGAATCCAGGTCGCGCTTGCGAAACACCACCCGCCCGCCCCGATGCTCAAACGGCACCGCGCGATCCTTCACCCGCCGCTCCAGATCCTCCACCCCGAGATGAAGATACCGGGCAGCTTCCTCAAGATTGAAAATGCGATAGGGCATGCAGCGCTTACAACCGCCCACGGGCCAGGGACGGTCCGCTCCTCGTTCACCCTATCAAATCCACACGAAATATCCACCCCAAAGCCCCCGGGAAAAACATTGTGTTGGCAGGCTGACACGCTAGCTTGAACCCGGACGTGATGAAAACCTTTGCGGAATTAAACTTCCCCGGACGACTCATCGCCGTGGAAGGCCTGGACGGGTCGGGCAAATCTACCCAGATCTACCTGATCAAACGCTGGCTCGAAGCCGAGCGCGTCCGGGTCTACTTCAGCGAATGGAACTCGTCCGAACTGGTGAAATCCGCCACCAGCAAAGGCAAGAAACGCGAGCTGCTCACCCCCAGCACCTTCAGCCTCATCCACGCCACCGACTTCGCGGACCGCTACGAACGACACCTGCTGCCCCTGCTCCGCGCCGGCTATATCGTCCTCTGCGACCGCTACATCTTCACCGCGTTCGCCCGCGACGTCGTCCGCGGCTGCCCCCCCGCCTGGGTCCGCGGCATCTACGACTTCGCCGCCCTCCCCGATCTCACTTTCTTCTTCAAAGCCGACCTCGAAGTGTCCCTGAACCGCATTCTCGACGGACGACCCAAACTCAAATTCTTCGAAGCCGGCATGGACCTCCGCCTGTCCAGCGATCCTTACGAAAGCTTCCGGATTTTCCAGGGCCGGATCCTGGAACAATACCTGGCCATGAGCACGGAATTCAATTTCACCGTCATCGACGCCAACCAGCGCGTGGAATCCCAACAGGAAGTCGTCCGCCAATTGCTCAGCGAACGCATCGACCTCGGACGATTCAAACGGTCGGGCCCGCTCCCGCTCCCGCCCGCCATCCGCCGCGCCCGGCCACCCGTCGAACTGGGCGACGAACCCGCCGAATGAAAATCACCCGCCACAAACGCATCGTCCTCCCCAAACCCGGCCGCCGCCGCTTCTACGGATACGGCATCCCCGGCGTCGACCCGGAGAAACTCGTCGGGAAATTGATCGTCGTCGAAGGCGCCGACGGCTCCGGCCGATCCACCCAGATCGCACGCCTCGTCGAATGGCTCGAAACCGGCGGACACGCCACAGTCCAGGTCGGACTCAAACGCTCCACCCTCGTTAGCGAAGAACTGGAACGCGCGCAGGAGGGAAACATCCTCAGCCGGACCACCCTCTGCCTCTTTTACGCGACGGATTTTGCCGATCAGCTGGAAAATATCATCCTCCCCGCACTGAACGCCGGGTTCATCGTCCTCGCCGACCGCTACATCTACACCCTCATGGCGCGCGACATGGTCCGCGGCATGGATGAAGCCTGGCTCCGCAACCTCTACGGCGTCGCCCTCGAACCCGACGCGGTGTTCTACCTATCGGTCGAAGCCGAGGAACTCGTGCAGCGGAACCTGTCCAAGAAAGCCACCCTGGACTACTGGGAAAGCGGCATGGACCTCGGCCTCTCGCGGGACATGTTCGACAGCTTCCTCCAATACCAGACCGCCATGCAGAAAAGCTTCCGCCAACTCCAGAAGACCTACGGATTCACCATCGTCGACGGCAACCAGTCCGTGGATGAAGTGAATTCCGCCCTGCGCAAGAAAATCACCGGCGTCCTCGCCGGACGTTAGCCCTGTAGGAGCCGACGTAAGGAGGCTCTAACTGAAATCCTCTGCAGGGCATGTGAGCCTCCTGACGTCGGCTCCTACAGTATCCATTGCCCACTACGCCAGCCCCAGGTTCTTCAAAATCCGCACCGTCGATAGCGACTTGTTCAGCGTGTAAAAGTGGATTCCCGGCACCCCCGCCTTGAGCAGCTCCTCGCACTGCTTCGTCGCATACTCAATCCCAAATTCCGCCGACGCCACATCGTCCGCCCCCAACTCCTTCAGCCGCGCCGCCAGCGGACCCGGTATCCGCGCCCCGCACATCGCCGTGAACCGCGTGATCTGACCCGCGCTCAGGATCGGCACCACCCCCGGCACCAGCGGCACGGTCACCCCCAGCTTCCGGCTCACATGATCCCGGAACTCCTGGAAATCCGCGTTGTCGAAAAATAACTGCGTCAGGACGAAATCCGCCCCCGCATCCACCTTCTTCTTGAGGTGCTGCCAGTCCACAAACTTGCCTTCCTTGCACGCAATGTGGCCCTCGGGAAAGCCCGCGACACCGATTGAAAAGTCTCCCTGGTTGCGAATGAACGCCACGAGCTGGCTCGAAAACTCAAAGCCGCCCGGCGTCATCCTGAATTCTCCGCCACCCGGCGGATCCCCGCGCAACGCCAGGATGTTCCGCACCCCGAGCGATTGAATCTGCTGCAGCAACGCCCGGATCTCCTCCTGCGTCGAGGAAACACACGTCAAATGCGCCACCGCCGTCAACCCGTGCTGACGCTGAATGCAATCCACAATCTTCAGCGTCTTGTCCCGTGTGCTTCCACCCGCCCCGTAGGTCACCGAACAATAATCCGGACGCGCCCCCATCAGCTCCGGGATCGTCTTCTCCATCAACACCCGGTCCCCCTCGTCCGTCTTGGGTGGGAAAAATTCGAAGGATATCACCGGCCGCCCGGCCGCGCGCTTCGCCGCATAAATGTCTCGCACGAGTTGCATGGGTCCTCCAACTTGGCCGAAAATCAAAGGAAATCCAAGAGAATTGAGCTCCGCCGCACGTGTCATGAACGGTTGCAGGTTGCGAGTTGCAGGTTGCAGGTTCCTGGCGGGCAAAACCTGCAACCCGCAACCTGCAACTTGCAACCTCCACATGAATTACTTCTTTTAATCCCCCCATTCGCCATTATCCTCCGCCCATGCAACCCAGCAGACCGCGCAAGACAAAGATTGTGGCCACACTCGGCCCGGCGACGGATTCGGCCGAAATGATCGGCCGGCTCATCGACGCCGGCGTGAATGTGTTCCGATTGAACATGTCGCACGCCCCGCACGACTGGGTCCGCCGCGTCGCGCGCGATATCCGCGCCGCCTCCGCCGCCCGGCAGGATTATGTCGGGATCATGATGGACACCCAGGGCCCCGCGATCCGCACCGGGGAACTCGGCGTGCCGCTGGACCTGCAGCCCGGCCAGAAAATCACCCTCACCGTCCGCGGCGAACGCAGCGAGGAGGAACGGTCGGTCGACGTCAATTACGCCAATTTCGTCAATGACATCAGCGTCGGCGACGTGGTGCTCGTCGACAACGGCACGATCGAATTCAAGGTGCTCACCAAGTCCGGCAACAAGGTCGAGTGCGAAGTTCTCACCGCCGGCAAACTCGGCAGCCGCCGCCACATCAATCTCCCGGGCGTCAAAGTCAGCCTCCCAGCCCTCACGGCCAAGGATATCAAGGACGTCCTGCTCGGACTCGAGATCGGCGTCGACCTCGTCGCGCTGTCGTTCGTCCGCGAAGCCCGCGACCTCCTCCAGCTCAAGGAACTGTTCAGCGAAACCCAGTCGCCCCCCCTCGTCATCGCCAAAATCGAGGACCAACAGGCCGTCGCCAACCTCGACAGCATCGTCCAGGAAGCCGACGGAATCATGGTCGCCCGAGGCGATCTCGGGATCGAAATTCCCTACGAGGAACTGCCCATCGTCCAGCGCCGCATCGTCAAAACCTGCCTCCGCGTCGGCAAACCCGTCATCGTCGCCACCCACATGCTCGAAAGCATGATCGAAGCCCCCATGCCCACCCGCGCGGAAGTCACCGACGTCGCCAACGCCGTCTATGAACAGGCCGACGCCATCATGCTCAGCGGCGAAACCACCGTCGGTAAACACCCGCTCAAGTGCATCGAGGTGTTCGACCGCATCGCCACCCGCATCGAGCGCAGCGGCGGCGCCAATTTCTTCGAGCATTCCGATCTCACCACGCCGCGGCAAAAGCTGGTGAAGAGCGCCGTCGTGATGGCGAACGAATTGCGTGCCGAAGCAATCCTGGTCATCACGCGCAGCGGCAAGATGGCCCGTTACACCGCCTGGCTCCGGCCCCGCCATTCCAGGATCTACGCCCTGTGCCCGCGCGCCGAGGTCGCCAGCGCCCTCAGCCTCAGCTACGGCGTCACCCCGCTCGTCTCCACCTTCGACCTCATCAATCCCGAAAACACCATCGAATCCGCCCTGAAACTCCTCGTCGACGAAGGACGCCTCCACAAAAACACCACCGTCGTCGTCATAGGCTCCATCCTCGTCGGCGACCAAATCGTCGACGCCGTCCAAATGCGGGTCGTATAACCGTCAAATAAGGCAGGAGACGACGTCAGGAGTCTCAAACTGATCTCGTAAAACACGCCCCAGCTCCGTCTCCGCTGCAAAGATGGAGTCTCGTCACCTCGACTCCTGCATCAATCAAAGCAGCTCTTCGGGTCGTGAAAGTTGAACAGAACTGTCCGGAACGAGGTCAAAATTGGAGAGCCGGGGACTTCGTGCATGAAACGATCGATTTGCCTTTGTTGGCTTCTTGGCCTGTCCTCCTTCGCCAGGGCGGATACGAATACGGTCACCGGCATCGCCGTGGCCCCGGCCCAAAATTCGCTGCGCGATTCCCGGGCCTGGCAGGATCTCCTGACCGGACACGTGCCGTCCGCCACCAGCGTCCGGCTCGGCAAAAGCGACTTCACCCTGAGCGGCCCAATCCTGCAGGGATTCAAGCCACGGCCGCGTTTTGAGGATCGCAGTTTGGGACAGCAAATCCTGGATCTGCCCGTGGTCAGTTGGGTGATTCCGCAGCGACTGGATGCACCGCAAGGCAACGCGGTCCTCTATTTCGCCTGGAACGCACCCAGCTCTCAACCCTGGATCGCGGTAGCCGGCGGCCAGCCGGCCGGCAGCGCCTTTTCCACAATGGGAACGCCCGGGCAGATCAGCATCAGTTGGTGATCCTTCCAGCGCATCCCGGGCGAATCCGCTTTATTATCCGCGTCATCCGTGTCATCGGTGGTTATGCGCAGATTCTCCATCCGGTCCGCGGCCGCCCTGCTGGCCCTCGCAGGTTGCGCCGTCCTGGCCTGGCAGGTTCATTCGTTGCACGGCCGGCTGGATCGCCTCGACGCGGAAAATGCCGCGTTGCGGAAATCGGATGAGGAATGGATCCGCCTGAAATCCGAGGTGGCGGCGGCGCAAAGTCTGCAAAGCCAGCAGGCGGAGATCGAACAGTTGCGGGAGGAAAACAAGGACCTGCTCCGGCTGCGCAACGAGATCCGTGAATTGCGGCTTAAGCAGGAGCAGGCGGAATCTCTGAAGGCCGCCAATGCCAGGCTCCTCCAGGTCCTCCAAAACTCACAGCTCAATTCGAATCTGCAATCCGCGGTGGCCGATGCGCGCCGCCAGGGCGCCCTGCTCGGCATCGCCATCCGCCCCGCCAACGACCCCCGCAACCCCGCCGCCGGCTCCTCCCCTTTCAACGGCGCCGCGGTCACCTGGATCGATCCCAACGCCCCGATCGCCGCCGCGGGAGTGCGCGTGGGCGACATCATCGTGCGCGTCGACGGCCGGACGATCGAAAACCCGGAACAACTCCAATCGGAAATGCTCGCCCGCAAACCCGGTGACTTCGTGACACTGGACGTGATCCGCGGCAACGACCCGGTCCGCCTCCAAGTCCGGACCATTCCTTGGAAACAATAACCCCCCGACGGCCCAAAATTCACAATTATAGGACTGACCCCTTCGGGAAAGGGGTCAGTCCTATAATTGTGAATCCGGCGGGTCGGTGCAGGCTCCGTTCCTATCGCAAGGCGGCGATGGCGGCGGCGGCGAGCCGGAGGACGGGGCCTGGGAATAATCCCAGCCAGAGGATGGCCGCCACGCAGCAGCCGAGCGCCAGGAGGGCCGGGGTCGAAATGCAGATGCGCGGCGCTTCGGCGGGGCTTTCGTCCCAATACATCGCCCGGATGACACGGAAATAGTAGAAGATGGAAATCACCACGCCGACGACGGCAGTCACGGCGAGGCAGTAAAAGCCATGGTTCGATGGCGCGTGTTCCACGACGGCACCGAGCAGCAGGAATTTTCCAAAGAACCCCGCCAGCGGCGGAAGTCCGGCGAGTGAAACCAGCGCGACGGCGAGAGCGGCCGCCAGAAGGGGCGATCGCTGGCCCAATCCGGACAAACCCGACACATCCTCGCTGTCCAGGTGGCGCAGGGCGACCGTCACGATGAGAAAGGCCGCCATGACGGTGAACACGTAACCGGCAAGGTAATAGAGCAGCGCCGAGCCGCCGGCGTTGCCGCCGCCCGCCATGGCCGCGACGCCGAGCAACAGGTAGCCCGCATGCGCGATGCTGGAATAGCCCAGCAGCCGTTTCACGTTCCGCTGAAACAGCGCGCACAGGTTTCCGTAGAGAATCGTCAGCGCGCACAGAACAATCCATACATTCTGCCAGCGTGCAGCCAGCTCGGGCATCGCGGTGAACAACAACCGGAGCAGCAGCGCAAAGCCGGCCGCCTTCGATCCCGCCGCCAGGAATGCCGTGGTCGGCGTCGGGGCGCCCTGGTAAACATCCGGCACCCACAACTGGAATGGCACCATGGCGATCTTGAATCCCAGCCCGACGAGCACCATCAGCGCGCCCAACTGGAACAGCTTGCTGCCCGACACGCGGTCCCAGCTTGCGGCGATTTCCGAAAAACTGAACGACCCCGCCGTGCCCGCCACGAGCGCGATGCCAAACACCAGGATTCCGGACGACAACGCGCCCTGGATCAGGTATTTCACGCCCGCCTCGAGCGACAACCGGTTCCTCCGCTGAAAACTGGTCAGCACATAAAACGTGACCGTGATCAATTCGAGCGAGACGAACAGCATCGCAAAATTCCCGGCCGACGCGGCGAACAACATGCCCGACAGCGCGAACAGGATCAGGCCGCAATATTCCGGAAACCCGGATTCAATCCGGTCCGAAAATTCCACCGCGTTCACGAGCGCCAGGATGGCGGCGGCGAGGAAGAATCGTTTGAAAAACAGGGCGAAGGCGTCCTGGACAAACACGCCGCCCGCCATCGAGCCGGTGACGGAGCCGGGGCCGTTGGCGAGGAAGGTGCCTGCCAGCAGCACGGCCAGCGCGGCGGCAGCGGCGTAGCCCAGCCCGCGCTTGTGGGCCAGCGGCAGCCAGAGATCCGCCGCCAGGACCAGCAGGCCCAGGATCACCACCGCGATTTCCAATGTCATCAAGGACAAATTCATACCCTCATTGCACGGGACCGGCATTCACCACGACCACAGCCGCGGCCGGAGCCGGCCCGTTGGCCTTCTCAATCAATTCCACTATGGCGCCCGTGGCCGGCTGGATCCGGTCGGTGAGCAGGAACGGGAAAAATCCAAAAATCAGCAGCGCCGCCAGCAGGAGAACGTAGGGCACCCGGCGCCACAAAGCGGCGTCCGTGAGACCGGACCAGGCTTCGGGCGACGGCCCGTGAACAATCGCCCGCACCGCCCGCAGCATGTAGATCGCACCCACCACCAGCGCGCCCCAGATGGCCAGCACGACGACTGAATGCAGCGCGCCGCGTTCCCAACCGCCGAACAGCACCATCACTTCGCCGATAAAATTCGCGAATCCGGGCAGACCGCACCCCGCCAGCGCCGCCATCGTCAGCGCTGTCCCGATGAACCGCATCCGCGAACCCAGCCCGCCCAACCGCGCCATCTCCAGCGTCCCGGTCCGGGAATAAATGTATCCGCTCAACCCGAACGTCAGCGCGGCGAGAAATCCATGCGCAATCATCACCACCACGGCGCCGGTCAATCCGACGAGGTTCAACGTGGCGATGCCGAGGAACACCATGCCCATGTGCGCCACGCTCGAATTGCCGATCAACAAATTCAAATCCCGCTGCCGCATCGCCACCCAGCCGGCATAAACAATATTCCCGAGACACAACCACGACAGGATTCCCATCCAATGCTGGGCCGACTGGGGCATCATGGGCAGCGCGATCCGGATCAGGCCGTACAAACCGAATTTCTTCAGCACACCGGCGTGCAGCATGGCGGTGGGTGTCGGAGCCGACCCATACCCGAGCGGCGCCCAGGTGTGGAAAGGCCACAGCGAAACGAGAATTCCAAATCCGAAAAGCAACAGCGGGAAGACGCAGCCCTGCGCACCGGCGCTCATCGGGTTTTCCGCGAACCAGCGCGTCAGGCTCGGGATATCGAACGTGCGATGCTCCGCCGGCACCTGCAGGTAAAGTGCGATCAATCCCAGCAGCGCCAGCAGCGCGCCCAGGCTGAGATACAACGTGATCTGGAACGCCGCATAATTCTTCCGCTCGCCCCGGCCCCAGATCCCGATCATGAGGAACGTCGGCACCAGCGCGAGTTCGTGGAAGAAGTAGAAAAAGAACAGGTCGAGCGAGGCGAACGCCGCCAGGATTCCGCCGGCCATGAGCAGCAGGAGGATGTAGAATTCCTTCTCGCGGGTCCGGATTTCGAACGAGCAACACGCGGCCGCAAACGCCACCGTGGCGCCCATGAGGATCAGCCCGACGTTCAATCCGTCGACCCCAAACCGGCAGCTCATGCCGAGCGACGATGCGCCGAGCCCTGGAATCACCGACACGAACCTGAATCCCGAGGTGTCCGCCGCCGCGTGGTTGAACCCGGCAAACACCGCCAGCGCGAGCAGCAGGCTGATGCCGGTGGCCGCGAGGGTCACGGCCCGGAGCACGGCGCGATCCGGCCGCGGCAGCGCCGCAAGCCCGGCGGCCGCCGCGAGCGGCAGCAGAAATATGAGCGTCAGGAGCGTCATGTCAGGTCGTTATTTTCCAAGCACCCACCAGATCAGCACCGCCGTCCCCAGGACCAGCAACAGGGCGTATCCCTGCAGGTTCCCGGTTTGGAACAATCGCAGCGCGCGCCCGGCCAGCTCGGTCGTTCCATGAATCCCACGCACGCCCAGGCCGGCAATGATCCAGCGATCGAACCAATCCGCGACCGCGGCGATGAAGTCGTGCCCGCGAATGAAGGTCGCCTCGTAAAGTTCGTCGAAATAAAACCGGTCCCGCATCGCGCGCGAGAGCGCGCCCAGGCGCGCCGGCAGCGGATCCACCCTGGTTTTCGAGTAGGCCAGGTGCGCCGCGATAAGGCCGAGGATCACGGCCGAGAGGCTGATCGCGGTGCCGACGGGCGATTCGACGAACGGTTCCGTCAATTTCTGCAGAAAAGTCAGGGCATGTTCCGCCGCCGGTTCGGAGGCAAACACGGACTGGTAAACGGCCTGGATACCGAGAAAGCCGCCCGCCAAACTCAGCAAGGCCAGCCCGCGCAGGGGCCAGGTCATGACCGGCGGAGATTCATGCGCATGCCGGGCGGCGTCGGTGCGGGCCGATCCCAGGAACGCGACATGGAACAGGCGCAGCACGTAAAAGGCGGTCAGTGCCGCGACGAACGCGCCCAGGGCGA
This sequence comes from Verrucomicrobiota bacterium, assembly GCA_046346665.1. GTDB lineage: Bacteria > Verrucomicrobiota > Verrucomicrobiia > Limisphaerales > JAXMHQ01 > JAXMHQ01. The sequence goes on from JAXMHQ010000005.1 coordinate 87,082, forward strand.
ACAAGCCGTAATGATGTTGCGCGAAAGCATGGCCCAGGATGCTGTCCTTCGAGTAAAATCCGCTGAACGGCGGCACGCCGCTCAACGCCAGTGCGCCGAACAGGAATGTCCACGTCGTCACCCGCATCCGCGACCGCAAATCGCCCATCTTCCAGATGTCCTGTTCGCCGTGCAACCCATGGATGACCGAGCCGGCGGCGAGGAACAACAGCGCCTTGAAGAAAGCGTGCGTGGTCAGGTGATACATGGCGGCCGACGGTGCCGACATTCCCACGGACATGACCATGTAACCGAGTTGCGACAGGGTGGAATAGGCAAGGATTCGTTTGATGTCGTCCTGCTGAATGGCAATAAGCGCGGAGAGCAGGGCCGTGAATCCTCCGATCCATGCGATCACCTGCAGCGCCTGGGCGTCGAACAGGAAAATCACCCGGCACAACATGTAAACACCGGCGGCAACCATGGTCGCGGCGTGGATGAGGGCCGACACGGGCGTCGGGCCTTCCATGGCGTCCGGCAGCCACACGTGCAGCGGGAACTGCGCGGATTTGCCGACCGCGCCGCAGAAGATGAGCAGTCCGGCGAGCGTGGCCGCGGTGCCGAGGGCGGCGGGGTTGGCGGCGATTTTTTCCTGCAACGCGGTGAAATTGAGGGCGCCCAGCGTGGTGAACACGACGAGGATGCCGAGCAGGAATCCGAAATCACCGAGTCGATTCGTGATGAACGCCTTTTTGGCGGCGTCGGCCGCGCTGGGTTTGCCGAACCAGAACCCGATCAGCAGGTAGCTCGAGACACCGACCAGTTCCCAGAAGATGAACATCTGGAGGAAATTCGCCGAGAGCACGATGCCGAGCATCGAGAACGTGAACAGGCTCAGGCAGGCGAAATAGCGCGCGTAACCCGGATCGTCGTGCATGTAGCCGGCCGAGTAAACATGGATGGCGCCGCCCACCCCGGTGACGATGAGCAGCATCATCAGGCTCAGCGAATCGATGCGGATGCCGAAATCGGCCTGGAGATTGCCGACCGACAGCCAGGGCGCCGAGAGTTCGAGCGGGGCCCAGCCGTGCAGGGCGAGGAAGGCGAGCGTGAGGGCGAACCCGGCGAGGACAGCGCCGATGGACAGGGTGGCGCTGAGGCGCGGGTTGCGCAGCGTGAACAGCACGATGCCACCCGCCGCGAGGAGCGGCAGGAACAGGATGAGCCAGGGTATGATCGCGTCCGGTCTCATAGTTTCATCGCGGTCAGATCCTCGACATGGGCCGTCTGGCGTTTGCGGTAGAGGGCGACGATGAGGGCGAGGCCGACGGCGACCTCGGCGGCGGCGACGGTGATGATGAAGAACACCATGACCTGGCCGTTGAGGTTGTCGTTGAACCGCGAGAACGCGACGAAGGCGAGGTTGGCGGAATTGAGCATCAGTTCGAGCGACATGTAAATCACCAGCAGATTGCGCCGTGCGATCACGCCGAACAGGCCCAGGCAGAACAGCAGTCCGCTGACAACCAGGTAATGTTCAAGTCCGGGGTGCATGGTTATTTCAGGTCTTTCTTGCTGAGCAAAATCACGCCGATCATGGCCACGAGCAGGATGACCGACACCAATTCGAACGGGAGCAGGTATTGGGTGAACAGCAGCCGGCCGAGGGCCACGGGGCCGCCTTCGGCGCCCGCGCTGCCGGAGGTTGCGACCGGGGCCGATGCGCGGAGGGCCTTGAGGAACAGGACGAGGATGGCGCCGGCCGCGATGGCGGCGGAGCCGAGGGCGAGGATTCGGGCCCGGCGTTTTTCCTCGGCTTTCAGGTCGAGCAGCATGATGACGAAGAGGAAGAGCACCATGACGGCGCCGGCGTAGACGAGCACCTGGACGGCGGCGAGGAAGAAGGCGTGGAGCAGGACGAACAGGCCGGCCATGCAGGTGATCGTGAGCACGAGGAACATGGCGCTCGTGACCGGGTTCCGGCTGAACGGGTTGGCGACCACCAGCACGCCGCACAGCAGCGTCAGCGCGGCGAACACGTAAAACAGGATGTCAGCCAGGGGCAGGTGCATCAGGCGTGATTCGCGTTCGGCCGGGGGCCCGCGGCTGGTTCAATGTTTTTCATCCGGAGTTTTCGCGATTCCAACGGCAAAGTTTTCCTGCGATCGGGCTTCGTTCAGTTTCTGTTTCCATTTCTGGACCCCGGCATGGACGCCGCCGAGCTCCAGCAGTTTCTGCTTGTTGTAAATCAATTCCTCCCGCGTCGTGCCGGTCAGGGAATAATCCTTCTGCAAAAAGATCGCTTCCTCCGGGCAAACTTCCTGGCAGAAGCCGCAGAAAATGCACCGGAGCATGTTGATCTCGAATTCCAGCGGCATCTTCTCCGCGTTCGGCCGGTCGGCCGGCGGACCCGAAGGCCCGGGCGGCACGATCCGAATGGCCTTGGGCGGGCAGACGAACTCGCACAACTGGCACGAAACGCACTTGGTGTTGTTGTCCTGGTCTTTCACCAGGTACGGCGCCCCGCGGTAACCCGGCGGCACGACCCATTTCTCCTCGGGATACTGCATCGTCACCTTCTTTTTGAAGAAATGACGGAGCGTGACTTTGAACCCGCCGATCATCGCCGGCAGGTAAAGCCGTTCCCAAAGCGTCAATGGTTTCTGCTTAACGATCATTCAATCCTGTTTGCCACAGAGGCACCGAGGCCGCTGAGCAAAGCCTTTTAATCCATTTCTCATCTCAGTGTGCTCTGTGTCTCTGTGGCTAATGGCCACTCTTCCACCACAACCAAACCGCCGTAACCACGATGTTCGCCAGCGCCAGCGGAATGAACCGCCGCCAGCCCAGGTCCATGAGCTGGTCATACCGGAACCGCGGCCACATCCAGCGCACCCAGATGAACATCACCAGGAACGCAAACACCTTCCCGAGAAAGATCGCGATGTGCAACACGCCGCCGGCGAGCGATTGCGCGGGCTGATCCAGTCCGAACCACGGCAGCGTCCAGCCGCCGAAAAAGAGCGTCACCATCATCGCCGACGCCAGGATCATGTTGGCGTATTCGCCCATGAAAAACAGCGCGAACCGGATCGAGCTGTATTCGATGTTGTAGCCGCCCGCCAATTCCTGCTCCGCCTCGGGCAGGTCGAACGGCGTCCGGTTCGTCTCGGCAAAAGCCGCCGCCAGGAAAATCGCGAACGCCAGCGGCTGCTTGAACACCAGCCAATGAAACAGCCCGCCGGATTGATAGCCGATCACCTCGCCCAGGTTCAGGCTGCCGACGAGCAGGAACAGCGGGATGACGCTGAGGCCCATGGAGATTTCGTAGGAAATCATCTGGGCGCTTGACCGGATGCCGCCGAGGAACGGGTATTTCGAATTCGCGGCGTAACCGGCCAGCACGATTCCGTAAACACCCATCGACACGATGCCGAACGTGTAAAGAATGCCGACGTTCAAGTCGGCCAGCACCATTTTCTGTCCACCCAGCGTGGACCCGAACGGGATCACAGCCAGGTTGAGGATGGCCGGCATGAGGACAATGGCGGGTGCGAGGCAATAGTACGCCTTGTGCACATGCGCGGGCGTGAAGTCTTCCTTGAAAAACGCCTTCACGGCATCCGCCGCCGGCTGCAGCAGGCCGAAGGGGCCGGTGCGATTCGGCCCGATGCGATCCTGGATGAACGCGCAGACGCGCCGTTCCACGAGGACGATGTAGGCGACCATCGTCATGAGCACGGCAAACGCGCCGATGGCCTTCACGACGGTGAAGATCACCATTTGCGTCGTCGCATCCAGGTTATTGAACCAATGGATCATGGCAGTGGCACGGTCGCGCCGAGATCGCCCAGCGCGCCCCAGCTCAGGCCGTGGAACGCCGGGACGTCCTTGGCCATCGCGTTGAACAATCCTTCAATCGTCAGGAATCCGTCCTGCCCGGTCACGTTGTAGACCAGGTCGTGGAGGAATTCCCATTCCGGCCGGGCGTCACCGGGCGCCTCGACGGCCTTCAAAAATTTCTGCACGCGGCCTTTCACGTTCGTGAACGTGCCGCGCTTTTCGGCATGGGCGCAGCCCGGCAGCAGGTAGTGCGCGCGCTTGGTGGTCTCACCCGGCAAAATGTCGCACACCACCAGCAGGTCCAGCTTGTCCAGCAGGTCCGGCCCAATCCCGTGCTTCGTCACGTCTTCGCCGAACACCAACAGGTTCCGCACCCGGCCGCTCCGGATGCTTTCCGCGATCGCGGGGAGCCGGATGCCGGCGCCTGTATGGCAGATCCCCATGAGCCGCGCGCCGGTCTTGTTCGGGGTGCGATCCACGTTCAGCAGCAGCGAATCGCCCTCGCCGAAATGCGCGACGGTGTCCGTGAAGGCGTTCAGTTTGTCCGCCAGCTTTTTCAACAGCCACAGTTCCTCGTTGGTTTGTCGCGACGACGCGATGATCGCCGTGGTGGTGGGCTCGAGTTTCTTGAGCCGCTCCGCCACTTCGCTCAACGCCTCGGTCCAGGTCGACTTCCGGCCGGTTTCCGACGCGGGCGCGTGGGCGGCCCGGATGCAGACTTCGGACAGGCGGTCCGGGCGGCCGATCCACTTGTAATTCAGCCGGCCGTGATCGCACATCCACGGCCCGTTCACCGCGTCGTTTTCGCGCGGCACATAACGGTAGATTTTATCCTCGCGCGACCCGATCAGGATATTGCAGCCCGTCGCGCAGCTGGTGCAGACGCTGCGGGTTTCCTTGAGAAACCAGACGCGCATGCGGAACCGGAAATCCGCCGACGTCAGCGCGCCGACCGGGCAGATGTCCACCGTGTTGAGCGTGTAATTGTTGTCGAAGCTTTTTCCCGGGTAGGCGGTGACGGTGTTGTAGCTGCCGCGGTTCACGATGCCGAGGGCGTCGTCCTTGGCGACATCGCGCGTGAACCGGATGCAGCGCGTGCAGAGAATGCAACGTTCGTCGTCGAGCACGATGCGCGGCCCCAGCTCGACGGCTTTCGGCTTGTGCACCTTGTGTTCCACGAACCGGCTCGCGCTCTGGCCGTAATCGACTGAATACTCCTGCAGCTTGCATTCGCCCGCCTGGTCGCAGATCGGGCAATCGAGCGGATGATTGATCAGCAGGAATTCCAGCACTCCTTCGCGCATGGCCTTGACCGTCGGAGTCTGGGTGTAAATCTCCATGCCCGGGGAAATCGGCGTCGCGCAAGCGATCGCGGGTCGCGGCGACTTGACGATTTTGGGTGTGCCGTCGGGGTTCAGGATCGGTTTGCGGTCCGGTCCGAGCGCGGGGGTGCCGAACTCGACGAGGCACATGCGGCAGTTGCCGGCGACCGGGAGCTTCGGGTGATAGCAATAGTGCGGCACCATCGCGCCCGTCATTTCCGCGGCCTGGATCATGGTCGTCGGCGCCGGTTTGCCCTGCCAGTCCGGCATGAGCTTCGGCACCTCGACCTCGCGGCCGTCCACCTTCACCTTGATCTTGTCGACCGGCGGCGCGGGCTTGGTTTCAGTTGTGGGCGAGTTTGACATCTAATTGGCCACAGAGGCACAGAGTTCACAGGGCACAAAAATCATGCTTTCTCTGTGCACTCTGTGTCTCTGTGGCAAAACAATCATTTCAAGACGGGGGTTTCAATCGCTTTCGCGCGGCGCGCCTCGTCGGCGGCGCCTTTGGCGACAAAATCCTCTTTGAACTTCGTGACAAAACTTTGCACCGGCCACGAACACGCTTCGCCGAAGGCGCAAATGGTCCGGCCGCCGGGAATGTTGTCGGCGATTTTCATCAGGTAATCCGCGTCCTGCGCCCGGCCTTCGCCATGGGTCAACCGGTGCAGCGCCTTGCTCATCCAGAGCGATCCCTCGCGGCACGGTGTGCATTGGCCGCAGCTTTCGTGCGCGTAAAACTCGCTCAGGTTCGCCAGCGCCTCCACCACGTCCACCGAATCGTCCAGCACAATGATCGCGCTCGACCCGCTCATCGTTCCCGCCTGGATCAGCGAATCGAAATCGTACGGCAGGTCCAGCACGTCGACCTCCTGCTCCACATCCTTGCCTTCCACGCGCCGCTTGAGTTTGAATTTTTCGCCGGCCTTGAGGACCTTGGACGAGGAGCCGCCGGGGATGATGGCCTTGAGTTTCCGGGCGGGCTTGCCGGGGTCCGGGTCCGCCAGGCCGCCGCCGAACACCGGGCTGTGGATCAATTCGCCGATCGTCGCCTTGCCGACTTCGATCTCGTAATAGCCCGGCCGTTTGACGCGGCCGCTCAGGCTCACGATGCGCGTGCCGGTGTTGTTCGGCGTGCCGAGCTTCGCGAATTCCGCCCCGCCCATCGCCACGATGTGCTTCACGTTGCACAGCGTCTCCACGTTGTTCACGATGGTCGGACACTGGTAAAGCCCCAGCACCGCCGGGAAAAACGGCGGCTTGATCCGGGGGTAAGGCCGCTTGCCTTCGAGCGATTCGATCAGGCCGGTTTCCTCGCCGCAGATGTAGGCGCCCGCGCCGCGGTGCACGTGGATCTCCAGGTCGTAGCCGCTGCCCAGGATGTTTTTGCCCAGGAAATTCTTCGTGCGCGCCTCGTCCAGGCAACGATTCAGCAGCTTCGCGCCTTCCGGCATTTCTCCGCGGATATAGAGATACGCCAGCTTCACGTCGTTGGCGAAGCAGGCCAGGATCATTCCCTCGATCAACTGGTGCGGATCCTTGTGAATGATCTGGCGATCCTTGAAGGTGCCGGGCTCCGATTCATCGGCGTTGCAGATGAGGTAAATCGGCTTGCCGCTCCGGCGATCGACAAAGCTCCATTTCAATCCGCAGGAAAACCCGGCGCCGCCGCGGCCGCGCAGGCCGGATTTCATCACCTCGTCGCGGATCTGTTCCTGGGGCGACTGAGTTTTGCCGTCGGCGAGCGGCTTCGGCTGCAGGGCCAGCCCCTTGCGCAGGCTTTCGTAGCCACCATGATTCAAATAGCACTCGATGTCGGGCGTGTAGCCCGGCTGATCGGCGTGCTTGAGAATGAGGCGATGTTCGCTAGGCATGCCTCGAGGGGGTTAAAGAGTTAAAAGGTTGAATTGTTAAAGCGTGAAAAGGTCGAATAGCGAACTCGCTCGATTGAGCGGAGCACCATTCAACCGGTTTACAGTTTAACCGTTTAACAACCCTTGACTGAGAGAAGAAAGCGATTAGCCTGTTCGACGCTCCGGCTTGCCCGATGGTGTAACGGTAGCACAGCAGACTCTGGATCTGTTTGTCATGGTTCAAATCCATGTCGGGCAGCCAACTTCCCAATGCGGAGTGCGGCCTGCGGAGTGCGGAATGCTGGCGCTTCATTTGCAGCCTCCCAATAGTTCGTCCGCCTTTGACCGGCTCACAGCTTCGTGGAAATCGTCGTTGATCATAATCACGGGCGCGGTGCCGCAACTGGCCAGGCATTCCACAAATTCCACCGTGAACCGCCCGTCGGGCGTTGTCTGCGGGCCGTGCTTCTTCGGGTCCAGGCCCAGCTTCGAGCAGAAATGCTTGTGCAGCTCGTACGATCCGCCCAGCGCGCAGCTCAGGGTGCGGCAGATTTTCACCTGGTACTTGCCCGCCGGCGCCTGCCGAAACATCGGGTAAAACGTCACCAGCTCGTAAATGTTGATCGGCTGCAGCTCCAGCTTCGCCGCCGCCCACTCCACCGCTTCCTGCGAAATCCAGCCGAATTCCTCCTGGATCGCATGCAGCACCATCAGCGACGCGCTCCGCTTCACCGGATAACGCGCGATGATCGCGTCGATCTCCGCCCGCCGCGCGGCCGGCAGATCGAACCCCGGCTGGCGCCGGAGCGGATTCGGGATGGGTTCGGTGATCGCGTTCATGTCAGCGGTCGCATTCCCCCATCACAAAGTCGAACGATCCCAGGATCGACACCGTGTCGCTCATCATGTGCCCGGGCAGCAGGTGCGACAGGATGCTGAGATTCACAAAGCTGGGCGACCGGATCTTCATCCGGTAGGGCGTGCCGCCCCCTCGGCTGCAGATGTAAAAGCCCAGTTCGCCCTTCGGATTCTCGTGTCCGAAATAAATCTCGCCCGGCGGCGCGTTGACGCCTTCCGTCACAAGCATGAACTGATGGATCAATTCCTCCATGCTCGACATCACCCTGCTCTTCGGCGGCAGCACCACCTTGCCGTCGTTCACCGATACCGGCTCGTGCGACGCGTTGTCGAATCCACCGGGAATTTTGTCCAGGCACTGGTGAACGATCCGGACGCTTTGCCGCATCTCCTCCATCCGCACCAGGTAACGGTCGTAGGCGTCCCCCACCTCGCCCAGCGGCACGTCGAAATTCAAATCGCGGTAAACCAGGTACGGCTGCGCCTTGCGCAGGTCGTAATTCACCCCGCTGGCGCGCAGATTCGGCCCGCTCAAGGCGTAGTCGATCGCCGTCTCCTTCGGAATCACCCCCACGTTCTTCGTGCGATCCACCCAGATCCGGTTCCGCGTCAGCAACGTCTCCACCTCGTCGATGTTCACCACGACTTCATTGAGAAATTTCCGGACCGCGGCGCACCAGCCGGGCGGCGTGTCGCGCGAAACTCCCCCGATGCGCGTGTAGGACGTCGTGAACCGTGCGCCGGACAGCGCCTCGGCCAGATTGTGAATTTTCTCGCGCTCGGTGAACGTCAGCAGGAACACCGTCATCGCCCCCACGTCCATCGCGAAACAACCGACGCCCAGCAGGTGCGACGAGATTCGCGCCAGCTCGGCGCAGATGACCCGAAGATACTGGCAGCGCGGCGGCAGTTTGCCGTCAATCCCCAGCAGCTTCTCCACCGCCACCGCGTAGGCGACGTTGTTCGCCAGCGGCGCCAGGTAATCCAGTCGATCCGTGTAAGGGATGAACTGGGTGTAGGTCATGTTTTCCGCAATCTTCTCGTCGCCCCGATGCAGATATCCGATTTCCGGAACCGCCTTGGTGATGATCTCGCCGTCCAACTCCAGCACGATCCGCAACACCCCGTGCGTCGACGGATGCGACGGCCCCATGTTCAGGATCATCTTGTCGCCCTGGATGTCCTGGAGCTCATCCGAGGATCGCAGGCGCAAAGCCTCCGCCGCCTGCGCGGCTTGCCCCGCAGGATCCCGAAACTCGATGTCTCGCACCTCAGCCATTCAATCCACCAAAATCATTCCGCCTCCGGCGTCCGCACCCGGGGTTCGCGTTCCCCGGCATCTTTCCCTCCCGGCACCGTCACAAACGGCCCGCCCGCAATCGGCGCCGCCTTCGAAAAAGCCACATCCGGCAACTCCGTCGGCTTGCCAGTCACCGGGAAATCCTTCCGCAACGGATGATACGGATATCCCTCCCACATGATGATCCGCCTCAAATCCGGATGCCCCCGGAACCGAATGCCCATCATGTCGAAGATCTCCCGCTCATGCCAATTGGCCGTTTTCCACACAGAAACGACCGTCGGAAGCTCGGATTTCTCTTCGGTAACGCTAACGGCAAGTCGAATATACTGGTTTAACTCTATTCCGTAGAGGTGATAGACCAGTCTCCAGCGCGGGTCGTCGCCGTAATTGTCGATGCTGGTGATGTCGACCAGGTAATCAAAACCCAGGTCCTTTTTGGCGAACTCGCAGATTTCGGCGATTCTCTCGGAGTCTGCAACCGTCAAAGTCGATTCGCCACGAAACTCCGATCGTTCGGGGATGAGATCACCGAACCTGGCCTGGAGTTTTTTGGCTAAATCAGTTGCCGTCAATCAGCCTGCTTTCTTCAGGGTTGCCAACAAGGGTTCCCGCTGCACCTTTCGCTGCAGCTTCATCAGGGCGTCCAACAAGGCTTCCGGCCGGGGCGGACAGCCGGCTACATACACATCCACCGGCAAAACCTGGTCAATTCCCTGCAAAACCGAATAACTCCGATACATCCCGCCCGTGGACGCACAGGCGCCCATGGCAATCACCCACTTCGGCTCCGCCATCTGGTCATAGATCCGCTTCACCGACAACGCCATCTTATAGGTGACCGTCCCGGCCACGATCATCACATCGGATTGACGTGGGGAAAACCGCATGACCTCCATGCCGAACCGCGAGATGTCGTAGCGGCTGGCGCCCGTGCCCATCAGCTCAATCGCGCAGCAGGCCAGGCCCATGGGCATCGGCCAGATCGACCCCTTGCGGAACCAGTTCAGGACGGCATCGAGCCGGGTGTGAATCACATCACCCTCGATCTTCCGGTCATAGCCCATTTCCGCTTGTGCCTGCATAGATTTCAAGCGTGGACCTGCACGCTTGGGTGAACCCAACCTAGTCGCCGCAATTTTTCGAGGCAAGTTGAATTTGTGATTTTTTTCACAAGCGCAGGTTACAATCCCCCCGGGGGGCCACAGAGTCACAGAGGGCACAGAGAGAAAGCCCCAGTTTTGAATCTCTGTGGGCTCTGTGCCTCTGTGGCTGAATCTTTGCCGTTTTCCCCGCCGTTTTCCCTTGCAAACCGGCCCCAAACGCCTATCTTACGCGCTGCCCGAACCCCGCGTGTGCGAAGGTTCATTAAGGCTGAGAAATAGAAGTTAACGAACAACCTAACCTTTAACCTCCGTTGCCACTGCAACGCCGGTCCGTTAGGCAATGGAGCTCGGTAGCTCAAGCTTACCCTGCCTCCCTCCCGTTCAAGTCCGTAACAGAAGTCATTATGCTCACCATGGAAGAAGCCCTGAAGCAAAGCAATGTGCGCTTTGCCGCAGGCGAAATCGTCAAAGGCCGCGTCATCGAAGTCCGGCCCAAGGAAGTCCTCGTCGACATCGGCTACAAAAGCGAAGGCGCCATCCCCGGCAACGAATTTGAAGACATCAAGACCATCAAGCTGGGCGACGAAATCGACGTCCTGATTGAAAAACTCGAGGACAAGGAAGGCATGGTCGTCCTGTCCCACGAAAAAGCCGAGTTCAAGAAAAACTGGGAACGCATCCTCACGATCTGCAACGAAGGCGGCACCATCGGCGGCAAAGTCAAAGCCGTGGTCAAAGGCGGCCTGCTCGTCAACATCGGCGTCGAAGCCTTCCTGCCGGCGTCCCAGATCGACATCACCACGCCGAAGAATCTCCAGCAATACGTTGGCAACACCTACGAATTCAAAGTCGTCAAGATCAACCAGGAACGGCAGAACATCGTCCTGTCGCGACGCGAATTGATCGAACAGGAACGCACCGAACGCCGCCAGAAACTCCTGTCGGAAATGACCCCGGGCGACATCCGCAAGGGCACCGTCAAGAACATCACCGACTTCGGCGCGTTCATCGACCTCAACGGCATCGACGGCCTGCTCCATATCACCGACATGAGCTGGGGCCGCATCGGCCACCCGTCCGAACTGCTCAAGGTCGGCCAGGACATCGACGTCGTCGTCCTCGACATCAACCGCGAGAAGGAACGCGTCAGCCTCGGCCTCAAGCAGAAGATGACCAACCCGTGGGACAAGATCGAATCCAAGTTCCCCATCGGCGCCAAGGTCAAAGGCAAGGTCGTCAACCTCGTTCCCTACGGCGCCTTTGTCGAACTCGAACCCGGTGTCGAAGGCCTCGTCCACGTCACCGAACTGTCCTGGACCAAGCGCGTCGCCAAACCCTCGGACGTCCTCAAGCCCGACCAGGAAATCGAGGCCGTCGTGCTCGGCATCAACCGCGAGGAACAGAAGATCTCCCTCGGCGTCCGCCAGCTCGAAGCCAATCCTTGGGACAAGGCCCAGGAGAAATATCCTCCGGGCACCCGCGTCAAGGGCAAGATCCGCAACCTCACCAGCTACGGAGCCTTTATCGAGCTGGAAGAAGGCCTCGATGGCATGATCCACGTGTCCGATATCTCCTGGACCCGCAAGATCAACCACCCGTCCGAAGTCCTCAAGAAGGGCGACGAAGTGGAAGCCATCGTGCTCGAAGTCGACAAGACCAACCAGCGCATCGCGGTCGGCGTCAAACAGCTCTCCACCGATCCCTGGGAGAACATCGACCAGCTCTACAAGGTCGGCGATCTCGTCACCGGCCAGGTCACCAAGCTCGCCTCCTTCGGCGCGTTTGTCGGACTCCAGCACGACATCGACGGACTGGTGCACATCTCCCAGATCAGCGAAGACCGCGTCGACAAGATCAAGAACGTGCTCAAGGCGGGACAGGAAGTCACCGCGCGCGTCATCAAGATCGACAAGTCGGACCGCCGGATCGGCCTGTCCATCAAGGCCGCCAATTACTCGCAGGAACAGCTCAAGGCCGAGCAGGCCGTCCTCGACGCCCTGCGCCCGGGCGAAGACCTCGTCGCCCTGCAGCACGCCTTCGACGCCGCCGACGAAGCCGTCAAACAGCAGGACGACAAGCCGGCGGAATAGCCCGGCACCCTGCCTTCCTTCAGAACGGGCGGACCTTCACCGGTCCGCCCGTTTTTTCGTTGGGAGGGACGCCGTCCCCGGCGTCCCCATAGTCGCCCCTGTTTTTTAACCGCGAATGAACGCGAATGGACGCGAATGCTCTCCGGAGAACCCGGCTGCGATTCGACCTCGGAACGCTTCGCAGATGACGGTTTTCCAGGTCGTAATTAGCGTTCATTCGCGTTCATTCGCGGTTAAGTTCACGATCCGTGGTTCCTTGCCTAAATGCACGCAGGCTTCTAGTCTCTCCCGCTGATGAGCATCCTCCAGGAACTGGACTGGCGCGGTTTGGTCGCCGATTGCACCGACCGCGTGGAACTGGCCAAACGCACCTCCTCCGGGCCGGTCACGTTGTATTGCGGATTCGACCCCACCGCCGACAGCCTGCACGTCGGCCACCTGATGGGACAGCTCATGCTCCGCCGGTTCCAGCTCTTCGGCCATCAGCCCGTCGCCCTCGCCGGCGGCGCCACCGGCTCCATCGGCGATCCCAGCGGCAAATCCAGCGAACGCCAGCTCCTCACCCGCGACGTCCTCGAACACAACGTCGCCTGCATCAAAAAACAACTCGCCCGCATCCTCGACTTCGATTCCAAATCCAACCCCGCCCGGCTCGTCGACAACGCCACCTGGACCGCACCGATCACCTTCCTCGATTTTCTCCGCGATGTCGGAAAACATTTTTCCGTGAACGTCATGGTCGCCAAGGAAAGTGTCCGGGCCCGGATGGAAGACCGCGAATCCGGTATCAGCTACACGGAGTTCAGCTACATGCTGCTGCAGGCTTATGACTTTTATCATTTGCGCAAGGAGTTGAACTGCGAATTGCAGATCGGCGGCAGCGATCAATGGGGCAACATCGTGGCGGGCATCGATTTGATCCGCAAAAAATTGGCGGCGCAAAGTTATGGCATGACCTTCCCGCTGCTGACGAAGGCGGACGGGACCAAGTTCGGCAAAACGGAGAGCGGCGCCGTGTGGCTGGACCCGGCCAAGACGAGTCCATACCGCTTTTACCAGTTTTTCATCCAGGCCGACGACGCGAAGGTGGTGGAATACCTGAAGCGCCTGACGCTGCTGCCGCAGGACGAGATCCAGTCGCTCGAACAAAAGCACCTGGCCAATCCGGGCGGCCGCGAAGCGCACAAGGCCCTCGCGCGCGCCGCCACGACGCTGGTGCACGGCGAACAGGCCACGCAGGAGGCGATCCGCGCCAGCGACATTTTGTTTGGGGGCGATCTCCAGGGTGTTGCGGAGAGCACGTTCAACGAAATTGTCGGCGAAGTGCCGACGAAGGAAATCGACCACGCCAAGCTGGCGGCGCCGGGCTGGCCGCTGCTGGAGGCGCTGGTGCATGCCGGCCTTTGCCCGTCCAAGGGCCAGGCGCGGAAAGACGTCGAAGGCGGCGGGGTCAACATCAACAATGTCCGGGAGTCCGGGATTCAGCGCACATTGACCTCCGCCGACCTGCTTTTCGGCAAGCACATCCTGCTGCGCAAAGGCAAGAAAAACTACGTGGTGCTCACCGCAAAGTAAGAACCATGGAATGCTTCATTGTCGTCACGGTGCTCTGGGTGTTCTCCGTGTGCCTCCATGAGTTCGGCCACGCGTTGATCGCGTATTACGGCGGCGATTACACGGTGAAGGACAAGGGTTACCTGACGCTGAACCCGCTGAATTACACCCACCCCGTTTACAGCCTGCTCATGCCGGTGCTGTTCATGATGCTCGGTGGAATCGGACTGCCGGGCGGCGCAGTCTACATCGATCGCAACCTGCTCCGCTCGCGCGCCTGGGACACCGGCGTCTCCCTCGCCGGACCCGCCATGAACCTCGGCCTCGTCGTGCTCATCAGCCTCGCGTTCAAATCAGGCCTGGTCCGGAACGACACCGAAAGCCTCGCGGCCATCTCGCTCGGATTTCTCCTCCAGCTCCAGGTCGGCGCCATCCTGCTCAACCTCATCCCCGTCCCGCCGCTCGACGGGTTCCAGGCCATCGCCCCATGGCTGCCTCCGGATTGGCGCGAAAAACTCTACGCCTCCGCTAACCAGGGCCAGATGCTCCTGTTCTTCCTCATCTGCTTCGTGCCTCCCGTCAACCAGGGCTTCTGGGACCTGGTGTGGAAGATCAGCGATTTCCTGGGCGTCAGCCCCTACGTGGGACTCAGCGGCCTCCACGCCTACCGGTTCTGGGCCCACTGATTAGCCTCCCGAAAAAAGCATCCGCAGATTTCACAGATTTCACGGATTGACCCAAAAATCTGCGGACTAGAGCTGCTGTCCAGCCGGATCTGGGTTTGATCCGTGTTCCATCCGTGGCTCAAAGCCGCTTCATCGCCGCCGCCATTTCCAGCGCCGTTCGCGCCGCTTCGGTGCCGCGATTGTGGCGGGGATCCAGGCAGCGGACTTTCGCGTGCTTCTGTTTTTCAAATACGAACACCGCGTGAATCACCGGCATCGCCTGCTGCACCTGGAGCTGCGCCAGCGCGTGGGTGATGCCCCAACCGATATGTTGCGCATGGCTGGTCTCCCCCTGAAAAATCACGCCCAGACAAATAATGGCGGAATAACGGCCGCGCCGCGCCAGCTTCGACGCCACCGCCGGAATCTCAAACGCGCCCGGCACCCGCACCACCCGCACCTTCGCGCCCGCCCCCAGCAACTCGTTCCGAGCCGCCCGCAACATCGAGTCCACATATTCCCCGTTATACTTCGACGCCACGATGGCAAAGTGGGCTTCGCTGCGGTCGACCTTCCTGGTTTGGATTGGCTTGAGCATTTAAGTGAGGTGTTGTTGTTCAACGGTAACCTGTATTCGGCCTGCCTTCATCGGTGCCGCAGCCTTTCCAATTCCTTGCGCAAGGGCAGCCAATATCGTTGGTCTGCCTTGCGCTCGGCGGCTTCCTCGCCTTCTAGCGCGCGCTCCAATTCCACCGTTTGGGCTGAAACGGCGTGCGCAAGCAAGGGCCGCTCGCGCGCGACACGGTTGCATAACACAGACCGCGCCTGCGCCAGTTCAATCAATAACTGCGGCGTCCGGAGTTGCTTCAGCCAGAACGTGGTTTGCGCCCGACTCGGCTTTTCCCGGTGCTGAAAATAGTGAGCCTCCACCAAGCGCCGGATCATCGGCCAATCCTTGTCCCGCTGGGTCTTCTTGGCCTGCACCAGGTCGGGCAGCGAAAGCAGATCGCACACCGTTCCGTCCGGCAGTTCGATCGTGGTGCGCCGCCGCCAAAGTTTGGCAAACACATCCACCCCGCGCATTCGGGACATGACGTCCACCCGCATTCGCAACGCCTCTGGATGTCGGCAGCGGAAATGAATAGCGTGCCCGCGGCGCAGATACTCAAGCTTGAACGGCGGGACGGCAATCGGCTCGGCAGACAGGTCATCGAGCGCCCGCCGGAGCCGCTCGAGATTCGCGGCATCGGCCAGGATGGCGAAATCGGTGTCGCGGCTAAACTCGGCCGCGCCGTAAAACACGCACGCCTGTCCGCCCATCAGCAGGGCGCGAACGCGGCGCGCGCGCATCGAAGAAAGGACTTTGCGAATCGGGTTCGGGATCAAGTGAGCCTCCCAGCGCGAGATAAGTCTGCCAAAGTTTCTCGCTCTCCAGCCATCGTTGCAAGGGTGTGAGCCGATACCACTCGGCCCACTCGCCTTCAACCAACTGTTCCGGCTGAATCATGATGAATGGTTAACACGTTTCTGCCGCCGTGCAAAATCAAAGCGGCGCGGCAGATCCGCCTTCCCGGCGGACTCAATCAAAGCAGATGTCCCATCTTCTTGCGCTTGGTCTCGAGATAGCGCGCGTTGTGCGGATTCGGTTTCATCCGGATCGGCACCTGCTCAATGATTTTCAATCCGTATCCGCCCAACCCCACGACTTTGCGGGGATTATTGGTGAGCAGCCGGATGGTTTTCAGCCCGAGATCGGCCAGGATCTGGGCGCCCAAACCGTATTCGCGCAGGTCCATGTCGAACCCGAGTTTCCGGTTCGCCTCCACGGTGTCGTAACCCTGTTCCTGCAACTTGTAAGCCTTGATTTTCGGGCCCAGCCCAATGCCGCGTCCTTCCTGCCGCATGTAAACCAGCACCCCGGCGCCCGCCTCGGAAATCTGGCGCATCGCCTGGTGCAATTGCGGCCCGCAATCGCAGCGGCGCGATCCAAACACGTCGCCGGTGAGGCATTCGCTGTGAACGCGCACCAGCACATCCTTCCTGCCCGCGACATCTCCACAAACCATCGCCACGTGCAATTGCCCGTCGATCCTGGACTGGTAGAGGTGCAGGTCGAAGTCGCCGTAATCCGTCGGCATCTTCACGGTCTCCACCCGTTCCACCAGCCGTTCCTGCGAACGGCGGTATTGGATCAGGTCGGCTGTGGTGCAGATGCGCAGCCGATGTTTTTTCGCGAACGCCAGCAACTCCGGCAGCCGCGCCATCGTGCCGTCGTCGCTCATGATTTCGCAAATCACACCGATCGGACGGCAACCCGCGAGCTTCACCAGGTCGACCGCGGCTTCCGTATGGCCGGCGCGTTGCAGAACGCCGCCCGGCCGGGCGCGCAGCGGAAACACGTGGCCCGGCGCAATCAAATCCTCAGGGACCGCGGTCGGATCCGCCATCACCCTGATCGTCTCGGCCCGGTCGGCCGCGCTGATGCCCGTCGTCACCCCGCGCGCCGCATCCACGCTCACCTGGAAATCGGTCTTAAACGTCTCGCGATTCTGCCGCACCATCCGCTCGATCCCGAGCTGCTGCAGCCGCTCCGACGTCGTCGGCACACACACCAGCCCGCGCCCGTAGCGCACCATGAAATTAATCGCCGCCGGCGTGACATGCTGCGCCGCCATGATCAAATCCCCCTCGTTCTCCCGGTCCGCATCGT
Organism: Verrucomicrobiota bacterium; assembly: GCA_046346665.1. GTDB lineage: Bacteria > Verrucomicrobiota > Verrucomicrobiia > Limisphaerales > JAXMHQ01 > JAXMHQ01. The sequence continues at coordinate 104,362 of JAXMHQ010000005.1, forward strand.
CCACCACAATCACCATCCGCCCTTGCCGCAGCTCGGCGATCACGGTTTCGATGCTGTCAAACTTCTGTTTCATCGCCCTCCAGCATAACTGCGGAAGCGCGGATTAGGAAGAATGGAGTGGTGGAAGGGTGGAACGACCTCGCATCGTGCTCGTGCTCGTCCTCGTCCTCGTCCTCGGGCCTCTGGAACTGGATTGGTGGATTAATGGAAAAACTCCGCGCGGAATCCATTTATCCAAAAATCCATTTATCCACTAATCCGGTTTCGTCCCGGACGCGGACGCTAGGATGCGGGCTGCTCGGCTGACGGCGGCGCTTCCGGCGCGGCTTCGGCGGCCGGAGTTTCCGGTTCCGCGGGAGCTTCCGCCGCCGGAGGAATTTCCACCGTCGGCGCGGCCTGCTCGGAACTCAAATCAGGAACAGCGCCCGCGGCGGCGGGTTCGATCGACGGAGCCGCGGCGGCCGGGGCTGCCTTCTCCGGTTTGGGCGGACGCGGCAGCGGCTTCTTGGCGGTTTCCATGATCCCGTTCGCAAATTCAATCACGTGACCCTGGTGAATCAGCCAATGCAAATCCGAGATCACCGCGGTTTGTTCCGGAGTCGGACCCGCCGGTTGAGCCGGGGCGGGTGTGGCGGCAGGCGCCGCCGTTTCCCCGGTTTGCGCGGTCGCCACAGGCGCCGGTTCAGCCGGCGGCGCCACAGGGATCGGGGCCGGGGCCGGTGTGGGCGCGAGCGCTTCGATCAGCTTCCGTCGGGTGCACTTCGTCGTGGCATTGATGAAATCCACGATCCGGCTGACGCCGTCGGAGACGGGCGTCACGGTCATGTCCAGGTAATGCGGGCGCGCGACCGAGACGTGCGTGATCGCCTTGTTTACCTTGAAAAACTGCAGGCCCTGCGACGCGAACTGCTGGCTCAGGGAAGTCGCGAGTTGCAGCGGGAACCGCCGCTGATCTTCGGTCAATTGCCGCACCAGCCGGGACAGGCCCGGGCTCCGGAAATTGCGCGCTCCCGCGCCGCTCACCGTGTGGCTCTCCACCGGCTTGACGATGTTGTCGGCGTGAACCTCGCGGAAATGCTTCTCCACGGCTTCTATCGAAGGCAACCGCAGCGGTTCGGGCATGTTCAAACACAGGAATTCGGTCTTGAAACTCTGGTCCTCCAACCATTTCTTCACCACGGCCTCGTCGCGAACGATTTTCACCCGCGACTTGAACATGTCGAAAGGCATCCGCGAAAACCGCGCGGTGTGGAGCTTGTGAAGCTGGTTCTGGTAATCGTGATGATTGGGCGGCCCCAGGATCACACCGCTCATGCCGCATTGCGCGACGAAGGTGTACGTGCCCTTGGGCGGTTCCGTCGGGGTCTTCTCCGCCTGGTAAAACGTGGCGAAATGATTCCGCATCACGTGGGCGACGGCCTCGTCCTGGCTCAGCCAGAGCGTGTCGTCCAGGGCGCACACAAACAGCGGCTGCGCGACCGAGCCGTCGGCCTTTTTCTTGACGCTGAACGTCAAGGCGTAGCGTTCCGGCTTCTGCAAAATCAACCGGGCAATGTCAAACAGCGGATACGCCCGGCCGGTGGTCTTGATCTGTCGCGCGAGGGATTCCACGCCTTTTTCATCGGGAATGAACGCCACATTGACCTCGGGCGGCGGAGCGGGCGGCGCTTCCGGGCGCGGACGGCGATCGTCCCCGCGCGGGCCGCCGGGACGGCGGCGGTCGCCCTGGCGCGGTCCAGCGCCCGGACCTCCGGGACCGCCGGGTCGGCGCGGGCCGCGGCCGTCGCCAGGCGGACGGCTGCCGCCTCGGGGTTGGCCCCCGAATTCGGGTCGGCGCCCGCCGGGACGTCGGCCGCCGCGGCGATCGCCGCGATCGGGCCGCTCCGGGGCCGCTTCAAAATTTGCGTAATGTTTTGCCGAAGCCGGTTCCTGCGCCCAGGCAGGGAGAAACAGCTTGTCCAGATCCAGCTCGTTTTCAGGTAATGTGCTCATTCCTTCACGTCAGCCCCGGGGGATGCCGGAACTCGAATTAATCATGATTTCAAGGCCAGCATGAGGCCGCACGGGGCGGAAAGCAAGCGCTGGCTGGCGCTCTCGTGTAACGCGTTGGAACTTTGAATTTTACCTTTCCACACCGCGCCGCTACTATCCAACCATGCAGCGCGAGTCGCTGAAAAATGTCACCCGCATCGTCGTCAAGGTCGGCACCGGCGTCCTGACCGACAGCCGTAAGCAGCTCGACCTGGCACAACTGAGCCAGCTTGTAGCCCAGATCGCCGCCCAGCGCGCCGCCGGCCGGGAAATTGTCCTGGTCACTTCCGGCGCCGTCGGGGCCGGGATGGGCGCCCTTGGCTACGAGAAACGCCCCTCCGAAGTCGCCGAACTCCAGGCCTGCGCCGCCGTCGGCCAGTCCCGGCTCATGGCCACTTACGAAAAACTCTTCGCCGGCTCCGGCTCCCCCGTCGCCCAGGTCCTCCTCACCCACGACGACCTCGAACACCACGAACGCCACCTCAACGCCCGCAACGCCCTCGTAACCCTGCTCAGCCGCGGCGTCATCCCCATCATCAACGAAAACGACGTCGTCTCCATCACCGAATTGAAATTCGGCGACAACGACAAACTCTCCGCCCTCGTCGCCTCCCTCCTTCCCGCCGACCTGCTCGTCATCCTCACCACGGTAGACGGCGTATTGGAAAAATTCGGAACGCCCGAAGCCAAACGGCTCCCCAGCATCGACCAAATCGACGCCGCCATCGAAGGCATGGCCGGCGGCACCCAAAGCGTCACCGCCGTCGGCGGAATGAAATCCAAAGTCGAGGCCGCCAAAATCGTCGTGCGCTCCGGCATCCCGCTGGTCATCGCCTCCGGACGCAAGAAGGACGTCCTGGAACGGATTGTCGCCGGCGACGACGAAGGCACGCTTTTCGTCCCGCAGCCGACCCGGTTGCAGGGACGCAAACGCTGGATCGCGTTCTTTCATCATCCCAAAGGCACGCTGGTCGTCGACGACGGCGCCCGCCGGGCTGTGCATGAAAAGGGCAAAAGCCTGCTCCCGCCGGGCGTCGTGCGCTGCGAAGGCGAATTCGATTCCGGCGAAGTGGTCCGCATCTGCGACCTGGACGGAACCGAGTTCGCGCGCGGCATCGCGAAGTTCAACGCGGCCGCCATTCGCGAAAAAAAACTGCCCAAGGAAGAACTCGTCCACCGCGACGACCTCGTCCTGCTGTGATGGGCGATTCAACACACCCGGGAGGGACGAGCTACTGCGAGTCCCAATATATTGCCCTTTAGATAAGGACTCGCATAGCTCGTCCCTCCCGGGTGTGCATTCAATCATCCATTGTAAATCGTGAATTGAAAATGAAGAACGCCCTTTCAGATCTGCTCCGCGTCATGGCCCGGCTGCGGGCCCCGAACGGCTGCCCCTGGGACCGGGAACAGGACCATCGCTCCATCCGCTGGGATGCCGTGGAGGAGGCTTATGAGTTGGTCGATGCGATTGAATCCGGCGACGATCACGAGCTGGAGGAGGAGCTCGGCGACATGCTGCTGCAGGTGGTTTTTCATTCGCAACTGGCGAAGGAACGCGGTGCGTTCGATTTCGACAAAGTGGCGCGGCATATCACGGACAAGCTCATCCGACGGCATCCGCACGTGTTCGGAAAGTTGAAGGTCAAAAGCGTGGACCAGGTCTGGGCCAACTGGGAGAAGATCAAGAAAGAGGAAAAAGCGGGAACGAAGGCCGCCAGGAAATCCGCCCTGGACGGAATCCCGAGACATTTACCGGCGTTGCTGCGGGCGGAGAAGCTTGTAAAAAAAGCGCGCAAAGCCGGTTTGCTTCAGAAGGCCAGGCCTGCAGGACGGAAGACCCGGACGGCATTGGCGGCGGCGTTGTTCGAACTGGCCGCCGAAGCCCAATCGCGCGGCTGGTCGGCGGAGGATCTTCTGCGCCGCGAATCCGCCCGGCGCGAGCGGCGGCTCCGCGCCCGCGAACGGGCCCCCGTCAACTGAGCGCCTGCCATCCCGCCCCACTCTGCGGCTCTGCGGCTAATAACCCTTTGCACTCCGCCCGGCTTTGCATAAGTTTGCGGGCATATGACTGATCCGCGCTACACCCGGCTGGCCCGGCTGCTGGTGGAGTATTCCACCGCGTTGAAAAAAGGAGAGACGATCCTGCTCGACATGATGGATGTGCCCGACGAATTCACCATCGAATTGATCCGGGCGGCGCGGAAGGTGGGGGCGATCCCGCTGGTGGAGACGCGCCACACGCGGGTCGGGCGCGAGATGCTCATCGGCACGTCGGAAGCGCATGCAAAACTGGCGCGCGACCTCGAGTTGAATCGCATGAAGCGGATGAAGGCTTACATCGCCATCCGCGGCAGTGAAAATGCCAGTGAGAATTCCGACGTTCCCAGCCAGCGCATCGCGATGTTTTCGCGCGTGATGCGGCCCGTGCTGAATTACCGGGTCAACAAAACACGCTGGTGCGTGTTGCGCTGGCCCACGCCGAGCATGGCCCAGGCAGCCGGCATGAGCACCGAGGCGTTCGAAAACCTCTATTTCGACGTCTGCACCATGAATTACCGCAAGATGGCCAAGGCCATGATCCCGCTGGAACGCCGCATGAAACGCGCGGACCACGTCCACCTCAAGGCGCCCGGCACCGACCTCAAATTCAGCATCAAGGGAATCGGCGCCAAGATGTGCAAGGGCGACCGCAACATCCCCGATGGCGAGGTGTTTTCCTGCCCGGTGAAGGACTCCGTCAACGGCGTGATCCAGTTCAACACGCCGACGCTGTATTCGGGAACGAAATTCGAAAACGTCCGGCTCGAGTTCAAGGACGGCAAAGTCGTCCAGGCCACGGCCAACAACACGAAACGGCTGAACGAGATTCTCGACACCGACGCCGGCGCGCGTTACGTCGGCGAGTTTTCGCTCGGGTTCAATCCCTACATCCTGAACCCAATGTGCGACATCCTGTTTGACGAAAAAATCGCCGGCTCTCTGCACTTCACACCCGGCCAGGCTTACGAGGAATGCGACAACGGAAATCGCTCGGCCGTGCACTGGGACATGGTCCTGATCCAGCGCCCGGAATGGGGCGGCGGCGAGGTCTGGTTCGATGGCGAATTGATCCGCAAAGACGGCATGTTCCTGCCGAAAGATCTCAAGGGATTGAATCCCGCCAATCTCAAATAGCGCCGGCTCTCCGGAACATGCCCGGCATCGATGTCATTTGGCGGGATTGTTCGAAGCCAGGGAGCGCAGCGATTCCACCTTCGCCAGGACGGCCTTGTCCTTCATGCTCAGCCGGCCTTCGGCTTCGGGTCCCGCCAGAATGGCCGATGCGCGGTTGAGCAGCGCCTGGCGCGCCGGGGCTGCGGGGTCGATCAGGCCGGCGAGGAAAACCGAGCTGCTGGCCACGCTTTGTTTGTCCGCCCAGTTGTCGGGTTCGCGGGCGAGCGCCGATTCCCATTCCGAGAGCGCGGATTCGGCCAGGCTGACGGCGCGTTCGCGATTGCCGGTTTTTGACAGGGCTTCCGCGAGGGCCGTTGTTGCCGCGGCGGAGTAGATGGTCCGATTCTGCACAAAACCCATCACGGGCGGCGCGGCGCGAAAGCCCTCCTGCGCCTGTTCCAACAAGGGGATGGCTTCAGCCGCGTGATCCTGGCCCACCAGGGCGATGCCCAGGAACGATTGCGCTACCGCACGCCTCAATTGCATTTCGCTGTCGCGCGGCCGCTGCGCCAGCCCGTCGTCCGTCACGCTCAGCGTGGCCCGCGCGATCCGGTCCAGCCCGGCCCAGTCTTCCATCTCCCAGAAAACCTGTGATTCCTGGTTGAGCCAGCGGGTGCGTGCCTGGAGGCGATCGAAGGTAGCGGTGGGAAGCTTGTCATACTGCGCCTGGAACCGGGATTCCGCGTTTGCAATCTGGAGCCGAGCATCCGACACATCGCCCGCAGCGACCGCCAGGCGCGCCAGCGTGAGGCTGTTGTCCGCGGGCTTGCTCTCATCCCAGGGTTGAAGCGCCAGATTCTGGAGAAGCGCATCAAACTTCTTGAACGCCTGCCGGGTGGGTTCGATCTGGCCCTGGCTCTCGAGGTAATAACATTCCATCATGTGGGTCATGGCATAGTTGTAGCGCCATTTGACATTGGCCGGATCGAGCGACGTGAGCAACCGATAGCGCTCGCGGGCGACCAATTCGGCATCACGCGAACTTTTCTGTGAAACGGACGAAACACGGTAACTGAGATTTCTGGCGGCGTCGGCGGCATCGGCCAGCAGACTGAGATTGCCTGGATCCTTTTTCAATGCCTGCTCGTAAAAAGTCTCGGCTTCTTTACTGACTCGAACAGCCTTGTCCTGCTGGCCCGTGGCCTCGTAGGCGATCGCCAGCACACCCAGGGCGTTGGCATAGGCGACGGCCATGTGGGGATCTCCCGGACGCTCCGCCATCCCGCTGCGAATGTGCTCCTGCAGTTCCAGCCCAAGCTGGATGCCTTCCTGAGGCTTGTTGAAACGTCCGGCGGCGAAATTGGCGCGGTCCCATAACGCCCCCCCAAATCCGGATCTCACCACGACATTCCCCGGAAATCTTGCATAGAGTTCGCGCCAGCGGCGGAGAATGTCCTGTTGATAAAGATCCAACTCGGCGGAGGAATGCGCCGGGTCGGTTTGATAATCGGTCCACTCCAGGGTGAGCACCCCCGCCGCCGACTCCGGCATTGCCTGGTGCTGCTCCTCCAGGCGCCGGTAAATCGCCAGCGCTTCCCGCCCCTGTTCCCGGGCCGATTTTGCGTCGCCCGCCGCCGCAAGAATCTCGCTCAAGGCCGCGATCGCATCGGCCCGCCCCAGCTCCGTCTTTGCGCTCCGCAATTCCGGCGGGAGTGCGGAGAAGTAATTCACCGTTTTCTCGTCCACCTGCCTCAACAGCGGCAACCGGCCATAATCGTTCAACGCCGGCTGCAGATCCTGGATCATGAACGTCACGAGGTTCTCCGCCTGGCTGCGCGCCGCCTCGGCCTGCTCGCGGAGGCGGGCTTCATTGGCTTGCGCTTCCACGGCCTGCTGCCGCGCCGCCAGCGCCTCCAGCTTCGCGCGCGTCGCCCGTGCCGCCTGCCAGGCGCTGACCAGGACGCCGATCGACAACACCAGGATCAGCGCCGCCGCCGCCGCAAAGCCGAACTTGTGGCGACGCACCGTTTTCTGAAATTCGTAAAGCTTGCTGGGCGGACGCGCCACCACGGGCTCGTTGTTCAGGTGCCGCTTGATGTCCGCAGCCAGCCCGTTGGCCGTCTCGTATCGACGCGTCCGGTCCTTCTCGAGACACTTCATCACGATCCAATCCAGGTCGCCCCGGAGCTGGTGCACCAGCTTCGCCTTGTCCGCCGACCGCCGCTTGGCCGTGGTCGTCAACTCCTCGCCCTTCAGCGTCGCAAACCGGGTGCTCGGCCGCACCGGCTCCTTTTCCCGGATCGTCTTGCGCATCCCGTCGATGCCCGACGCCATCAATTCCTTCGGATCAAACGGCGTGCTCCCCGCCAGCAGTTCATACAAAAGCACGCCAAGGCTGTAGATGTCGCTCCGCGTGTCGATGTCCAAACCGCTCATCTCCGCCTGCTCCGGGCTCATGTAAGCGGGCGTCCCGATGAACTGATGCAACTGCGTATACACCGTCGCGTCGGTCAGCCGCCCTTCGGTGGCCTTCGCGATCCCAAAATCGATCACCTTCGGCACCGGCACACCGTCGTGCAGCGTCACCAGGATGTTCGAGGGCTTGATGTCGCGGTGAATGATGCCTTTCTGATGCGCATGCTGGATGGCGTGACAAATCTTGATGAACAGGTCGAGGCGCTCCGCGGTGGAAAGCTGGTTCTGGTCGCAGTAATCCGTGATCCGGATGCCGCGCACCAGTTCCATCACGAAATAAGGCCGGCCGAGCTCGGTGGTGCCGGCGTCGAGCACCTTGGCGATGTTCGGATGATCCATCATCGCCAGCGCCTGGCGCTCCGCCTCGAACCGGGCGACAACGGCTTTGGTGTCCATCCCCAACTTGATGACCTTGAGGGCGACGCGGCGGCGCACGGGCTCGGTTTGCTCGGCCACGTAGACCACCCCGCAGCCGCCTTCACCCAGCCGCTCGAGCAGCTTGTAGCGGCCCAGGGTCTGACCCACCGCCTCGTCCGGAGCGTCCGCAAAATCCAGCTTGATGGTGGCTTTGGCGGCGGGAGCGACAGCGGGCGACGGCTCCTCCGGCTGCCCGTGCGCGGCCAGCAACGCCTCGAGCCGCCCGCGCAGGTCCGCATCGCCGGCGCAGACCTGATCCAGGAACACGCGCCGCGCCGGACCCGGGGCCAGCTCGACGGCGACCCGAAAGAGCGCTTCCTCGCGATGTTGCGACGATGACATATTCGACTGGGCGGGCATCCAACCTTACACGTGTAAATGCCTAACTAAAAGTATTAATGAATCTTTTCTATACCTTTTTCTTTTCGGATGGCGCATACTGGGGTTGAAGGTCATGAGCGCGAACGAATTCAAATTCTACTGTTCCCACTGCGATCAACCGCTGAAATGCGATCCGTGCTACGCCGGCCGGCAGATCCAGTGTCCCGCGTGCCAGCACCTGATCCGGATTCCCAACCCGCCGCCGGGAACCGGCTTCACCCACATCGAGCCGGAATCCGGCCGCACCTGGGACACCCACCCGCCCAAGGGCACGCCCTGACAGAGACAGGAGCAGGGACTTTGTTGAACAGGAGGCAGCAGAGGGAGCGGAGAATTCCTCTTGGGAGCCGGCGTCAGGAGGCCTGCCACGTTCCACGCCAGATTGATATCACTTTTTATTTCTGTTTGGAGCCTCCTTGCGTCGGCTGCTACGGAACATGGATGCGCTGCCGCGCAGGCGGCGCCCTGGTGAAAAAAAGAGGCAGCAGATCTCTTCTCTGCTGCCTCTGCGATCTCCTGTTAAGAAAACTCCTGTGCCCTACCGGCCTTCCTTCAGGATGGACACGAACTGCTTCATCGCCGGGGAAAGCACCTTGTTCTTCTTGTAGATGACGGCGATCGGGCGGTAGAACTCGCCGTCGTCGAAATGCACCGCGGCGAGCGTTTGCTTGTTGATTTCCTGGCTGATGGTGCCGAGCGGGACGATGGCGATGCCGGCGTCGATTTCCACCGCGCGCTTCACGGTTTCAATGTTGTCGAACTCCATGACGGTCTGCACCTCGACGTTGTTTTCGCGGAGAATCTTGTCGAGCGCCTTGCGCGTCGGAATGTCGGGCTCGAACCCGATGAACTTCTGCGCGGCGATGGCCTTCAACTTGATCGTCTTCAGCTTGGCGAACGGATGCTGCGGATGGCAGATCATGACCAGCGGATCCTTGTGCAGCGGGATGATCTCCAGCTTGGCGTCGCGGCTCGGATACGCCACCAGGCCCATGTCCACCACATTGCCCAGCACGTCCTCATACACCTGGTTCGCCCGGCGATATTCCACGTGCACGTTCACCGTCGGATAATCCTTCAGGAATTTCTTGATGTACGGCGGCAAATCGTGAAGCCCGATGCTGTAAATCGTCGCCAGACGGATGGTGCCGGAAATAATGTCCTTGATCTCCTGCAGCTTGCTGTGGAGCACGTCGTAGGTCTGGATGATCTGCTTGCTGAAATCGTAAAGCACCTGCCCTTCCCGGGTGAGCCGGAATTTCTTCTTGCTGCGCTCGATCAATAGCGACTTGAACAGCCGCTCCAGGGAACTGATCTGCTGGCTGACGGCCGACTGGGTCACGTTGTTGATTTGGGCCGCCTTCGTAAAACTCTCGGTTTCGGCTAGATCACAAAAGACTTTCAAGCTTTCGATTTGCATAAGTGAAATGAATATACAATTAGCACAAATCAGTCAACTAATGTTCGAGCTTATTTTCGGTGCGCGCCACGGATGGAGACGAAGGCACACGGTTAGAGAAACCAAAAACTTTGACGCGAATTACCGCGAATGTTCACCGGATTGTGGTGCGGTGGTGCGAGACTCGATCCCTGTAGCCGCGATCGTGATATCGCGGAAGCTTCCGCCAACCCAAGTTGGCGGCTACCCTAAAAGCAGCCCCTGGAAAAATTAGCGATCTTTCGCGTCAATTCGGGTCAAAGTTCTTTGTCCCCCATCCGTGTCCATCCGTGGTGAAAAACCCAGTTGGCTCGACACAGACTTGAAACGCGGCGCGCAAACCCCGACACTGCCGACCATGACGAAAGACGAAGTTTTGCAGGTGTTCCGCGACAGCGGCGCTTTGCTCGAAGGACATTTTATCCTGCGCAGCGGCCTCCACAGCCGCCAGTTCTTCCAATGCGCCCTCGCCCTCCAGCAAATGCCCGCCGTCGAAAAACTCGGCGCCGCCCTCGCCGCCAAATGCCGCCACCTCAATCCCGCCACCGTCGTCGCCCCCGCCATGGGCGGCCTCGTCATCGGACAGGAAGTCGCCCGCCAACTCGGCATCCGCTTCATCTTCGTCGAAAAAGAAGACGGCAAACTCGTCCTCCGCCGCGGATTCAAAATCCAACCCAACGAACCCATCCTCATCGTCGAAGACGTCGTCACCAAAGGCGGCCGCGTCCAGGAATCCATCGACATCGTCCGCGCCCAACAGGGCCACGTCGCCGGCGTCGCCGCCATCGTCGACCGCTCCAACGGCCGCGCCAGCTTCGGCACCCCCTTCCTCAGCCTCCTCGCCCTCGAAGTCGAAGCCTTCGACCCCAATAACCTCCCCCCCGACCTCGCCACGACCCCCGCCGTCAAACCCGGAAGCAAGTAGTTCTACTGGGAGGGACGCCGTCCCCGGCGTCCCCAACTCGACGCTTCGCAACTGCGCCAAATCTGTGCCACCAACTTCCTTATGTGTGCCAATATGGCGCTTATCAGGTATGGAGGTAAGATGTGGTTTTTGGTTGTAGATTGCTTTTGATCAATAAGTTATAAAAAACATTGTTGTACAGGCATCCCGAGTGCTTGGTAAGGTCTTGGCGACGTGTTTAGCCACGGCGCAATTGGAAATTTTATATGGCAAAAGTACTAGGCATTGACTTGGGAACGACGAACTCGTGCATGTCCGTCATGGAAGGCGGCGAGCCGGTGGTGCTCGAGAATTCCGAGGGTCGTCGGGTGACTCCGTCCGTGGTGGCTTTCACTAAGAGCGGCGAACGCCTGGTGGGCGACGCGGCCAAACGGCAGGCAGTCACGAATTCCCGCAACACGGTTTATTCCATCAAACGTTTCATGGGCCGCAAGTTCGACGAGGTCCAGGAAGAGTTGAAGCGCGTCCCCTACAAAGTGGTCCGCGCCGCCAACGGCGATGCTGCCGTGGAAGTTGAGGAAGGCGGCAAGACCAAGACCTACACGCCGCCCGAAGTTTCCGCGATGATTCTTGCGAAACTGAAGGCCGACGCCGAAATGCGCCTGGGCGAGAAAATCACACAGGCCGTCATCACGGTTCCCGCGTATTTCAACGATTCCCAGCGCCAGGCCACCAAGGACGCCGGCCGCATCGCCGGTCTCGAAGTCCTGCGCATCATCAACGAGCCCACCGCCGCCTCGCTGGCCTACGGTTTGGACAAAAAGAAGGATGAGAAAATCGCCGTCTACGATCTCGGCGGCGGCACGTTCGACATTTCCGTCCTGGAAATCGGCGACGGCGTTTTTGAAGTGAAAGCGACCAACGGCGACACCCACCTGGGTGGCGACGACTGGGACAATCGCATCATGGACTGGATCCTGGATGAGTTCAAAAAGGACCAGGGCATGGATCTGCGCAAGCAGCCCGATGCCCTGCAGCGCATCAAGGAAGAGGCCGAAAAAGCCAAGATCGCCCTGTCCAGCTCGCAGCAATACGACATCAACCTGCCGTTCATTACAGCGGACGCGAGCGGTCCGAAACACATCCAGAAGTCGCTGTCCCGCGCCAAAATGGAGCAGCTCTGCGACGACCTGTTTGAGCGCACGATCGGGCCGGTGAAAGCCTGCCTGAAGGATTCCGGCATCGCGGCCGACAAGATCGACGAGCTCGTGCTGGTCGGCGGCATGACGCGCATGCCCAAGGTGGTGGAGACCGCGCACACGCTGGTCAACAAACCGCCGCACCAGGGCGTGAACCCGGATGAAGTCGTCGCCGTCGGCGCCGCCATCCAGGGCGGCGTCCTCAAGGGCGAAGTCAAAGACGTCCTCCTGCTCGATGTGACCCCGCTGTCGCTGGGCATCGAGACACTCGGCGGCGTGTTCACGAAGCTCATCGAGCGCAACACGACCATCCCGACCCGCAAATCCGAAATTTTCTCCACGGCCTCGGACAACCAGCCGGGCGTCGAAATCCACGTTCTCCAGGGCGAACGCCAGTTCTCCCGCGACAACAAAACGATCGGCAAATTCCATCTCACGGAAATCCCGCCGGCCCCTCGCGGCGTGCCGCAGATCGAGGTCACTTTCGACATCGACGCCAACGGCATCCTGCACGTGAGCGCCAAGGACCTGGGCACGGGCAAGGAACAGAAGATCACCATCACCGCCAGCAGCGGCCTGTCGAAGGACGAGATCGAAAAAATGCGGAAAGACGCCGAAGCGCACGCCGACGAAGACAAACGCCTGCGCGAGGAAGTCGAAACCCGCAACGAAGCCGACGGCGCGGTCTATCGCTCCGAGAAAATGCTCAAGGACAACGCCGACAAGATCAGCGGTGACGCCAAGGGCAAGATCGAGAAAGCCGTGGCCGAGGTGAAGGAAGCGCTCAAGGGCAGCGACGCGGCGGCCATCAAGTCGGCCAGCGAAAAGCTGAATGAAGTGTGGCAGTCGGTCTCGGCCGATCTCTACAAGGCCGGCGCCGACAAGGCCCAGGCCGGCAAAGCGGCCGGCGGCCAGCCCGGCAACCCTCCGCCCCCCGGCGGCGGCGCGGAATCGTCCAAGGGCAAGGACGACGAAGGCCCCATCATCGACGCCGAAGTCGTCGATGAGAAGAAATAACGGCCGTTCCCCGTCCCTTCCGGGCGGGGTTGCAGCCAGGATTCTCCCCTCCGCGAGTGCGGCGGGATTTGATTACGGTCAACAACAAAACCAAACGAAGCTAACGAAATATGGCACTGAACATTAAACCGCTCGGCGATCGCATCCTTGTGGAAGCGGTCGAAGAGAAGGAAGTGAAAAAGGGCGGGATCATCATCCCCGACACCGCCAAGGAAAAACCGATGGAAAGCATCGTTGTCGCGCTGGGCACGGGCAAGACCAACGATGACGGCAAGAAGATTCCTTTCGAAGTCAAAAAGGGCGACCGCGTCCTCGTCAGCAAATACGGCGGCACGGAAATCAAGCTCGACGGCAAGGAATACAAGATTCTCAGCTCGGACGACATCCTCGCCGTGCTCGAATAACACAATCGTCCCCTGAACATTTAACAACAGACAATTCACTATGGCAGCAAAACAACTTCTCTTTGACGAATCCGCCCGCCAGGCGCTCCTGCGGGGCGTCACCAAGCTCTCCAAGGCCGTCACGGCCACGCTCGGACCGAAAGGCCGCAACGTGGTCCTCGACAAAAAATTCGGCTCGCCCACCGTCACCAAGGACGGCGTGTCCGTCGCCAAGGAAATCGAGCTGGAAGATCCCTACGAAAACATGGGCGCCCAGATGGTCCGCGAAGTCGCCAGCAAGACGAGCGACGCCGCGGGCGACGGCACCACCACGGCCACCCTGCTCGCTGAAGCCATCTTCCGCGAAGGCCTCAAATACGTGACCTCCGGCGCCAACCCGATCGGCATCCAGCGCGGCATCAACAAAGCCGTCGAAGCCGCCGTCGATCAGCTCGGCAAAATCTCCAAGAAGGTCAAGGACAAGGAAGAGATCAAACAGGTCGCGACCGTCTCCGCCAACTGGGACACCCAGATCGGTGAAATCATCGCCGACGCCATGGACAAGGTCGGCAAGGACGGCACCATCACCGTCGAGGAAGCCAAGTCGATCGACACCACCCTGGACGTCGTCGAAGGCATGCAGTTCGACAAGGGTTACCTGTCTCCTTACTTCGTCACGAACGCCGAGACGATGGAAGCCAAGCTCGAGGATGCCTACATCCTGAATTACGAGAAGAAGATCAGCAGCCTGAAGGACCTGCTCCCGATCCTGGAAAAGGTTGCCAAGCTCGGCAAACCGCTCCTGATCATCGCGGAGGAAGTCGAAGGCGAAGCGCTCGCGACCCTCGTCGTGAACAAGCTCCGCGGCACCCTGAACGTCTGCGCCGTCAAGGCCCCGGGCTTCGGTGACCGCCGCAAGGCCATGCTCGAAGACATCGCCGTCCTCACCGGCGGCCGCTGCATCACCGAAGACCTCGGCATCAAACTCGAAAACGTCGCGCTCGAAGACCTCGGCCGCGCCAAGAGCATCGTCGTCGACAAGGAAAACACCACCATCGTCGAAGGCAACGGCAAGAGCTCCGAGATCCAGGGCCGCGTCAACCAGATCCGCCGCCAGATCGAGGAAACCACCTCCGATTACGACCGCGAAAAACTCCAGGAACGCCTGGCCAAACTCGCCGGCGGCGTGGCCGTCATCAATGTCGGCGCCGCGACCGAAACTGAAATGAAGGAGAAGAAGGCCCGCGTCGAAGACGCCCTCCACGCCACCCGCGCGGCGGTCGAGGAAGGCATCGTCGCCGGCGGCGGCGTCGCTCTCATCCGCTGCCTCCCCGCCATCGAAACCGTCAAGGGTTCCAATGACGACGAGCAGATCGGCGTCGATATCATCAAGCGCGCCGTCGAATACCCGACCAAGCACCTCGCCATGAACGGCGGCTACGAAGGCAGCGTCGTCTGCCAGGAAGTCCGCAAGCGCAAAGGCAACGAAGGCTTCAACGCCGCCACCGGCGAATATGAAGACCTCGTCAAAGCCGGCGTCGTCGATCCCAAGAAGGTCACCCGCACCGCGCTCCAGAACGCCGCGTCCATCGCCGGCCTCCTCCTCACCACCGAATGCCTCATCACCGAGGTTCCGGAAAAGGAAAAGCCCGCGCCCGCCGGCGGCCACGGCGGCGGCATGGAAGGCATGGGCGGATACTAATCCATCCGAACCCGCAACTCTCACGCGAGGCTGGAAGCAATTCCAGCCTCGCTTTTTTTCGGCTTCGCCGTCGAAACGGAGTGTTGGAGTGCCGGAGTCATGGAGTGTTGAAAAAGCTGCCCACGATTGTCCCTGCAAAACTCCATTACTCCATTACTCCAGCACTCCGCTCCTGACTCCGCATTCTCTTGACCGCGCCGCGAGTTCCCCTGTTCAATAACCGCGATCCGCTGAGTCGTGCAAACTGTCGTACACGCCGAGAATGTCGAGATTCGCCGCCCGGACCGCGCTGCGGGACAGGCGCATCCGGATTTTCTCCTGCCCGCCGCCTGGCGCGACGCGGCCATCGAACCGCTGACGGGCGACGCCTCCGCGCGCCGCTATTTCCGGCTGCGCACGGCCGCCGGCACGGCCGTTCTGATGGACGCCTCCCGCTGTCGCGAGAGCCTCGCGCCCTTCCTCCAGGTCGGCGAACAATTGCTCAAGCTGCATCTGAGCGCGCCGGTCGTGCTCGCGCGCGATGAGGTCCAGGGCTACCTGTTGCTCGAGGATTTCGGCGACGCCACTTTCTCCGCCCTGCTCGATCGCGGCGCCGATCCTTTTTCCTATCTCGGCCTCGGTGTCGACCTGCTCACCGCCTTGCACGCCGATCCCGCCCCGGTTCCCACCGGCCTGCGCGTTTACGACGTGGATCGCATGCTGTCCGACCTCGAGTTGTTCCTGGAATGGTCCACTCCCGGCCTCGAACCGGGCGTGCACGAGGAATTCCGCGCCGCGTGGCGCGCCGTCCTGCCGCTCGCGCACCGCGTGCCTTCCTCGCTGCTGCTCCGCGATTATCACGCTGGAAACCTCATGTTCCTCGCCCGCCGCAAAGGCGTTCGCCGCGTCGGCCTGCTGGATTTCCAGGACGCCTACGCGGGGCCGGTGACCTACGACCTGGTGTCCCTGATCGAAGATGCGCGGCGCCCGCTGCCGGACGATGTCCGCCAGAAGTTAATCGATCGTTACCTCGCCCAGCGGCCCGCCCTGGATGCCGAGACGTTCGCAGATTCGCTGGCCGCCGTTGCCGCGCTGCGTCACACGCGCGTGCTCGCCGTGTTCGAACGACTCCATCGCCAGGGCCGGACCGAATATCGCGAGCGCCACTCGGCGCATGTCGGCCAACTGCTCCGCCGCGCCCTGGCCCGGCCCGAGTTGCGGCCCGTGCGCGACTGGATGCAACGGTATGCCTGGTAACATCCGGAAGGCCATGGTCCTGGCCGCTGGCTACGGCATGCGGCTCCGGCCCCTCACCGACAAGGTTCCCAAACCGCTCGTGCCCGTCGCCGGACGCCCCATGATCGATTACGCGCTCGATCACCTCCGCCGTTACGGCATTGATGAGGTCATCATCAATGTCTCTCACCTGCGTGAACAACTCGTCGCCCACGCAGCGCGCTGCGCGGATTTGAAGATCAGGATTTCCGACGAACCCGAGCCGCTCGAAACCGGGGGCGGACTCCGCCAGGCTCTGCCATTGCTCGGAACCGATCCGTTCTTCGCCATCAACAGCGACATCGTCTGGACCGAGAACGGTGAACCGGCGCTCCAGCGGCTCGCCGCGACCTGGGACGAATCGGCCATGGACGTGCTCCTGCTCGTCCAGCCGAAATCCAGGGCACTCGGCTACGATCGCGGCGAAGATCACCTGTTCATTCACGAGACGAACACGCACGGCTGGAACCCGGCCCAGGCGCCCTACATCATCGCTGGAGTTGGAATTCTGCACCCGCGCGTTTTCCAGTCGGCGCCCGAAGGCAAATTTTCGGTGAAACGCATCTGGACCGAGGCCTTGAACCGGAACCGCCTTTTTTGTCTCCCGCACCACGGCCGCTGGTTCCAGACTGGCACGGCCCCGGACATCGCCATCGCCGAACGCGAATTGGCAGGGAGGGACGGCGTCCCCGCCGTCCCCAACCGATAAGCGGATGCGTGGGCCGGCGAGGACGCCGGCCCTCCCAGTTCGCGTCCATTCGCGTTAATTCGCGTTAAGGTCTTTTGTCCCCCATCCGTGTTCATCCGCGTCCATCCGTGGTTAAAATAGTCCCTGTTTGCCGACCCCAATTTCGGCAAAGGTTTTCCCAAAATGCGGTAAGAGCTTGCCCTGTTGAGGGCGCACCTTAAATGCGGTGGAACCTGCCGCGAACCCGTCCGGCGGAATCCGGTCCCGCCGCATGGCCATGACACCTCGCGGACACCCCGCCAGCCGGCTCGAAAAACTGGTGAGCCTGGCCCTGCTGCTGTCGCTCGCCGTGATCGCCGCCGGCGTGTTCGCGAAACAATTCTCCTTCAACCCCGCCGTTCTCGTCAGCCGAGACGCCGCCCCCACATCACCCGCCGCCGCCGCCGCGTCCGAGCGCCCGGCCTGGCTGCCTTCCGAACTGTCGCCCGCCGGAACGCCCGAATCGTTCAACCCCGACAATCTCTACGACAAGATCGACGGGAAAGCGGAGCTCTATCTCTCGTCCGGCTTCGTGAAGCTCTCCTGCCGCCGGCTGGCATTGAAGGACGATCCCGATCAATGGCTGGAATGGTTCGTGTACGACATGGGCGCCGTGCCGCAGGCGTTCTCGGTGTTCACCGTTCAAAAACGGTCCGAAGGCCAGCCGCTCGATCTCGCGGAATACGCCTACAAAACCCAAAACGCGCTCTATTTCATTTGCGGCAGCAATTACATCGAGGCGGTCGCCTCGTCGACTAATGAGCCGCTCGTCCAGGCGATGATCGCCGCCGCGCGGCTCTTTGCAGCCGGTTCGGGCGGGACGCGCCTTGAGCAGCTCAGCCTGCTGCCCGCCGACCACCTCGTCGCCGGCAGCCAGGCGCTGCAAACCGCCGATGTTTTCGGCTTCGACAAATTCAAAAACGTTTACACCGCCGATTACTCCATCAACGGCCAGATCATCCTGGGTTTTGTGACTGAATGCGCCGACCCCGCCGCGGCCGACTCCCTCCGCGACGCTTACCGCGCGTTCCTGATCGAGAACGGCGGGAAGCCGGCCGGTGATTCGATCGAAATCATGGGCGCATACGAGTTCGTGTTCAGCCAGGGCGCGCGCGTTGCGGGTGTTCACGCGGCGCCGAATCCCGCCGCCGCCACCGCGCTCGCGGGCATTCTCCAGGCGCATTTGAATGCCAAGACCAAATGACCCCGCTCCATTCCAACGAACACCTGCGCCGGCGTGATTTCCTCGTCCGCACCGCGAAAGCCGGCGGCGCCATCGCCGTCGCGGGCGCCGCGGCGCTGGCCTTGCGCGATCGTTCGAGCCCCACCGGCAAGGAAATGGCGAGGAACTTTGCCCTGCAGGATTTCTCCGTGCCGGCCGCCGGCAAACGCATGAGCATCGTCACCGGCTCGGACCGCGTCCGCACCCTGGATCGGGCGCTGCAAGCCCTGGGCGGCCTTGATCAGTTCATCCGGCCCGGCGATCGCGTCGTTCTCAAGGCCAACGTGGCGTTCGCGTCGCCGCCGGCGCTGGGCGCCACCACGAATCCGGAGCTGCTCCGTGAAATGGTCCGGCGCTGCCTCGCCGCCGGCGCGTCCAGCGTCGTCGTGACGGACAATCCCATCAACGATCCCCAAAGCTGCTTCGCGCTGTCCGGCATCGCCAGGGCCGCGGAATCGGCCGGCGCGCGCGTCTGGCTGCCGGACGCCGCGTCATTTCAGCCGACCACCGTGAGCGGCGGCCGGTTGATCCGCGATTGGCCGCTGCTGGCCGCGCCTTTCCAGGGCGCGACAAAATTGATCGGGCTCGCGCCCGTGAAGGATCATCACCGCAGCGGCGCCTCGATGTCGTTGAAGAATTGGTACGGCCTGCTGGGCGGGCGTCGCAACGTGTTTCACCAGGACATTCACGAGATCATCTTCGAACTGGCCTGCCTCGTCCGGCCCACGCTCGTGATTCTTGACGGCACGGACACGATGATGGCGAACGGCCCGACCGGCGGGTCGCTGGAGGATTTGAAGGCGACGAACACGATGATTGTTAGCACCGACCCGGTGGCGGCGGACGCGTTCGGCGCGACGCTGCTGGGCAAGACGCCGGCCGACCTGCCGTCCCTCGGCAAAGCGGCCGCGGTGGGATTGGGAACGCTCGATTACGAAAGCCTGAAACCGGGAAGGAGCGCCGCATGAACATCGTTTGGGTCCGGCGGATCGCGCAAGTGTTCTTCCTGGCTCTGTGTCTCTGGTTTTGCGTCGTTGCCACGGTGGGGGATCGCTGGTGGCAATTGCGGGGCTGGCCGGTCAACTGGCTGCTGCAACTCGACCCGCTCGTCGCTCTCGGCACGATGCTGACCACCGGCACGCTCTACGCCGGCTTGATCTGGTCACTGGCCACCATCGCTTTGACGATGTTGTTCGGCCGATTTTTCTGCGGCTGGCTTTGCCCGTTCGGCACCCTGCACCAGGCGATCGGCTGGCTCGGGCGCCGCTCCCGCAAACACGCCGAGCGCGTCGCCGCCAATCAATATCGCCCCGCCCAGGCGATCAAATATTATATCCTCACCTTCCTGTTCAGCGCCGCCGCCGGCACGCTCCTTGGCCGCCTCCTCCACGTCGCCCATGTCCACCCGGTCGGGTCCCTCGTCCTCCTCGGCATCGCCGCCGCCGTTGTCGCCGTCCGCATCCGGTCTTTCACGGCGATTATTATATGCGCCGGCATCCTGTTAGGAATCCTTGTTCGCCCGGAATTCCTTTCCGGCTCGCTGCAAACCGGCTGGCTGGATCCGATCCCGCTGGTTCATCGTTCCTTGAACCTTTTCGTTTTGTCCGCCTTCGAAGGCCCGGCGGCGGCGCGGTTCAGCGTTGCGGCCGCCTCCATCACGGCGCTGTTCCTCGGGGCGCTGCTGATGAATCTGTGGATTCCCCGGTTTTATTGCCGGTTCCTGTGCCCGCTCGGGGCGTTGTTTGGATTGCTGGTTCGATGGACGCCCTGGCGGATCGGGAAACGGCACGGCGAATGCAATGAGTGCGAGCTTTGCGAAAACAACTGCGAAGGCGCCTGCGATCCGTTCGGAAAGATCCGCATCAACGAATGCCTGCTTTGCATGAACTGCCTGCGCGCCTGCCGGCAGGCGCAGATGGTCTACGGACCCGACCGCTCCCGCGCGGGTGAAATCGACCGGACCGGCGTGACGCGCCGCGGGTTCATCGCCTCCACCATTGCCGGCCTCGGCGCAATCCCCGCCGTGCGCCTGGCGGGCGGCTTGGACCAGAACTGGAATTCCTCGGTCGTGCGGCCCCCGGGCGCGTTGCCGGAGCGCGCGTTTCTCGACCGCTGCATCAAGTGCGGTCAATGCATGCGCGCCTGCCCCACCAACGTCATCCAGCCGGCCCTGGCGGAGGCGGGCCTCGAAGGATTCTGGACGCCCGTGCTGAACTTCCGCATCGGCAGCAGCGGCTGCCAGATGCTCTGTATCGCGTGCGGCCAGGTCTGCCCCACCGCCGCCCTGCGGCCGCTGACGCTCGATGAAAAGCTCGGCCGGGGCGAATTCGCATCCGCAGGCCCGATCCGCATGGGCACCGCGTTCGTCGATCGCGGCCGCTGCCTGCCCTGGGCGATGGACGTGCCCTGCATCGTTTGCCAGGAAAATTGCCCGGTCAGTCCGAAAGCCATCTTTGTCCGCGAAGAATTTCAAATCATCCGCGACGGTGTTCGTGAAGTCGAATCGTCCACCCCCTCCACCGTGACCGTGGCCGGTCCCGCATTGCCGCCCGCGAGATTGGGATCGGGGGATTACGCGCTTTCTGTCCACAACGCGCCGGCCGGGGAACGCCGCCGGATCGTGGAAACCGCGGGCAACCGCATCGTGTTGCCCGAATCCGCTCCGTTTGCCGAGCCGCCGGCGCCGGGCACGCGGGTGAACATCGAGGTGCGACTGCAGAAGCCGCAGGTGGATCCCGACCGCTGCATCGGATGCGGTATATGCCAGCACGAATGTCCCGTCAGCGGCTTGAGAGCCATCCGCGTGACGGCCGAAAATGAATCCCGAAGCCCGCGTCATTCACTCACACCGCGAACCTGAACCCCATCCCTCCATGAAAACATCCTCCGTCAGCCGCAGAAACTTCCTCAAAGCCGTCGGCACCGCCGGCGTCGGATCGCTGGTCGCCTCGACGGCAGCCGCCCAATCCACCGCGCCGGCGGCGGCCCCCGCCATGCCTTCGCGTCCCTTCGGCAAAACCGGCGTCCAGGTGCCCATCCTTGCCCTCGGCGGCATTTTCGACATTCTCACCAACCAGCTCGTCCTGCAGCGCGCGCTCGACCTGGGAGTGACTTACTGGGACACCGCCAACGGATACACCAACGGCAACAGCGAAAAAGGCATCGGGCTCTATTTCGAGAAGAACCCGGCCGTGCGCAAAAAGATTTTCCTCGTCACCAAGGCCGGCGGCCAGCACACGGCCGAGCGAATGACATCGATGTTGAACCTGTCGCTCGAGCGGATGAAAACCGATCATGTGGATTTGTTTTTCATGCACGGCATCAGGGATGGCGGCGACCTGACACCGGAAGCAAAGGCGTGGGCGGAGAAGGCGAAGAAGGACGGCAAGATCCGGTTCTTCGGATTCAGCACGCATGGCAACATGGAAAACAGCCTGCAGGCCGCGGCGAAAGCCGGCTGGGTGGACGGCATCATGTTGAAATACGATTATCGCCTCATGCACACCGACGCGATGAAGGCGGCGATGGACGCATGCGCGAAGGCGGGCATCGGCCTGACGGCGATGAAGACCCAGAGCAAGGAATCGTTCAACCTGGACAATGAAGCCGAATTGAAGCTGGGCGGACATTTCGTCAAGGAAGGGTTCACCGAACACCAGGCGCGTCTGAAGGCGGTTTGGGAGAATCCGCAGATCGCATCGATCTGTTCCCAGATGCCGAACGTGACGATCCTGAACGCGAACGTGGCAGCGGCGCTGGACAAGACGAAGCTGACGGCGGCCGATCACGGTGCGTTGCGCGAATACGCGCAGGCGACGTGCTCAGGTTTCTGCGCGGGCTGTTCGCAGCTTTGTGAATCCGAACTCGGCGGCCGCGTGCCGATCGCGGACCTGATGCGCAGCCTGATGTATCACCACGGCTACGGCGATCACCGCCTGGCCCGGGAAGTGTTCGCCGCCATCCCCGCCGGAGTGCGGCGCGAACTGGGGCGGGTGGATTTCACCGCAGCCGAGCGGGCGTGTCCGAACGGGTTGCCGATCGGGCAATTGGTTCGCGAAGCGGGCGAGTTGCTGGCGTAACGCGCAGATCACCAGCTGTAGCCGCGATTGTAAAATCGCGGGGATACGCGCCCGATCAAAGGAACCGCGATCTCACGATCACGGCTGCAGGCGGCGTCGGGATAGGCTGGCGTTTTTCGGGGGATTCGTTATGCTGACAGCCTGATGTATCTGCCCGGTTGTTCCCTGTCGCGCCACCTGGCGGCTTCGCTCGTGATGTCGGTCGGTTTCATTTTCATGGCCGCCTGTTCCCGGGCAGTCCCGGCATTTGCCCCCGCCGTGACGAACGGCACGGTGAATATTTCCGGCCTGTCCGAGGCTTCCGGCTTGGTGGCCAGCCGCAACAATGATTCCGTGTTGTGGACGCACAATGATTCCGGGGATACCGCGCGGATCTTCTGCCTGGACACCCATGGCCGCAAGCTGGGGATCTACGCCGTCACGGGCGGCGTCAACGTCGATTACGAAGACATCGCCATCGGTCCAGGCCCGGTGACAAATGTGTCCTATCTGTATATAGGCGACATTGGCGACAATAACTCGGTCCGCGCGAACATCGTGGTGTACCAGGTTCCCGAGCCCGCGGTCTATGCGCGCCAATTCACCGCCCCTGCGAATGCCAGTCTCAAGGGCGTCCGCGCCATCACCCTCACCTACCCCGACGGCGCCCGCAATGCCGAGGCCATGTTCGTCGATCCCGTCACCGGCGACCTGTTCATCCTTTCCAAGGCCTCGACCAGCCGGGTGTACACCGCCCCGAAGTCCAAGCTGGATGCGACCAACAACATTGTCCTCACGTTTGTCCGGACCTTAAGCTTTGATGTTCCCAGCGCGGCGGACATTTCCCCGTCCGGAAACGAAATCATCGTGCGGCAGGAGGATTTCGCGCGGATGTGGCTCCGGGCGGATGGCCAATCCATTTCCAGCGCGCTCGGAGGCACCGCCATCGTCGTCCCGGTGACAGGCACCGCCGGCGGCGAACCGAACGGCGAAGCCGTCGGGTTTGATTCGATCGGCCTGGGTTATTTCACGCTGAGCGACAGCTCCACGGTGCAGCCGCTTCGTTATTTCGCGCGCACCAGCGGGGATGGGCCGCGCGTGCCGCAGCCCATTGTCGCCGCCGGCGGCGTGTGGAAATATTTGGACGATGGCACGGATCCGGGGCCGGGCTGGAGTCAGTCCGGCTTCGACGATTCCGGCTGGAACCTGAATGCGGCGCCGTTCGGCTACGGCAACGGCGACGAGCAGACGCAGCTGAATTACGGCCCGGATCCCAACAACAAACATTCCGCCGCTTACTTCCGGAAATCGTTTGTCCTCGACAACGCGCCCTGCCTCGGAAGCCTCTCGCTGAAACTCGTGGTGGATGACGGTGCGGCTGTCTACCTGAATGGCACGAATGTCGCGCGGGTGCAACTTGCGCCGGGCGCGGGCAACGGGGATTGGGCCACCCAATCCCAGCCGCCGGCCCTGGGCGACACTTGGATGACAATTCCGATCGATCCCGCCGCGCTGGTCAACGGCACCAATGTTGTCGCGGTGGAAGTGCACCCGTCTTCAGGGGCCGATCCAACGTTGCGATTCGATTTGCAACTCGGCGCGATGGAATCGACCACGCCGCGGTTTCTATCCTGGGTGTCGGGCACGAATGAATTGCGGCTGCAATTGTGCGGCCCGAGTGGAACGAATGTGACGGTCCAGGCGAGTGCCGACTATTCGGAGTGGGCTCAGGTCGGATCGGCGATTTTGACGAACGGCCTTGGCTGGGTGACGGACCAGCCGCCGGCCGGATTGGATGCGCGGGTTTACCGCGCGTTCCGCTGAGGTTATTTTCCGAAGGCGTCCGGCGCGGTGTGGGCCGGTTCGACGGGTGTGCCCCGGAGATCCACCCGTACCGGCGACCGCAAGCGGCGGCGCATGGCGTGAACCAGTGCCTTCACCGTCAGCTCGGCTGTCAGGATGGGCTTCGTGATGAAATCCGATCCGCCGCATTCCGCCGACCGGGCCACCAGCCGGGCATCGTCGTGGCCGGTCACAAAAACGATCGGCGTCCGGCCGTTCAGGCCGATCTCATGCAGCTTCGGGCACAGCTCAAATCCATCCATGCCCGGCATCAGAACATCGAGAAAAATCACGTCGTAACATTTCTGCGATGCCAGCGCGAGGGCGGACGGTCCGTCCTCGGCGACATCCGGTTTTTCGAAGGCGGTTTGAAGGGCGCAGGCGAGCACGCGGCGCGAGACGGGGTCGTCGTCCACGATGAGGAGCCGGACCGGATCGGCGCCGGTGACATCGTCGGTGTGTTCCCCGGCGCACAATTCCGCGAGCAGATCGACGGCCGCGGCGACGGACTGGAGGGCCGAGGCGTTGGCGTTGCCGGGGTTTTCCACCAGTTTCCGCAGCAGCCCTTCGAGCGCGCTGCCGGTTTGAAAGACGGAACGCAATTCCGCCAGCCCGGCATTGAGCGTCAGTGAATGAATGTAAAGACACAGCTCCTCGAGCTTCTCACGCCGCGCTTCATGCGTTTCGGCCTCCTGGATTCCACGAGACAGGGCGCGAAAGACCTGGAGATCGCCGGGAGCGCGCGCGAAGAAGGATGTCGCGAGTTCGTCCTGCGCGGCCTGGATTCCGGTGGATTTCGCCGGTGCGACGGGTATGCGGGGGGCCGGCGCGGCGGGGCCGGCGGGGGCATTGTCCAGAAATCGCAGGGGCGGCGGCGCGGCGCTTTCGCGGGGAGCCGGCTGAGGCGCGCGCTGGAGCGAGATCTTGAACTCACCGGCATCCTGCGAATCCGAAGGATCCGGGCGGGCGCGTTCCTGCAATCGCCGCCGCAGGGCCAGCGTCAGGGCGACGAGCGTGATTTCAAATGTCAGGAACGGTTTCCCGATCAGGTCGAACCCGCCGTGCTGCGTCGCCTGCGCACGCGAATCGAAATCGCTCTGGCAGGTCACAAACACCACCGGCGTGAGCTGGTTCGGCTCGGTCGCATGAATCCGCGAACTGAGTTCGAATCCATCCATGCCCGGCATTTGCACATCGAGAAAGATGACGTCGTATTTCTGGCATTTGGCCAGGGCCAGGGCGGACTCCCCGTTCTCGGCGAGGTCCGGATCGCTGAGCGCCTTGCCGAGCGCCCACGACATCGCGTTGCGCGTGATCCGGTCGTCGTCGACGGCGAGCAGGCGGATGGGCGGATTGGAAGCGAGGTCGGCGGGCCGGTTTTGCGCGCAGAGTTCCTGGAGCAATTCCAGGCTGATGCCCAGGGTGCGAAGGGTGGACGGCGTGATGTAGCTCGATTTGGATACCAGTTGTTTGAGCAGTCCTTGCAGAACGCTCGTCGTTTGCCAGACCGGGACCAGGGCTTCGAGTCCGGACAGACTTTTCAAGTCGGCCAGTTGCCGCAGGAACTCCTCGAGCATCGAGCGCTGGCTCGACAGCGCCTTCTCGTGCCAGCGGATTTCCTCGAGCAGCTTCTGGAGCCTGGTGATGCGCACTGCCGCGGCGGCGTGCAGGTCCTTTTCCCCTCCCGGACCGCCAGGGACCAGGTCCCGGCGGAAATCGCCGCCGCCCGGCTGCAGGACTGCCTGAGGGCCGCGGAACGCGGCCAGAAACTCGGCGAAACAAGCCTCCTCCGCCCGGACGCGGGCCTCGAACCGCCGGCGCAGGGCCGGCGAGAGTGCCCAGGGATCGAATCGCCTGTTGACCAGCAGGGCGAACCTCGGGGCATAGCGCAGAAACACCAGGAGCGTTCCCAGGATCAGGAGGGCGGCCGAGCAGGTGATGCGATAAATCAGGGCGCCGGAATCCATTTCGAGCCCGAAAGCCGCGCGTGGGGACACAGCGATGCTGGCGAGCTGGGGTTTCGATTCGAGCGCTTCGGCGGGAATGGCGACGCGTTTGCGGTACTTCTCCTGTTCCTCCCGGGCGTATTGCTGGAAATGCTCGCGTTCATCGGCCGTGCGCGCGGGGGAGACCTGTTCCGACTCGAAGGATGCCGCCGCGGAAGCCGGCGATCCGGCGAACGCGGCCAACAGTAGAACCGCCGCCACCAGGATGTCCGCCGCTGGAGCCGCGCGCCGCCGATATGCTGCTGCCGGCGATCCGGGCCGGACCGGGCCGGGGATGGCTGGGAGCGTGGCGTTCAATGTGTGGAGGCGGTCTGGTTGGGAGGAACGGTGGCCCACTGCCCGCGCAGCACCCACTGCAGGCTGGGCGTGAGGGGCGGCAGCAGGGCGGGATTGTCGAAATTAATGTCGTAGGCCCAGGCCCGCTTCGGGGGCGAGTAGACGCCGGACTTGCCCCACATGTTCGTGGCATACTGGCTGGGAAACATTTTGACCATCGACCCATTGTAAGTCAGGGCATTGCCCGAGCCCCAGGTTTCCAGGAAACGCGGAAAATTCTCCATGCCTCCGCCGTAATAGCCGTTGGTGGATTCGACCGAGCCCGCGAGCAGCGCGGCGTTGATCGTGGTCGGCGTCGCATTCCTCGATCCCACAGCCGCGGTGCTGTTCGTATCCGTCCAATTGCCCGAAAGCAGCGTGACCGAATCCGCGACCAGCGAAGCAGGGAGGGCCGTCGATGTGTTGTTGGTGCCGAGGTAGGAGGCATTGGTCTGGTTGTAGTGGCCCCAGACGTAGAGGGGTCTGGCCGTGGCGACGGTCAGCCCGCGAGACGGAAGCTGGAGGCCGTTGACGAGCCGGACCGCGCCGAGCTGGCTGCCGGCAAGATTGCGCTTGTCCCAGACATAAACGGAACTGAGATCCCGCGAACCCAGCGCGGGACGCAGGCTGCCGTTGGTGCCGCTCCAGGCGGTGAGCGCGCCGATGTTGATGTCGATCGGCATCACCGTCTTGCTCTCGCGCGCGTCGTAGAAGGAATTGGTCAGCGACACGAACTCGTAAAGCTGGTTGGTCGGAATGGGGGTGGCGAACCCGTTGAACCCGCCGCTGGTGGCGGTGACGGAGGTGTCGTCCACGACCAGGATCAGGTCCGAAAGATTGTAATAGCGCAGCTTGCCGATGGGCGAATTCGCGCTTTCGAGCGGCGGCGGCGGCTGCACGATTTCCCGGACGGCATCCGGGGTGTTCGTGGTTCCGATGGGCAGCAGGAGAGACGGGACGGGCGTTTGCTTGGGAACCTGGTACACGACCGAGCCGCCCGGCGCGGAGCGGCTGTCGTTCGTGCTGCGCTGGAATTGAATGGACTGTACGGCTGTGACGAGGGACTGAAATGTCAGGAGATTGTCGGGCTCCACATAGAGCCGCGAATTGGAATGGACGCGGCCCGTGATGGTGAACGGCTGACCGCAGCTGATTTCCATGTCGCCTGTGCTGTACATCGCGAACTGGAAAATCGGGATGCGCGCAAGTTGCACCTGTTGCAGCACACCGCCGGTGACATCGAGCGGGGCGCCCGGTTCCCGCGCGTCGGAAACAACGGTGTAAACCGACGCGTAGCCTTTCAGGCCCGCAAACGCCGAGTTCACCACCACGTAATTCGTCGCCGCTCCCAGTTGAACATAAGTCCGGCCTGTGTTGCCCGAGGCATCGTTGAATTCCCAGTCGGACCAGTAGGAGGAATCCGTCGAGGTGAGCGTCGTCTGGCGGTAAGAATTGAGGTTGGCCGCCACCAGCGCCTCGCCGCCGCTGAGATAATCGCGGGCGATCAATGCCGCCACTTTTTCCGTGGTGCCTTCCGCCGCCGCGAGCGCGCGCTGATACTGGTTCGACCGGAAGGTCAGGCGCATGTTGTTGAGCGCGTAACTCAACACGCCCGCCACTGTGGCCAGGGCAATTCCCGCCAGGACCAACGTGAGAAATAATGAACTCCCGTCCTGCCGTCGCCCGCGCGTGAATGGGATGGATGACAAGTTCATGGCGTCGCGCGACGGGTGACCGAGGTTTCGAGTTTGTAACGAGACGAGACCGGCAGCGATGCCTGCGCCTGGTAAAACTCAAGGTCGACGTGGAAAACCCGGTTGTTCTGGCTGTTCGTCAGGGTGTTGCCCCGGAAATCCTGCGCGCGGAACACCGCGCTGTTCGTCACCGACCGCGCCAGGACCGTCGTCGTCCCCGCCGCACTCGTCGTCCGGCGGAAACTCGAATCGGATCCGTTGACGAAATAGATGATGAAATCGGCGGCGTTCGTCGAGGGCTGGACCAGCAGCGCCCCGCCGACCTGTGGAACCCCGTCCAGAAGCTCTTCGAAAACACCGTTGGTCGCCACGTTTCCCACCCAGGCGCCCGTGCAGGTCCGGATCTCATCCGCCATTTTCCCAAGCGCCACCCTCGCCCCGCCGCTGGCCGCCAACTTGGCTTCCGTGACCTTCGACATCTTCAGCCCGAACACCTGCGCCACCAGGATCGCCGCCAGGACCATTGAAAAAATGGTCACCGTCACCAGCAGCTCCGGAAGCGAAAACCCCGCCCGCCGGGGGGAACGCCTCGAACCATTGTTGGCACCGGAAAATCTCATGATCATTGGCTGGCCGCCCGACAGGTTTCGATCGAGTTCGTCATCAACACGCTGTTTCGATAGTTCCAAATGCAGTCCACCCGGATCCGCTTCAAGGGCGGATCCGACGAGATCTGCGAAATCTGCGTGACGTTCGTGGCATAGATGGAAACGCCCGAGGCGCTTTGCTCAAGTATCACCACCTGGTCGGGAAAATTCGTCGAAACCAACTCGTCGACCGGCGGCTTGTAAGTCGCGCTGCGCACCTCTTCAATCCGCGCCAGGGCCCTCGCATTGGCCGCCAGCGACAGCGCCGATTTCTGAGTGGCGATCATGCTGCAGACGTAACCGCTCACAATCCCAGCCACCGCAATCACAGCAATGGCAATGGTCAACACGACCTCAATCAGCGTCATCGCGTTCTGATTGCGCCGTTTCCTTCCACCCCGCCACTCCCGGTTATCTAGTTCGTTGATTACCATTTACTTCTGTCGTCCTTGAAACTCTCCAGGACGAATCCTGGATCGGGTCTGCAGAAGATCGAAAGAAGCAAGTCCTTTGCCTGTATGAAGCTAAACTTGTAAGACACTCAATTTGCTTGGAAAATCACCAGCCCGTCCACGGTGAAAATCATAATACTCTGTTAGATAGTCATTTACGGTTTAATTGCCTGTGGGGGATGGCTGATCCGGTTGGTTTTTGAAGAGGAGGCAGCGCCAGGAAGAGGACAAAGGGGGCCGAAAGTTGGTTCTGAATCAGGCAGAAGCGTTGGAGATTGTGGGCCAGGGGTGAAAAGGGTTGCTTGACCGGGTTTGGAAGGCGGACGATGATGCGTCAGCCATTGATGGGGGCGTACTGGTTTCGACCTTTCAGATTCGCCGGAAGTGGCATGCCGAGGACGGTTCGTTGGCCTCGTTAATCATCGAACCAAAAAATAGCTAACGAAGAATTAGCTCTCGCGGCCTAACGTGCTGCGACGTTCGCCGGTGGACGCCTGCTACGCTGGACGAACGCCATAGCAGGCATGGCTGAGGGCGGAGACCGCGCGCCGGCAGCCGAGAAAATTCCATGCGGACTAGGCAGTGCGACTCGCGTCGAACCGTTATCGCATAGCAGAAAACTCTCGTTCGACTAAGCATGTAGTCACAGCCGGTGGGTGTGTCAGGGACGCGGGTTCAACTCCCGCCGCCTCCACCAGTCTTTGCTCGCAGCGAAGCGAGAGCGAAGACGGGTGCCGCGCCGTAGCGTCAGCGAAGGCGGGCTGGCGCGCGGACGACCCGCTGCGAGCTACGACTCGGCAAGCCGGGTCATAATCCGTCGCAAAAAAGGGCAAATGGGCTTCGTTTACGTCTATATCCCCGTGAGTCTGCTGGATCCAAAGCGCTTCTACGTCGGTTTCACCAAGGACCTTATGGCGAGGCTCGGAAATCACAATGCAGGCCGAGTCCCGCACACTGCCAAATTCCGGCCCTGGCGAATCAAAAAGGCTATCGCATTCGCCGATCACCAGCGCGCTGAGCAGTTCGAGATCTGCTTGAAGAGATCTTCGGGTCGGGCTTTTGCCAGAAAGCGCCTGTAGAACAAAACGATTTCCTGCCAGATCACATATCCTGGCGGACTTCTTCGACCATGCCGTCCAGCGTTTTGAAATAGGCCACTTTCGTCATGTCCGCAAACTGGGAATGTCGGCTACAACCATGCGAAACAATCGAGGAGAGGGTTTTTTCGGTTCGTGTTCGACTCCAATTGCGCGTCGGGTGTGTTTGGGATTGACACTGAGTTAATGCTCGTTAGGCTCTGCATCATGGAGCAACGACTGGACTTCCTCTCGTATTTCAATGTTTCACGGTTTTTCAAACGACTGGCGCATTGCTTCATTCTTGTGAGCCTGTGCGGGTGCATCGCGGGCAGTGCGCGGGGGCAAAACCTGGTGGTAAATGGCGGTTTCGGCGGAGGCGTGGCGACTGGCTGGAGCTGGATCGGCGGTTCTTCCTACATCGGAGTGCTTCAGTCCGGGCAAAGTTATATCGATTTGTTCGGCAGCGCGATGTACCAGGATTTGCCCACGACACCCGGCCAGATGTATTCGGTTCGGTTTGATTTCATGCCGTCCGGTGAAGGTTTGACCGTGTGGTGGGGGGACGAAATATTATTCGACTACGGGTTTGCCGGAGGATACTCCTGGACCACCTGCCGATACGCCGTGCTGGCAACCAATCCGGTGACACGGCTCAAGGTTTTCGGCGGCGGCGGCGCGCCAGTGGATAATTTCATCGTTCAGCTCCTGCCGGCCAGCCAGCCTAATGTCGTGCTTACCAATGTCAGCGTCATGATGGGGGGACAACCGGGCACGTTTCGATTGAGGTTTTCTGCCGTGCCCGTGCCGGGCCAAGGACAGTCCGTCAGTTTGGTGGATTTTATTGAATACGGGACCACGGTCATGGCGACGGCTTTCAACCCGCCTTATACGGCCGATTCCGGGGATCTACCGGCGGGAACTTATGCCGTATGCGCCCGGGTCACGGATGCTGCCGGAGTCACGGGCTGGTCGCCGGTGCAGAACATTGTGGTGGATTATTCCACCGCGAGTGGTCCTCCGGTGATCGTCACGCAACCTGCGGACCGAGTCGTGAACACGGGTACTACCGCGAATTTCTCAGTTTTTGCCGGTGGCCAGGGGCTGAGCTACCAGTGGCGGTTCAACGGGGCGGATCTGCCAGGCGCCACCAACGCCCTTCTGGCGGTGGCGAACGTGGGTTTCAGCAATGCCGGGAATTATTCGGTTTGGATCACCAATTCGTTTGGAACAGCGCTTAGTTCGTCCGCCCACCTGGGTGTTCTCCAGGCTCCCTCCTGCACTCCGGCGCCCTCCGGGCTGGTTGCTCTGTGGGAAGCAGAAGGAAACACCCTGGACTCTTTGGGCACGAATGACGGGATCGCGGTCGGAAACCTCGCCTACAGACCAGGCGAAATGGGGGCTGCCTTCCACCTGAACGGTGTGGACGCCGGCGTCCGAATTCCGGCCAGCCCATCCCTGGACGTCGGCCGCGGGGCGGGCTTCTCAATCGAGGGCTGGATCAATCCCGGCGCGCTGGACACCATGAGGCCTATCGTTGATTGGAATGACGGCGGTTGGAATACCGGAGTCCGATTTTGGATTTCCCAATCCAGCGGGTTGTATTGCAGCATCGGGGACACCTCCGGCGGCCGCGATTCATTGACATCGCCATCGTCTCTCCTGGTCAGCAACGTTTTCAAGCATGTGGCGTTCACCTACAGCGCCGCGAGCAAGACCGGGAAGCTTTACTGCGACGGAGTGCCGGTGGCCAGCCGCGTGTTGAACGTTGGAGTTCCACAAACCGGTTACAATCTCTGTCTCGGCGTTTCTCTGAACAACAACACCCGGTTCATGGGCGATCTTCACGGGATCAGTCTCTACAGCCGGGCATTGTCCGATGCGGAGATCCTGGGCATTTGCCAGGCCAGCAGCGCCGGTAAATGCGGCATCGCACCGTCTTTCCTGCGGCAGCCGCTCGGGCAGAGCCTTCTGGCTTCGGCGCAGGCGCGATTCAGCGTCCGCTGCATCGGTACTTCGCTGGCCTACCGCTGGCAGAAGGATGGTGTGGATCTCCTGGATGGCGGGAAGGTTTCCGGCGCGTCGACCCCGACGCTGGTGCTGAACGGAGTAGTGCCGGCGGATTCGGGGATTTACCGGGCTCGAGTGAGCAACGCCACCGCGCAGGTCTTCAGTTCCAATGCGCCGTTAGCCGTGGTTTACGGAGCGGGCGTGGTAGCCTGGGGTGACAACAGTTACGGCCAGACAAATGTGCCGGCCGGTCTCTTCGATGTCCTGGCGGTTGTCTCCGGCGGGGATTCCCTTCACGGCCTGGCGCTGCGTTCGGATCATACGGTGACCGCCTGGGGTGACAATAGTCATGGTCAATGCGCCGTTCCTGACGGACTAACGGACGCGGTTGGAGTGGCGGCGGGTGCCTGGCACAGCCTGGCGCTGAGAGCGGACGGGGAGGTTGTAGGCTGGGGCAATAACGACCTGGGCCAGATCACCATTCCGGTGGGGCTGAATGATGTCCAGGCCATTGCGGCCGGGGCCTTTCACAATCTGGCAGTGCGGACGAATGGCACCGTGGTGGCTTGGGGGGATGATTCCTCGGGGCAGACCGATGTGCCGGCGGGATTGGACCAAATTGTTGCGGTGGCGGGCGGCTACAATCACAGTTTGGCGTTGAAGCGGGATGGGACCGTGGTTGCCTGGGGAAACAATGACTATGCCCAGACGAATGTTCCGCCCGGATTGAGCGATGTAATTGCCATAGCCGCGGGAGATTCACACAACCTGGCTTTAAAATCGGACGGGACGGTGGTCACCTGGGGTTATGAGGCCACAGATACTCTGGCGGTGCCGGGTGGCCTGAGCCAGGTGATTGCCGTGGCGGGAGGATACAGCCATAGCGTGGCGCTCCGCCGTGATGGGACCATGGTTGCCTGGGGCTGGAACGCGGAGGGCGAGACCAGCGTGCCTCCCGGGCTGGCGCAGGTGGGAGGAATTGCGGCCGGGCAGTACCACACGCTGGCCCTGTTGGAACAGGGCGCGCCTGTCATATTGTATCAACCCTGGAATATTGCGGCGAACCCCGGCGAACCCGTGCCCATAAGAGTCGATGCGACAGGATCCTCCCCGCTCGCGTACCAGTGGCGCAAGAATGGAATCGACCTTGAGAATGGCGGGAGTGTGTCCGGGGCCACCTCTGCCGTTTTGACGATCAACGCGGCAGGACCTTACGATGTGGCGGGGTATTCCGTTCGCATCACCAACGCCGCCGGTGCCATCGTGAGCGGGACGATCCAATTGAACTTGCTTCCCGCCGTTCCGCCGGCAATCACCCGGCAACCCGCCAGCACAACGAATTTTCCCGGTGCAAACGTGAGTTTGACGATTGCCAGCAGCGGGGCCTGGCCATTGTTCTATCAATGGATGAAAGACGGCCAAAATTTGCAGGACGGCGGGAACATACAAGGTGCCTCCACTCCATCCCTGCATGTGCTGAACGTCCAGCAAAGTGATGAAGGGTTCTATACCGTCTCGGTCAGCAACGCCCTGGGTGGTTTGATCAGCGCTCCCGCAAGGCTGGAAGTCCTGGATCCACCGACGATCACGATTCCTCCGCATGGCGTCACCAATGTTGTGGGCGGGACGGCCGTCTTCAGCGTCACGGCAACCGGGTTTGGATCCCTCACTTACGCCTGGCAAAGAAATGGAACCAATCTCACCGACGGCGGCAACGTCATGGGTTCGCGGACCGCGGTCCTGAGCCTTTCGGCGATTCAAATGTCTGACAAGGCCAATTACTCCGTTGCCATCAGCAATTCCGTCGGATACACAACAAGCACTCCTGTGCCCCTGAATGTGGTGCGGGCT
This sequence comes from Verrucomicrobiota bacterium, assembly GCA_046346665.1. GTDB lineage: Bacteria > Verrucomicrobiota > Verrucomicrobiia > Limisphaerales > JAXMHQ01 > JAXMHQ01. Next base: position 138,619 of record JAXMHQ010000005.1, read on the forward strand.
GCATCGATCACCTCCCAGCCGTCAAGCCGGACAAATTATCTCGGCACTCCGGCCTCTTTCAGCGTGATGGTCCAGGGCGAACCGCCTTTCAATTATCAATGGCAACGGGACGGATCAGACCTGGCCGACAACAGCGTGATCTCAGGATCCCATGGTCCTGTGCTGACTTTGTCGCAAGTGTCGCTGCAGGATGCGGGCGCATACCATGTGAATGTGACCTCGCCCTATGGCTCGGCGCTGAGCTCAAACGCAATTCTCAGCGTCATCGCGGGATCTTTTGTGGTGGCTTGGGGGGATGACACCGACGACCAGACGAACGTGCCGCCGGGATTGCTGGATGTGGTGGCAATCGCCAGCGGCCCCGATAGCCTGCATAGCCTTCTCCTGCGCTCAAATCATGATGTTGTGGCATGGGGTATGAATGATCATGGGCAGACTGCGGTACCGGCCGGGCTGACCAATGTGTCCGCTGTGGCTGCAGGCATGTGGCACAGCCTGGCTTTGAAGGCAGACGGGATTGTGGTGGCATGGGGTGATGATTCGTTCGGCCAGTCCGAGGTGCCGGCGGGATTGAAGGACGCTGCCTGGGTGGCAGCTGGCGCCATGCACAGCCTGGCGATTCGCTCGAATGGAACGGTCGTGGCCTGGGGAGATAATTCCGCCGGACAATCGGAGGTTCCCGCGGAACTTACCAATGTCGTGGCCGTGAGCGCCGGGTATGCCCATAGCCTGGCACTGAAATCGGACGGCACGGTCATGGCCTGGGGAGACAATAGTTACGGTCAGCTGAATATTCCTCCGGGAGCATCCAATGTGATCGCGATTTCAGCCGGAGATTCCCACAACCTCGTGGTCACCGCCGATGGCCGCGTGCTCGCCTGGGGTTACAACGAGGATGGGGAAGCGAACGTGCCGGCGGGGCTGAGCAATGTGGTCGCGGTGGCGGCGGGCAATAGCCACAGCCTTGTCCTGAGGTCTGACGGCACAGTTGCCGCCTGGGGTTGGAACGGAGAAGGACAATCGTCCGTCCCGACCGGATTTTCCAGCATAGCCCGCATCAGTGCGGGGGCATGGCACAGCCTGGCACTCGTCAGCGAGGGGCTACCCATGATCATTCGCGAACCGGCCAATCAGACGGTCGTGCCGGGCGATACAGCATCGCTCACGGTAAGCGCCGTGGGGGCGCTCCCTGTCGGTTATCAATGGCAGAAGGACGGGACCAACCTGATTGAAAGCGCCCGCATTTCAGGCACCGCCACGCCGACGATCACCCTGGGCCAGGTTCAAATCAGCGATCGGGGCGATTACCAGGTCATCATCACGAACGTTTTCGGCGGGATCATCAGCTCGCCGGCACGGATTTCGTTTGTAGCAGGCACTCCGCCGCATTGCGAGCCCGATGCCATATCAACCGCCCCAAACACCCCGGTTTCATTGCCTGCATCGGATCTGTCCGCAAATGATTCAGACCCGTGGGGATTGCCGCTTTCTGTCGTGGGGGCGGGCCCATCCAGCTCGGGCGGCGGCACTATCGAGCTGAGTTCCGGCGTTCTCACCTACACACCCGCCCTGGGATTCGTTGGTTCGGACAGCTTCACTTACACCGTCTCCGATGCCTCCGGGGTTACCGGCACAGGCACGGTGACCGCTGTAGTGGGCAGCCCCTCCTCGCTGGTGCTAACGATGACCTTCGGTCCGGTTGTCACGAACGGAGATTTCGTGATCCGCCTTTCAGGGGTGTCAGGTGTCTCCTACTCCGTGGAAGCTGCGGCGAACCCGGCCGGACCTTGGACAAAAGTGCTGAATGTTACCGTGCCGGCAGGCGACCAGGGCTTCGGCAATGCCGTCCTTGAGTTCCGCGATCCTGTCGGGACCAATGAGGAACGATTCTACCGCACGGTTTATCCGTCCTATTGATTAGGCCCAATCCTCAACCTTGCGGCGTCTCCTCGGGATCTGCGCCCGCAGGTTTGGTTTCGATTTTCCTCTGCCCTGACGTTTGCTCGCGGAAATCGATGATGCGGTGGAACACGACTTCGCGGCAGTCCAGGTGCCAGCTTGTGGAACGCATGAACCACAGGCCGTCAGCCGTGCGCTCGCGGTTGATCGTGCAGTTGAACTTCCAAACCGTCCCCACAATGCCGCCCAACACATCCACCGGCGAGGTGAGGTGCATGTCCGCCTTCACGAGTTGAAATTCCTCCTCGTCCAGCCAGATCCGGCCCGCTGCGCGATTGACGAACTTGTCGCGAAGGCCGTTCTCCGGAAGTTTTCCGGGCTTCGGCTTGAAATCAATCACGATGGCGCTCCGGCCGTTCAGCAGTTCGCGCCCCTGGACCTCGAACGTGAACCGGTCCAGAAGCTCGGGGTTCATGAGTTCCTTTTTGTCGACAGCATGGCCGTGTGTGCGGGAGGAATCCGGCCGGGCAGCCTGCGTCGCGGCAGCCGGCTGGGATTTCGCGGGACGATTTTTCTTTCGTGCAGGGTCGTTGGTTCCCTGTTTTTGTTCCGTTTTCTTCAGCTCTCCATCTCCGTTCCGGAACCAGGTGACCCGGTTCCAGGTGTAATAATAGTTCCGCCGATACGCCTGATCGTTCGCTTCCCCTGCCTGCGCCGCCTCCACCGCCCGGGCCGTGATGACGTCCAGTGGCGGTATTGGACGATCCGAATTGGTATCCGCGACCGCACCGCGGCTGGATCCGAGGGAGCCCGCCAGGACCAGGAGGCAGACAATCGTTTTCATACAAGAGATTAGATGCCACGGAACGGACGGGAATTCGAATCGTCATCCGACGGCCGGAGACGAGCACTAAACATTGATCAGCAGAATGTTACAGCTTCCAGTGCAACCTTTTTGTTGCAGGTGCAACAAAAAGGTTGCAGTAGCCGAACCCAACGCGCCCTCTTGACAATCAGATTGCAATATGATATCACCATGATAGCCGCGGAAAGCGGTTTATTGGAAAGGTAAATGATTATGAATATTGACGCGTCAGTCGCGAGTCGTGAGAAGCTGGTGCAGCCTTTCAACGGCTGGATCATGTTTGTTGTCCTCCTGGGATGGATACTTGGGTGCCTGGGATTGATTATTCACTCCGTGGTTGAGGGGAATCATGTTCAGGGTCATCCCTATTTCGCGTTGTTTATTACAGGCATTTTTCTGGAGATTGTCGGAGCGGTCTGTTTGGGCGGGTTCTTCGCGCTTCAGCCCAACGAGGCCCGCGTATTGATTCTGTTCGGGGCCTACAAGGGCACGGTCAGGGATAGCGGTTTTCACTGGGCGAACCCGTTTTACGCGCGGACCGGCCGAGTTTCCCTGCGCGCCCACAATTTCAACAGCGACAAACTCAAGGTGAACGACAAGCAGGGCAACCCGGTGGAAATCGCCGCCGTCGTGGTCTGGCGCGTGGCGGACACCGCGCAGGCGCTGTTCGACGTCGCCGACTACCAGTCCTATGTCCGGGTCCAAAGCGAGTCGGCGATCCGTCACCTGGCGAACAGCTACGCCTACGATCACGGCGAGGAGCACGAGTTGACATTGCGGAGCGGCGCGGAGGAAATCGCCAACGCCATGAAGGCGCAGCTCCAGGATCGCTTGATCAAGGCGGGCGTCGCTGTGGATGAGGCGCGCATCACGCATCTCGCGTATGCGCCGGAGATCGCGCAGGCGATGCTGCGCCGCCAGCAGGCGGAGGCGGTGATTGCGGCTCGGCAGAAGATCGTGCAGGGCGCAGTGAGCATGGTGGAAATGGCGTTGCGCGAATTGTCCGAGCGTTCCGTGGTCAAGCTTGACGAGGAACGAAAGGCGGCGATGGTGAGCAACCTGTTGGTGGTGTTATGTGGTGAAGCCGAAGTAACACCAGTGGTAAACACCGGCACGCTTTACAACTGAGCCGAGGCGCGCGACACGAAACGGAAGACACATGGACGAGCGCAAGGCATTCCTGTTGAGAATCAGCCCGCAGCTCTGGAAAGAGCTCGAGGCGTGGTCGCAGGACGAATTGCGCAGCGTCAACGGCCAGATTGAATTCGTGCTGAAACAAGCCGTTCAACGCCGGAAATCCCAGCGGCCCGCCCCGGAGAATTCTCCGCCGGCGGGTCCGGCGACTGAACCCCACTGAGGCTGCCAATGGCCCTTCCGGAATCGATGCCTGAGCCTCCCGCCGAGCGGCCGGTATTCGGAACGGTCCTGCTGGCGGCCGGCAGTTCGACGCGCATGGGCCGGGCGAAGGCGCTCCTGCCCTGGGGCGGCTCGACGGTTCTGGGCCACGCCGTCGCCACCTGGCGGGCCGCGGGTGTAAGCCAGCTCGCCATCGTCATCGCCGCCGGCGCGGCGGACATCTCCGCCGAACTGGACCGGCTCGACGTGCCTGCATCGGCCCGGATTGAGAATCCAGCGCCCGGGGGCGGCATGTGGTCTTCCGTTCAAACCGCTGCGGACTGGACCGGCTGGAATCCCGCCCTCACCCACTGGATGCTCGCACTGCTCGATCAGCCGCTGGTGCGGACCACAACGCTGCGGGCGTTGATGGATGCCGCGTGTGGAGAACCTAACCTGGTTTGGCAACCTGAATTCTCCGGGCGCCGCTGCCACCCGGTGGTCCTGCCACGCCGGGAATTTCTCGCATTGCGGCGAACGAAGGCAGCGACGCTCCGGGAATTTCTCGAAGACCGGGTGGAACGGCGGGCTGTGATGCCGACGGACGACGCCGGGGTATCGATGGATATGGACACGCCGGCGGATTACGAGCGCCTGGCGCGTGCCGCTAGCTTCTCGAATCGCCCGGCGGGTTCAGCGGGAGATCGAGCGTGAACGTGGAGCCTTTGCCCGCGCCCTCGCTGTGCGCCTGGAGGTTGCCTCCCATTTGGCGCGCCGACAGCGATCCGGTGTGAAGTCCGAATCCGCGCCGGCGTCCGGGCGACTCGGCGCCGTGAGTGAAAATCTGGTCCAATTGTTCCCGCGGCATGCCGGTCCCGGTATCCGCGACCCCGATGCGCACGTGAGATTCGCCGTGTTTCCGGACGTCCAGCGTGAGGATTCGCTCGCCCGTGGCGCCGCTCATGGCCTGGTTGGCATTGGCGATGAGATTGACGAGGATCTGCAGCACCTTGTGTTTGTCGATGGGGATGTCCGGGACGGGTTCGAAGTTGGAGATTATGCGCACGCGGTTGGCCTCGAGTTTGTTTGCCTGGGTGCGCAGGGCGTCCTTGACCAGCGCGGGGACGGATTCGATCTGGATGACCTGTGCGGCCTTTGCGTAATCCTGCTGCATGGCCACGATCCTGTTGATGTGTTCGATGTGACCGGTGAGGGTGGTCAACTCCTCGAGCATCCCGGCTTGTTCGGACTGGAGATGGCTGGAGAGGCTCTGGAGGTATCCGGTGATTTGGGCCGATCGACCTTCGGCGGCAAGGAATTCGGGGAGGTGCTCGAGGTTCTTTGAGAACAGTTCGGCCATCTGGGAGACGCCGGAGGTTTTTGAGTGCCGGACTTTTTCCGTGAGGAGGTTGGTGGAAACGTTCACGCTGTTCAGCACATTGCCGACGTTGTGGAGCACGCTTGCCGCGACTTCGGCCTGGCCGGCGACGCGGGAGGCGTCGACCAGTTCGCGGTGAACGCGTTCGACTTCGAATTCCATGCGCTTGCGTTCCTCGATTTCGTTTTTCAGTTCGTGCGTCCGTTCTTCGACCTTGGCCTCGAGGATGTCGTGGGCTTCCTGCAGTTTTTTCTGTTTCCAGGTCAGGTGTTTTACCCGCCAGGCGTAAATGCCCAGCAGGGCGAGAATGCCCACGCCCGCCATGAGCAGCAGAAACCAGGTGGATTGATAAAAGTGCGGCGGAAGGACGATGTCGAAGGTCGCGCTGTCGGTGCTCCAGACCCCGTCGGAATTGCGTGCCTGGACTTCGAAGCGGTAGGCGCCGGGCTTCAGGTTCGTGTAAAACGCCGATCGCCGGCTTCCCGCGTCCACCCAATCGGGCTCATACCCCACCAGCCGGTAGCGGAACCGGACGTTTTTGGGAGCGATGAAACTGGGCGCGGTGTAACGCACCTCGATGGATCCCCGGCCCGGTTTCAGTTGCCGGTCGCCCTTCTCCAGCAGGTTGGAATCGTTCGCCCGGACTTGCTGGATTTGTACCGGTGGCGGGATGGGGTTCCGGCAGAGGTTGGTGGGATTGATCATGATCATTCCCTCCGGGCTGGGGAACCAGATGCGGCCGTCCGAGGATTTGCAGCCGGAATATTCCACCTCCGTCGTGTCGAGGGCTTTCACGTCCGCCTGGCTGTCGAAAACGGTGCAGGCTACCCGGGGCGTCTTGCCGTCCGCAAAATCGTTCAGGTCACGGCGCAGCACCTGGAAGATGCCCCGGCTCGAGTTGACCCAGAATGCGCCGTAATCATCCGGGACGATCGAGTAAATGTAATTGTCGTAGAGCCCGTTCCTGCGGGAAATCGGGACCGCCTTGTTGCCCCGGATCCGGGCCATGCCGACCGCAGTTCCGACCCAGAGGCTGCCGTCGATATCTTCAAACGCACAATGAACATCCAGGTTGGGCAAACCTTGCTCCGTGGACCAGCGGTCCATGCGGCCGCCCTCGATTCGAAACAGGCCGTTGACGCTGCTGATCAACAGGGCTCCATCGGTGCACGCCTGGAGATTCCGCACCCAGTATAGTGGAAGGGGCTGGTTCGTCCCAATGTCGTAAGGCACCAGCTCGGTCCGGCTCACCCGGAACAGCCGGTCGCCAATCGCCGCGATCACTCCCTGGTTGTCCTGCGCCAGCCCGGTAGGCCAGGTGGAACTTTGGTGCCGGGCCACCACAACCCCGTCCGAGAGAATTTCAATATCCTTGTTTCCGTGCACGAGGTAGACATCGCCATCACGGGCTTCGAAAACCATTTTGGTGTAGGCGAGGGACAGCCCGGCATCGAGCGAGTAATTGGTGATCTCGCTTCCGTGCAGCCGGGAGAGCCCCATCGTCATGGCGCCCCAGATCCCGCCCCCGGCGGCGGCGCAGACTTCGTGGCAGCCGCGGCCCAGGATCCCGTCCGCCTCCGAGTAGATCGCCAGTTTGACATCCGTCAACTGGCTCAGCCCGCTGCGTGTGCCGATCCAGAGCGTTCCCTCGCGGTCCTCGAACAACGCCGTGACGTTCGGGTTCGCCAATCCTTCCGTCGTGGACAGCATCACCATCTGTCCGTTCTTCAAGCGACCCAACCCGTCCCCGGTTGTTCCGATCCACAGCACGCCGTTCCGGTCGAGAAGCAACGCCCTGACTTCGTCCCCGATCTCCGGCGCCGGCAGCTTTTGGAATTGGGAGTCGTAATGGAGCAAACCATGGGTGGTTCCCACCCAGAGACCACCCGCTCCGTCCTCCGCGAGCGACCGGATGCCGCGGCTGTTCAAATCCGGGTCCGGCGCTTTCGAGAACACCCCGTCTTTGGACCAGAACAATCCGCTTTCCACCGTGCCGAACCAGATCCTGTGGGATGAATCCTCGTAAATCGTCCAGGCGTTAGGCACGTTGGTATCCATTTTCCCGGACCCGGGAATCGCCGGGTTCCAGGAAATCAATCCCGTATTGCCTCCCACCCAGACGATGCCGTCCGGGGCTTCGTAAAGTGACAGCGTGACCATTGTGGGCACGACTCCTGGATTCGCGGGAGGATCCGCAAAGCCGCCGGCCGGCGTAAACGATCCAAACGCGCCATCCCTCACCGAAAACCACAACCCGCCCGCCTTCGCCGGGGTGAGCGTGGCGACAATCTGGTTCCGAAAAAACTCCGTGTCGGGCGGCGTATGCAGCGCGAATTCAATGCCGTCGAACGCCACCAGCCCTTTTTGAGTTCCCAGCCAGAGATAGCCGTCGGGGGTTTGAACGATGCTGTTGATGCCGTTGGCGGGAAGGCCGTCCTCCCGCGTCCAGCTCTTGCAATTGTATTGGTAAACGCTTTTCGATGGGTCCAGGGCAAAGGCCGGCTCTGCCGCGACGCAACACATCAGCGCCGCCGCTAAATAAATCCGCGACGAGCGCGGGGCACCCGGGAATACACGCATAGGTTGACTTCACAGCATCGGCACGGAAACCCTTCGCTTGAGCGGATTTCACCCCGGATTCGAGGAACCACGCCGCGGGAACGGCCGTCGATTTTTTGCTCCGTCCGCATTTGCGCCTCGATTAAGATGAGGCGACTCTAGAACATTATGAAGCTGGACGAAGCGCAAACGAAGACCGTGTCGGCCTGGGTGGCCGAGGGATTGAAACTGTCCGACATCCAGAACCGGCTGGCGTCGGAGCTGGGCGTGAAGATGACTTACATGGAGGTCCGATTTCTCGTGGACGACTTGAAGCTGACGCTGAAGGATCCCGAGCCGCCGAAGCCCGCCGAGAGCGCGCTGGCGTCCAAGGCTTCCGCGGCGGCTCCGGCCGCGCCTGCGGCGCCGTTGAAGCCGGCCGCGACCCCGCCGGCTCCCGGGGGCGGAGTTTCCATCAGCGTCGACCAGGTCACTCGCCCGGGCGCCTTCGTCAGCGGCAAGGTCACGTTCAGCGACGGAATGAACGCGGAATGGTACCTCGACCAGACCGGCCGGCTCGGGCTGGGCCCGCAGCAACCCGGCTACCGCCCCTCGGCCGCCGACGTCCAGCAGTTCCAGCAAGCCCTCGAAACCGAGCTCGCCAAACTGGGGCTTTGAGCGGCAGGCCGCCCCCTCCGGATGCCTAACGTGATAACACGCGGAAGAATAGGGCGTTATTAGTGATAGGCATTTCGACCGACTGAACCGACGTGGTCACGGCCGCGGTCCAGGATGCCGGCGGAAGATGGGGCGCGGTTTCAACCACGTACGGCGGCGCGCCGCCCGACCAGGACAACGCGAGCGTGGACGGCCCCGACAAAACCGCGGACACGACCGGGCGGCCGGCGCCGGCGGCGAAAGTCACGGCGTCGTAAGCCACCGCGTGCACCCCGTCCGCCACGCCCAGGCGCAGCGTGTAAACCCCCGCCACCGGGAATGTCACCGTGCTGTTCGTCCGGGTGGCGTCCGAGATCGTGGCGGCTGCCGGACCGGAATACTGGACCCACTGAACCGCCGGCAGCGATCCGGTGAACTGGACGCTGCCTTGCAATGTTACAGCAGATCCTGTCAAAACAGTTTGATCCGGACCGGCGTTCACGGAGGGCGCCCCGGGCGACCGGGGTCCTTCGGTGGGGCCGGTGGATTGCACCACCTCGAAGTTGGTGATGCTGATTCCCGAAATGTGGCTGAAGGCGTTCGCCGGCCAGCGATCGTCGGGTGTGATGGAGATTGAGAAGAAACCGCCGTTGTCCGCCACGAGTGCGCCGTACTTTTTAAGTCCCAGCAGCAGCGCCTTCTCTTCACGGGCCCAGCCGGACGGGATGACGAAGCCGGATTTCAGCCGTACTCGCTGGCCCATGGCGGGAACATTCACGTAGGTCGCCGCGGTGCTGGACGCGTCGTGCGTGGCCGGATAGAGATGCGCCTTGCGGGACCGGGCGACGACGATCCGGCAGGCGTGTTCGACCATGCCGCGTTCGCATTCGTCGTAGCGCACCAGGGCGGGGAACATCGGCAGTCCCGCCGCGTCGCCCGAGGTCCAGCCGTCGGGGCGCAGCGCGTTCGTGTTTAAATTGAAGAGTGCACCGTTGCTCGCCTGCCAGTTGGTTCCCACCTTCAATGTCTGCCAGGTTTCCCAGGCAAAGCCGGATCCTGGTTTTACCGTGATCGAGTGGCGATCACCGCCCAGTCCCTGGCTGTCTTGCTGGACCTGGCTGAGCGTTTCTCCGTTCACCTGCGTGGGCCAGCCTTCAATCGGCAGATTGGCGTGAATGGGGTACGGGCTCGGATCCGATTCGTCCGGGTAATCGACGAATTCGATCGGCACCGGGGATTGATTGTCGGGGACCAGGACAAAATTCATTTCCTGGAAAACCTGGAGAGTGCGGCGCGAGGCGGAGAGATCGGCCATGATCTGGGCGATCATGGCGTCGGAATTTGACAGGCGCGGGCGTTGCGAGATGTCTTCGTTCCAGGGATTCGTCACCGGCAGGATTTGCATCGAGGCCAGGACCGCGTCGGCGTTGGTGGTGTTAAACAGAATCGAGTTCGTGACACTGATGGCGGGGCCGAGAATTCGCCCTTCCTGGTTGATGCGTTCGCTGAATCCGCAGAGAGGAACCACGAGGCAGAGGACCGTTAACAACTTCATACAACTTACTTCAGCCCTGTTCAGCAAATGCGGGACCACCAAACTTATTCACTGTGACCCGACAGTGAACGATACAACGGGGTGATGCCGCGGGCCACGTGCACGAATTTCGGGGCAGTGTCTTGAATGGCGCCGCGAGATCGGACACACGGCTGGTATTCGGCCGCAGATTTCCCAGATTTCGCAGATTCTGTGCAAATCTGTGCAATCTGCGGATGCTGTCTCAGGCACTTAGCGAAGAGCGACTTGAATGCCGAACCGCTCCGGAGCTTTATCGAACGACAGGATTCCATTGTGGCACTGGACGCCGAGGAAGGGATCGTTCGACACGAGAAGGTTTCCGTCGAGATCGAGGTAATCGCAAAGACCGGCGAGCTGGGCTGCGGCGCTGATCAACACGCTTGTCTCCACCATGCAACCCAGCATTGTTTTCAGTCCGGCGCGCCGGGCGGCTTGCAGGGCGTCGCGGGCCGGCCCGAGTCCGCCCGCTTTGACGAGCTTCACGTTCACGCCATGAAAGCCGGTCGCGATGCGAGCGGCATCTTCCGCGGAATGATAGCTTTCATCCGCGACGATGGGCAAAGGACTGCGTTCCTTTAGCCAGGCGCAATCCTCCGGGGATGCCGAGGACGGCATCGGTTGTTCCACAAACTCCACCCGGGAATCCTTCGCAAACGCCTCGATGTTGCGAAGTGCGGTTTCCCTGTCGGCCCAGGCTTCGTTGGCATCGATTCGCACCAGCGCTTCCGGCGCGGCTTCGCGCAGGGCTTGGAAATTCTGTCGATCGGAGTCGGAACCGACTTTGAGTTTCAGAATGGGAAATCCGGCCGCCGCCAGTACTTTTTCGCGAATCACTCCTGGCTGATCGATCCCAATGGAAAGCGAAGTTACGGCATTGCCCTGCGGAAAGGGTAGACCGAAGCTGTCATGGACTGTTTGCCTGCGCCTTTTGGCTCGCAGATCCTGCCAGGCAACCTCCAAAGCGCACCGAGCAGCTGCCGAAGATTGAAAGATCCCATGATTTTCAATAGCGGTAACGATATCGTTGTCTGATTTTGGTCTGATTTCGGTCAAAACGGTCTGTAATCGCTCGACTGATTCGCCGTATCTCCGAATCGGGGCCGCCTCGCCATGGCCCCGAAGCCCGCTCTCGTCGATGAGCGTCAATATCAGGGTCGAGGCGACGTCCGAGCCGGCCGCCCGGGAGATTTTCCAGGGATTCCTGAGACGGAGCTCAACGGTTTTGATTTCAATCCGCATGGCTGCAGCATGGATCGGTCAGCAGGACAATTGATTCGAATGAATTCATTTTAACCACGGATGAACACGGATATACACGGATGGAACCAGCAGGAAAGCTTGAAATCAAATACTAGGGGCGATGGAGGAGATCCATGGCCTCAAAAAGGCACAAAAGGCGCAAAACCGAATCGGTAGTTTGCGCATCTTGTGCCTTTTTGCGGCTACGACTTAATAACTACTGGCTACCGAGCAATTCCTACCGCTGAGTCTGCCGAAAACCAAACTTTCTGATCCGTGTTTATCCGTGTTCATCCGTGGTTAAATTCTTTTGGTCGGATCAACCCGGATCGCCGGTTTCCAACTTGTCCGGTCCGGCGTCGGCCAGTTCCGAGGCCGAGCGCTTCAGCCATACCAGTAAGATGCTGATATCTGCCGGCGACACCCCTGAAATCCGGGACGCCTGGCCGACGGTGACGGGGCGGATTTTGGTCAGTTTTTGTCGGGCCTCGGCTCGGAGGCTGGGCACGGTGGCGTAGTCGAATGTGGATGGTATTTCCTTGTCCTCCAAAGACTTAAACTTTTCGACCTCCGCGATCTGCCGGCTGATGTAGCCGGCATATTTGACCAGGATTTCCACCTGTTCGACGACTTCTGAATCCAGCCTTTCATCCCGTGCCGGCAGTTGGGAATAACTTACCTCCGGACGACGCAGAATTTGTATCAAGGTCTCCGTGCCGACACGCGTTTCCTCCAGGCGCTTCAACTCCAGTTCGACCGCTTTCTGCTTTTCCTGGAATCGTTGGTAATTCCGGGCGGGAAGAAGTCCAACGTCGAATCCGATCTGACTGAGGCGGGCATCCGCGTTGTCCTGTCGGAGCAAGAGCCGATACTCGGCGCGCGAGGTGAACATGCGATAGGGCTCGATGGTGCCTTTGGTGACCAGATCGTCGATCAGCACGCCTATGTAAGCCTGGTCGCGGGTCAGGACGATGGGATCGAGCGATCGCACCCGCCGAGCAGCATTAATCCCAGCCATAAGGCCTTGAGCGGCAGCTTCTTCGTAGCCGGATGTGCCATTGATCTGCCCTGCCAGGTAGAGATTCGTGCAGACTTTGGTTTCCAGCGATGGCAGAAGCTGGGTTGGGAAGGCGAAATCGTATTCGACGGCGTAAGCCGGACGCAGTATCTCGGCGCTTTCGCATCCGATCACAGTGCGGATCATTTCGTATTGGACCTCGATCGGAAGTGAGGTGGAGAAGCCATTGACGTAGATTTCGTCTGTGGCGATTCCCTCGGGTTCGAGGAAGATCTGCTGGCGCTCTTTTTCGGGGAACTTGACGATTTTATCCTCGATCGATGGGCAGTATCGCGGGCCGGTCCCTTCGATCACCCCGGAATAGAGCGGTGATTTGTGCAGGTTGTCCCGGATGATTTTTGCGGTGCGATCCGTGGTGTAGGTGATATGACAAGGCAACTGGCCTTTGTTCAGAGAAAGGATGGAATGGGGAGGATACGGCGGCCGTGAGCCGGATTGTTCCACGTGGAACAAATCGTCCTTCCAGTAGGTAAACCACGGCACGGGTTCATCGCCGGGCTGTACTTCGGTCATCGAAAAATCAATCGATCTTTTCAGAAGCCTGGGCGGCGTGCCCGTCTTTAGCCTGCCGAGCTCCAAGCCCAATTCCTTGAGCGATTCCGATAGTGACATTGCCGCCGCCTCGCCGGAACGTCCGCCGGATTGCTTATTGAGTCCTATATGCATCAATCCCCGCAGAAACGTTCCTGTGGTGACGATGACCGTGGTCCCCAGATACTGAACGTCCAGATTGGTCTCAACACCCCGGATTTTTCCATCGGCATGCAGCAATCGCGTCACCTGGCCCTGTCGCAAATCCAAATTCGGCTCCCGCTCGCAGATCCATTTCAATCGAAACTGATACGCCTTCTTGTCGCACTGCGCCCGCGGCGCCCAAACCGCCGGACCCTTCTTGGTGTTCAGCATCCTAAACTGGAGACCGGTCATATCGGTCACCTTACCCATCTCACCCCCCAGGGCATCGATCTCCCGAGCCAGGTGTCCTTTCGCCAGACCGCCGATGGCGGGATTACACGACATCTGGCCGACCGTGTCGGCATTGATCGTCAGCAGGAGCGTCCGACATCCCATGCGCGCGCTAGCCAGCGCCGCTTCAACGCCGGCATGACCGGCACCCGCCACGATCACATCATAACGTGTTGGATATTCGAACATTAGTAATTGTTATTTACATGCCGCGTCACGTGTAGTGATACTGATCGCTTTTTCATCACGGTAACGATATTGTTTTTCCAGATTGCCTGCTGAAAGCCTCGCCCATCGACTAACTGTATCGTTCACGCCGCAGTTGCCAAGTCACGTAACTCTGACAAGGCTCTCCTGGGTTCGTGCCAGGACCGGAGCTCGGACGCGGTTCCCTGTACCAGGCGCTTCCGGCACAGTCCGAATCTTTGCCAACAGAAGACTCGACTTCTGGTGCCGCGGAAATCCGCTATAGCTATAATCGAAATCAACCCGCTCGTAAACCGTTCGCAACTGAGATTGTAGGAACCACGGATCAACACGGATTGGCTCAGATGAAGATGAACGGGAAGCTTGACCGCGGATTTCACGGATTTCACGGATGGGAAATGAAACGGTGGTTCGAGGTGGGACTGAGATGCGGAGGATTCCTGGAAGGTCAACAGCCGTTTCCTTGCACTTTCCTCATCCGAGCAATCCGCGGTAAGAAAAACATTTTACCGCCGATCCGCCCGAGCGAGATTTGCGGGAGTGGTGGAGGCCCGGCTTTCTGCCGGTCTTCATCCGTGTTGATCCGTGTCTATCCGTGGCTGAACCGAAAGTTCCGGCTTAGTGATCCGCGGCCTTCTGAAGATTGTCGTCGGATGGGCGAGCGGGCAGGGTTACGCGGATGGTGGTCCCTTTGCCGACCTGAGACTTGAGCGACAGGGATCCCTGGTGCGCCTCGATGATCTTATGGACGATGGCGAGTCCGAGGCCGGTGCCGGTGCGTTTGGTGGTGCTGAGCAGCGACGTGAATGCCCGCTGCTGCTGCTCCTTCGTCATGCCCGCGCCAGTGTCTTTGAATTCAACCACGACCGATTTCGCCTCCGCGGCCGGCGCGTCCTCAGGCTGGGTGCGGGTGGACAACGTAAGCGTTCCGCCGTCGGGCATGGCTTCGGCCGCGTTGAGGATCAGGTTGAGAAACACCTGTTCCAACTGAGTGGCGTCACCGAGCACCAGCGGCATCTGCGGTTGAAGCTGGTTGATCCATTTCACGCCCTGGTTGCTCAGCTTGTGCCGCACCAGCAATCCCAGCTCGTCCACCAGTTGATTCAAATTCACCGGGGCCATGTTGGGCTCCGTCGTGCGCGCGAACGCCAGGATCTGCTCCACGATCTTGTTCAGATGCTCCATCTTCTCCCCGATGATGCGCGCATCCTTGTTGCGCGGATCCGGTCCCGGGAATTTCAAATCCAGGGAGTGATACAGCATCTTCATCACGGTGAGCGGATTCCGGATTTCGTGGGCGACCTCCGCGGCGAGCAGGCCGAGCGCGGACAATTTTTCGTTCTGCCGCAATTGTTCCTCGACGTCGACGACGCGTTCGTAAAGGCGCGCTTTTTCGATGGCGATGGCGGAAAGCTGCGCCAGCGCGGAGGCGATCCGGACTTCCTCGTTTGAAAAATGAAAGGGTTTGCCGGTGTAAACGCTGAGTGTGCCGATGACCTGCTCGGCGAAGAGCAGGGGAACACTCAGGAGCGAGACGAGGCCTTCGCGCCGGGCCAGCTCGACATTCTGATAACGGCTGGACACCTGGACGTTCTCCACCTGGAGCGGTTTCTTGCGCCGGACAACCACGCCGAGCAGGCTCTCATTCGTGCTCAACCGCGGCTTGGTGATGTAGGCCTGGCCGGCGCCGTGGCTGGCCCGCAATTCCAGCCAGTCGCCGCTTTCGTCCAGCATCATGATCGAACACATCTTGGCCTGCATCAGCACGCACGCCTCGCGCGCGACCACCTTCAGCGCTTCATCCAGGCCGACCGTGGAATTGATCGTCCGGCTGACACTGACGAGCGATTCGAATAACCGCGCCTTGAGCCGCAATTGTTCGTAGAGCCAGGTGTTGTGAATCACCCGCGCCGCCTGGTCGGCCAGCGCCTGCAACAGCTCCTGGTCCTCCTCGGAAAACGCGTTCGACCGGTCGGAGTCGACGTTCAACACCCCGCGCACTTCCTTGTCGACCTCGAGCGGCACCGCCAGTTCGGACCGCACATGGCGGCGCAACATGATGTAGCGCGGATCCTCGGCAACGTTGCCGACGCGGGCGGGGGAGCCGGTGCGGGCGACCCAGCCGGTGATGCCTTCGCCGACGCGTAACTTCAAATTCTTCGCACTCGCGGGCAGTCCTTGCGCGGCCTGGATCTCGAGAAATCCACTGGTGGGATTGATCAGAATGACCGATCCGCTGGAGGCGCGCATCATTCGAACGGCTTCGTCGGCGATCAATTGCAGCGCTTCCTGCGGTTCCAGCGTGGAGTGGATGACATTGCTGACGCCGTACAGCAGCGTCAGGCGCTCGTACTTTTCCTTCAGTTTAGCCAGCTCGTCGCTCACTTCCAAATGGGGCGCCGCCGGAATTCGCGACGGCACGCCGCGCGGTCAGCTTGGCGGGCCGA
The DNA here is from genome assembly GCA_046346665.1 of Verrucomicrobiota bacterium. Lineage (GTDB taxonomy): Bacteria > Verrucomicrobiota > Verrucomicrobiia > Limisphaerales > JAXMHQ01 > JAXMHQ01. The sequence goes on from JAXMHQ010000005.1 coordinate 154,804, forward strand.
AAGGCGGCTGTCAGGTCAAAAGCGCGGAGCAGTTATCCGCGCAGATTACGCAGATGGACACAGATTTGTCTGTGAAATCTGTGAAATCTGCGGACAGCTTTTCCCAGTTCCGTGGCCGGCTTACCGCACGCGGGCCATCAGCCAGAGCCCTGCGGCGGCGAACACCAGGTTGGGGAACCACGCCGCGATCCAGGCCGGGATGCGGCCGGCTTCGCCGTAAGCAAATCCGACCTGTTGTAGGATATAATAGGCAAAGAAGATGAAGATGCTGGCGGCGACCCCGACGAACACGTTGCGCCGGCCGGAACCCGCGGCGAACGGAACGGCGATCAACACCACGACCAGGCAGGTGCACGGCCCGGCGAGACGTCCCTGGAGCTTGGTTTCCAGCCAGGCTTTGTGCGCCGGATCCGGCTTGGGATGCAGGCGCAGGTAATTCCAGATCTGCCCGATCGAAATGTCGGCGCGGCGGGATCGGGCCTGGTTTTCCCATCGTTTGTTGATGCTGATTTCGCTGCGGATCTCCGGGAGCGTCTCGTTGAAATCCGGCATGGCGAGCATGTTGGTTTGCGGCAGCGGGACGGGATAGGAATTCGTGCTGCTGCCGGCGCGGAATTCCCGGACATGATAAAACGTCCAGATTCCATTCGTGCGGACGCCGCGTTCGGCGGACAGCTTCCGGTGCGATCCGTCGGGCAGCGTCCAGTCGACCACCGGCTGCTGCATCTCGCCCGTCGCGACGTCATAATGGCCGATGAACCAGGACCGGTTTTCGCGCGCGTTGAAGAAGAACAGTTTCTTGGCCTGCTTCGGATCGTCGGGCCGCGTCTGCAGGGCCGCGTGTTTCCCGAGCAATTGTTCCGCGAGATCCGCCGTGACCGGCGCGCAGAATTCGTTCACGCCGAACAGCACGGCGCCGGCGATGAGGCCCACACCGAGGTAAGGCGCGCTCAATCGCCACAGGCTGACGCCCGCCGCGCGGATGGCGGTCACTTCGTTGTAGCGGGCGTGGTTCGACAATGAATAGAGCAGCGCGAGCAGCAGGGCGATGGGAAGCGCGATGGGCAGGAACTCGGGCAGGCGGAGGATGTAGAGCTGGACGATTTCGAGGGACGTGAGGTGCTTTTCCTGGAGCCCATGCAGTTCGTTCATCAGGTCGAACGCCACCCAGAGAACCAAGAACCCGTTGAAGCAATAATTGAACACGAGCAAAAACTCGCGCAGCAAATATCGGTCAATCAGGCGCATGCCGGTGCAGCCTAGAATCCTTCTGGTCAATAGGCAAGGGATGCCTCGAAGGACAAGGATCAGTGCAGGAAAGACCTTGACGCGAATTGACGCGAATTCACACGAATTGTCTCAACGTCAATTGGCGAAATTCGCGTGAATTCGCGTCACCCTCGCCTGAGCCGTATTCGATCCGTGACCGGGAGATATCTAAGCCGGAACGATTGAGTTTAAACCACGGATGAACACGGATCCACACGGATAGGGA
>JAXMHQ010000050.1:0-26327 GCA_046346665.1 Verrucomicrobiota bacterium
TTCCCGGAGCGCGGCTGTATCCGAAGGATCAGCCGCAGGGACGTGGCAGATGCGAAGGCGTTTGAGAAGACAGGGAGCGTTGGAATATCGAACATTTCTGCGGCTGGTCCTGGCGGACACAGCCGCGCTCCTGACCCTCGCCGTAAATCGCACCCACTCACACCTCCGGCATTGACAGCCGCGTTCCGGCGTGGCTCGATGGGTCAGGCGTCGACATCTATTGCCATGAACCATGCTTACATTCTTTGGATCGCGACTTTGGCTTACGCCATTCACGTGATTGAAGAATATATGTTCGACTGGAAAGGATGGGCGAACGCCGCACTCAAGCTGCCGGTCACGTGGGTTCATTTTGCCATCGTCAACGGAGTCGTCGTCGTTTTGGGCGTGTCCTGTGCTTCCGTGAACTGGTCGTGTGCGGAATTTGCCTTGTCGCTCCCGGCGTTAATGCTCATCAATGCGACGTTCTTTCACGTTTTACCCTTCATCTTTGGCAAAGGACGATGGTCACCCGGTCTGGGAACGGCGCTCATCCTTTTTTATCCGATTTCGATCTGGTGTTATTACGGTGCCCGTCAGGACGGGATTTTGTCCACGGAAGTCCTGGTGGTTTCATCCGTCATTGGAGCATTCCTGATGGCCACACCGATTGTGATGCTCAAGTTGAGGCTCCATCCCTATTTCAAACAAGACCAGTGAAAGCCGGCTGAAAGATTGTGATAAATCAGTCACTCGAACGCGCGCTGATCGAAAACGCTTGGAGAGACCCGGAGTTCTGCCGGCTGATAGAAACCGACCCGAAGGCGGCTCTTAAAAGTCTGGGCGTCGAGGTTCCCGACGGTGTTAAACTCAACATGCGGATGCAGCGACGGGATACGCTTTACTTCGTCATTCCGCCATTAGCCGAGCATCCCGAGGACACCAACAAGGTCATCAACCAGATGGATCTCTGGCAAAGCGCCGATTTGTTCTGCTGGATCATGCCGCAGGCATTGAAGCTCGAATTGTTAGCCATGCGACAAGGTTATCGAAAGGCGCATCCATGAAAGATTCTCAAGACATCTTCAACGCGCACTATGCCAAAATCCGACGCGATCCGGCGTTGCGGCAGCGCCTGATTGACAATCCCATTGCCGGCCTGAATGAGCACTTTGGCTCGATGCCGGAGGGGAACTATCGTGTTGAAGTCATTCCGCAGGAACCCGACACCATCACCATCGTGCTGCCAGCGCCTGCGGATGGCGATACGAGCGATGCGGCCATTGATGCGGCCAGCCGTCGCGTGTACGACGTGCTGTTCACGGACGGCGTCGGCGGTTATCTCATCCCGGATGAACAGCTCACCTGGCTTTTGCGCGATATGCGGTTGTTATGGTCGCGGTCAAAGACCCGGAAATAAATCCATTAGCCATTCATTTTGGCGGCAAAATGGTGATGCCATACTCGGGTGCCAGTGCGCGCATCCGGTGAATGTCTTCCGCCGAAGGCGGCACAGGCCGATCCTGCCGGGTGGCCAGCGGTTTGCCGACGGCTTCAAAGAAAGCTTCAACGCCTGCCGGAGAGGCCGTTTCCAGCAAAATCGCGTCCGTCGTGCCGGTATTTTTGAAGTGGTGCGGAATGCCGCGCGGGGCAAAAACGTATTCCCCCGGCTTCACCACCATGGTTTTGTCCCCCACATAAAAAGTGACTTCGCCGGCCAGCACCTGGAAGGTTTCGTCCTCACGTGTATGCACGTGCGGCGGCGGCCCGCCCTTCGGTGGCAAGGTTGCCTCCATGATCACATAATGACCTTGGGTATCCCGGCCATCCACCAGAATTGCCACCCGGTCACCGGCAACGGTGATGATTTTCATGAACAGCACTTTGCTGCAGCCGGCTAATGAATTCAACGGTTATCAAGAGAAGATTGTGAGAGAATTTCGCGCAGCTTTTGGGCGAATTCCGGCCCGGCCAAAAATGGCTGCATCCGATAAATCTCCGCACCCCTCCAGGAGCGCCTAAAACAATTACAGGCGTGAATTCCGAGCCTGGAGGCTGAACTGGACATGCTCCGGGTGAACAGCCTCTCTGCGGAGGAAATCGCCTTCCAGGCCGGGAACCCATGCGGACGCTGGCAAAAAATTCGGCCTGAAGAAAAGCGGGAGCTCATCGAAATCCTCACGGACAATATCGTTGTGGGCAAAGAGGAAACAACCGTGAACTTCTACTCCCGGGCTTCCTGTGAAGACATGGCAAAAAGGTGGCGGAGAGAGGGGGATTCGAACCCCCGATACGGTTTAACCCGTATAACGGTTTAGCAAACCGTCGCCTTCAGCCACTCGGCCATCTCTCCACCGAACCCCAAGCATAATTGGGCACATTCGCGAGTCAAGCTGCGTGATTAGCGGGTACGGTGCTGGAACACGTGGTTGGCGCGCTGCTTCACGGGAAGAGGGCATCGGATGGGATCGTGGAGATTGAGAGCCACGGCTGGTATGAGCTGGTAGCAAGGGGTGTGTTGATGATTGCAGCTTTCCTGCCCTTTTTGCCTTGAAAGAGATGGAGCGTGTGTTCGGGCGCGAGAAGGTGCGCGGGTTGTTCTTCAACCGCCACAAACACCCGGCGGATCCGGCACCTTAGAGCGTTTTCAATAAAACTGTAGCCGTTTATTCATCCGCAGATTTCGCAGATGAACGCAGATTATCTGTGAAATCTGTGCAATCTGCGGATGTTCTTTCGGGCGCTTGCCGGCTTCGGTTTATCTTGAACTGCCCTACTGAGCGACTTGCCTGACCCGTTTCTCTGCGGCCCTCCGCGTCTGCTGCGTCTCTGCGTGAGTTTGAGTTTCATTGAACTGCATAGAGCCGGATTAACAGAAACTACTCCCTGTTGTTCAAGCGACATCCAAAGGCTGCTTTATACCGCCGCGTCGGGTTAAGTACGGATATTTCTTCCGTGGAAATCGATGTCACTGGTCGCTTGCTTTACGGCCTTAAGAAGGTATCTAATGGAGGCTGTCAGCCCGTTAATGAGGAAACTAGCAAAGTGGATTTTGGATTCAGGTGGAGACCGTCTGGATCTGGTGAATTGAGCTGGTTTTCACGGATTGGCGGTTGTTCCGGGGCGCGTGGTTGTTGGTTCATTCCCAGGAATCTGCGGGTTTGAGAGCCTGTTGGATGGGGAAGTGCGGGCTTCGGAATCCGGGGCCCGGTTGATTTCGGTCCCGGTCGGCGAGTGCGCATGACGCGCGGTTCGCCGTTAACGTTGCGGTCTAAATACTATATCCGGCCGGCGAGGCTGGATTGGAATGTCAGTTTGCGAAACAGGTTTCGCATCTGCAAGTGCGGAGCTTTGTGTTTGCTGGAGTCTTCGTTGAACCTCTCTTTGAACAGGGCGGGGAGTTTGTCTGTCTCGGAACTGGAGTGATTTCATGGCGATGAACCCTAAGAAGGCGGCTGCGGATTCCGGCGACGGGATTGCGCTGGGCGACATCTACTTCATGCTGTTTCGGCACAAGTGGATGATTGTGACCATGGCGGCGCTGGGGTTTGTGGGGGCGGTTTACATTTTCCTGACGACGCCGCCGCTGTATCAGTCGGAGGCGAAGCTTTACATTCGTTACGTGGTGGAGGGGAAGATTCCGATGACGCCGGTGGGGGGGGATGAGATTACGAGGTCGCCGGAGGAGGGGCCGTTGAGCATTGTGAACACGGAGGCGGAGATTCTCCGGAGTTCGGACCTGGCGCGGATGGTGGTGACGAACCTTGGGGCGTCGCGGATTTTGGGCAAGCCGGTGCCGCCGGGAGTGAACAGCGAGGATGCTGCGACGGCGATGATTGTTCAGAACCTGACCGTGGAGCCTCCTCCGCGGGGCGGGGTGATTCTCATCACGTTCCGCCATCCGGATCCGCAGGTGGCGCGCGACGTCCTGACGCAGACGATTGCGGGGTATTTTCGGAAGCACAAGGAGATGCATCAGCCGGCCGGTGCGTATGGGGATTTCGTGAGCCAGGAGGTGGCGCGGGTGCGCGAGCAGTTGACGCAGACGGAGAAGGAGCTGCGGCTGGCGAAGGCGAGCGCGGGCGTGACGACGTCGGTGGACGACACGAAGCGGGAGTATGCGGACCAGATTTTCAAGATGCGGGAGGACCTGTTCACGGCCCGCGCGGAACTGGCGCAGCACCAGGCGTTGTTGGGCGAAATGCCCGTGACCTCGGCCGAAACCACCAACACGCCGGCCCCGATTCCTTCCGAGGTGGTGAACGATTACACGAACATCTGCGGCCGGATCGAGGCGTTGCGGCGGATCGAGCAGGATCGGCTGACCCAGTACAAGGAAGGCAGCACGATGATCACGGAAATCCGGGACCAGATCAAGGAAGCCAAGAAGCACCGGCAGAAGCTCGAGGACGATTATCCGCGGCTGGCCACGATGCTGGTGGTGCTGCCGAGTCCGTCAAGCGCTCCCGGCGGTTCCATCGACCTCGCCGCGGAGGCGATGCAGGCGCGCGGGTTGAAATCGAAGATCGCGGAACTCACCGCCCAACTGGCGCAGATCCAGGCCGACGCGGCGAAGCTGGAGGAGCAGGAGGGGCCAATCCGGGAGCTTGAGCGGAAGAAGGACCGTTACGAGGCCGACCTGAAATATTTTGCCAGCAGCCTGGAGCAGGCGCAGATCGACGAGAAGCTCGGGGTGGGCAAGGCGCCTAACATTGGGGTGGTGGACATGCCGATCCCGGCGTTCAAGGCGCGTCCGAAGACTTTCAAGAAAAAGGTATTGATGGTTGGCCTGGGCGGCGTTTTGGGCGGGCTGGGCCTAGCGCTGGCCTATGAGCTGTTCATCGACCGTTCCGTGAAGCGCGGCGCGGAGGTGCAGAAGAAGCTCAAGCTGCCGCTGGTGATTTCGGTGCCGGACATCCGGAAGCGGCGGAAGAAATCGCCGGAAGCGATCGCACCGGTGTCGCGGCAGATCCCGTTTGCGAACGGGGGCGCCGAGAACCGGGGCGGCGCGATCGAACTGGCGTCCGCCGCGCGGCCGAACGCCGCGTTGTTCCGATATTTCGAGGGATTGCGCGACCGGCTGATCGTTTATTTCGAGGTTCACAACTTCGTTCACAAGCCGAAGCTGGTGGCGGTGACGAGCTGCGGCCATGGCGCGGGGGTGAGCACGCTGGCGTCGGGGCTGGCGTCGTCGCTTTCCAAGACCGGCGAGGGCAATGTGCTGCTGGTGGACATGAACGCGGACCAGCACGGCTCGGCGCAATCGTTTCATGACGGCAAGGCGGGCAGCGCGCTGGAGGCGGTGCTGGACGGCGGGAGCCAGGGGCAGGCGCAGGTGGATGTGAATTTGCATCTGCCGGCGGGCGTGGCCGACGGCCGGCTGTCGCCGCTGTGGACGAAGCGGTTCACGCAGCTCATGCCGAAGCTGCGGGCGAGCGAGTATGACTACATTATTTTCGACATGCCGCCCGTCAGCCACACGAGCATCACCCCGCGGTTGTCCGGGCTGATGGACATGGTGCTGCTGGTGGTGGAGGCGGAAAAGACCTCGCGCGACCTGGTCGACCAGGCCAACACGCTGTTGAACGAATCGAAGGCGAACACGAGCGTTGTCCTGAACAAGACGCGTTCCTACGTCCCCGGATTTCTCCAGCAGGAACTGCAGAACGACGAGTGACCTCAGTTCAGGCGTTTCGGAGTTTAAGAGTTTGAGAGTGGGGGGCCCGAACGTTCGATCGACTTGTGATTTTTCCTGCAGCAGCCGACGAGAGAAGGCTCAAATATCATCGCAATGGACTTTTGGTCAGAGCCTCCTGACGTCGGCTGCTACGGGCTGCAGATCTTAAACTTTTAAACTCCCAAACTCACAAACTCCCAAACTGATGCCGTCTTCCCCAGTTACCGCACCGCAGCGCGGCTCGTCCGCGCCGGTGCCCGCGCCCGGTTCGCGCGGGCGCATTTGGATCGATCTCGACAACACGCCGCACGTGCCGTTTTTTCGTCCGATTGTGCGCGAGCTTGAGGCGCGGGGTTACAGCGTGGGGCTGACGGCGCGGGATGCGTTCCAGGTTTGCGAGCTGGCGGAGAAGTTCGGCATGCGGGCGAAGCGGGTGGGAAAGCATTACGGCAAGAACCGTTTCATGAAGGTGGCCGGTCTCGGCTGGCGGAGTTTGCAGCTTCTGCCGTTTGTTTTGCGCGAGCGTCCGATCCTTGCGTTGTCGCACGGCTCGCGCGCGCAGATTCTCCTTTGCAATTTGCTGCGGATTCCGACGGTGATGATCATGGATTACGAGCACGCGCAAACGCCGCTGCTGCTGCAGCCGCGATGGGAGATCGTGCCGTCCGTGCTGATGACCGAGAATCTGCAGTGCAAGCACCCGGAGCGGATCCGGACGTATGACGGGATCAAGGAAGATGTTTACGCGCCGGAATTCCGGCCGGACCCGGCGCTGGGCCGCGAGCTGGGGCTGGTGGGTGGGGACGTGATTGTGACCGTGCGTCCGCCGGCCAACGAGGCGCATTATCACAACCCGGAGAGCGACCTGTTGTTCGAGGCGTTCATGAAGCGGTTGGTGCGCACGCCGGGCGTGAAGGCCGTGTTGCTGCCGCGGAACAAGTCGCAGGCGCAGATGATCCGCACGCAATTTCCCGACTGGTTCGAGGGCGGCAAGGTGGTGATCCCCACCGGAGCGGTTGACGGGTTGAACCTGCTTTGGCATTCCGACCTGGTTGTGAGCGGCGGCGGCACGATGAACCGCGAAGCGGCCGCGCTGGGCATCCCGGTCTACAGCATTTTCCGGGGGAAAGGCGGCGCAGTGGACCGGCACCTTCAGAAAGAGGGCCGCATGGTCCTGGTTGAATCCGTGGCCGACACGGAATCACGGATTCCGCTCAAAGCGCGCGACCGGTCGGCGTCGGGCCAGGGCGGCCCGCGCAGCGCGTTGAACCAGATTTTGGACCGGGTGGATGAAATTGTCCGCCTGGAACGCACTTAAGAACGAATCCGCAGATGTCGCGGATTCCACAGATTTCAACAAGGTCTGCGTCCATCTGCGGACAAGAATTCACCCCACATCCGATCGCTGCATGAATCGAGCCCTGAAATTATTCATTATCGCCGGAGCGCGTCCGAACTTCATGAAAGTGGCGCCGCTGATCAAGGAGATCCGGAAGCGGCCCGCCGCGTTTTCGTACAAGCTGATCCACACCGGGCAGCATTACGACGAGAAGATGTCGGACGTCTTTTTCGGCGAGCTGGGAATACCGGCGCCGGACCGGAACCTGGAGGTCGGGTCGGGATCGCACGCGGTGCAGACGGCGAACGTGATGATGAAATTCGAGCCGTTGTGCGAGCAGGAGCGGCCGGACTGGGTGGTGGTGGTGGGCGACGTGAATTCGACGATGGCCTGCACGCTGGTTTGCGCCAAGCTCGGCATCCGGGTGGCGCACGTGGAAGCCGGCCTGCGCAGTTTCGACCGGACGATGCCCGAGGAAGTGAACCGCCTGGTGACCGACGCGCTGGCGGACCTGCTGCTGACGCCGTCGAGCGACGGGAATGAAAACCTGAAACGCGAGGGCGTGGCGGAATCGAAGATCAAGCTGGTCGGCAACATCATGATCGACGCGCTGGTCGACAATTTGGACGCGGCGCACAAGCGGGGGACGCTGGCGAAGCTGGGGGTGGAGCCGGGGCGTTTCGTTTACGTCACGCTGCACCGGCCGTCGAACGTCGATCACAAGGAAAGTCTTTCGGCGATTGTGTCGGAGCTGGTCCGGTTGGGGCGTCAGATGCCTATTGTTTTCCCGGTGCATCCGCGCACGAGGAAGATGATGGGGGAATTCGGGCTGGCGGTGCAGGGCGACGGCCTGAAGCTGGTGGAGCCGATCGGTTATCATGATTCGCTTTGCCTGACCGAGCAGGCGCGGCTTGTCCTGACGGATTCCGGCGGGTTGCAGGAGGAATCCACCTATTTTCGGACGCCGTGCCTGACGCTGCGCCCGAACACGGAGCGGCCGATCACGATCGAGAGCGGGAGCAACCGGCTGACCACGGTGCCGAAGCTGGCGGCGGATATCGCGCGGGTGCTGAACGCGTCCGAGCGCGCCGGCAAAGTGCCGCCGTTGTGGGACGGGAAGACGGCGGGGCGGATCCTGGATGCGATTGCGGCGGCGACGCAAAGTTAATTCGCGGCAGCCGACGCAACGAGGTGCATAATCCTAACTTTGATTTAGAGCCTCCTTACGTCGGCTCCTACTTTTGAATCGAATGAATTCGAATTCCGCAGGAAGATCGCCGGCGCGCCATGCGGCGCTGGCGTTGCTGCGGTATTGCCAGGAGCGGGACTGGGCGGGGTGGGATCCTTACGACGCGCTGAATTCGCACTGGCTGAGGCTGCTGCCGTTCCTGGATTTCCGGCTGAGCCGGCTGGTGCTGATCCAGGCGCTGAAGCGGTGCCCGGTTAATCCGCGTCCGCTGCTGCTCATCCCGAGATCGCGCAACCCGAAAGGCCAGGCGCTGTTCCTGTCGAGCTTCTTGAATCTTTCGCGGGCCGGGTTGCTGAAGGATCACGAGCTGATCCAGCGCACGGCGGAATCGTTGGACGCGATGCGTTCGCCGATGCCGGAAGGCCGGTCGGCGTGGGGATACAGTTTTCCGTGGCAGACGCGGACGCTGCTGGTGCCGCGCGGCGCGCCGAACCTGGTGTGCACGGTGTTCGTGGCGGACGCGCTGTTGGATCTTTACGAATCCAGCCAGGAATCGCGCTGGCTGAAACTCGCAGAGGGCGCGGCCGTTTACCTGGCGAAGGACCTGTTCTGGACCGACGGATCCGAGGTCGCGTCGTTTCATTATCCGACCCCGGTGTCGAAATCGAAAATCCACAACGCGAACCTGCTGGCGGCGGCGTTCCTGGCGCGGGTGTCGTCGCTGACGGGGCGGAAGGAGTTTCTCGAACCCGCGCTGCGGGCGGCGCGTTATTCGGCCGGGCGCCAGGCGGCGGACGGATCGTGGCCGTACGGCGAGGCGCCGAAGCAGCGGTGGATCGATCATTTTCACACGGGCTACAACCTGGTGGCGCTGCGTCGACTCGGGCGCAGCACGGGCACGCGGGAGTTCGACGAGTGCGCGCGGCGTGGGTTTGAGTTTTATCGCCGGCACTTTTTCCGGCCGGATGCGGCGCCGAAATATTTTCACGACCGGGATTACCCGGTGGATGTTCATTGTGTGGCGCAGGCGGTCTTGACGCTGCTGGAATTCCGGGACCTGGACGCGGGGGGCGTCGAGCTGGCGGGCTCGGTGATCGACTGGTCGCTGAAGCATCTTTGGGATCCGCGGGGATATTTTTATCATCAACAGCAGCGCTGGGGCCGGGTGCGGATTCCCTACATGCGCTGGGGGCAGGCGTGGATGCTGCTGGCGCTGTCGGCCTGGCTGGAGCAACAGAGCAAAGGCTTCAACCGCGGATGGACACGGATGAACACGGATGAGGGGCCGGCCGAGGTCGAGGCAAGAGAGCGCCTGGGAACTTCAACCGTTGGTTAGGATCACTCCCATTCAGCGACGTATGTTATTTCACATCCGTGTTCATGCGTGTTTATCCGTGGTTCAATTCCCCCGCTGTTTATGAATTCCCAATCCACCTCCGCCGGCGCGCGGCGCGCGGGTTACGTGCTGGTCACGCCGGCGCGCAACGAGGCCGCTTTCCTCGAGCAAACCATCCTGTCGGTCGTTCACCAGACGGTGAAGCCGTTGAAATGGGTGATCGTGAGCGACGGTTCGACGGATGGGACGGACGACATCGTGAAGAAATACGCGGCGGAGCATTCGTGGATCGAGCTGGTGCGGATGCCGGAGCGCCGGGAGCGGCATTTCGCGGGGAAGGTTTACGCGTTCAACGCGGGTTACGCGCGGGTGAAGGAGTTGCCTTACGAGTATATAGGCAGCATGGATGCGGACATCTCTTTCGAGCCGGAGTATTTTGAATTTTTGCTGGGCAAACTGGAGACGAACCCGAGGCTCGGGCTGGCGGGCACGCCGTTCAAGGAAGGGACGGAAGGATACGATTACCGGTTTGTGAGCGTGGAGCACGTGTCGGGCGCGTGCCAGTTGTTCCGGCGGCAGTGCTTCGAGGAAATCGGCGGCTATGTGCCGATGAAAGGCGGCGGGATCGACCACGTGGCGGTGCTGACGTCGCGGATGAAAGGCTGGCAGACGCGGACGTTCACGGAGAAACATTGCCAGCATCACCGGGCGCAGGGATCGGCCAAGGCAAGTCCGGCGATGGCGAAGTTCAAGGTCGGGAAGCTCGATTACGCGCTGGGAGGGCATCCGTTGTGGGAGCTGTTCCGTTCGGTCTACCAGCTCACGCGCAAGCCGCTGGTGATCGGCGGGGTCATGGTGTTCTGCGGCTATTTTTCGTCGATGCTGAAGCGGGAGAAGCGGCCGATATCGGACGAGCTGGTGGCGTTCCGGCGCCGGGAACAGATGGCGCGGTTGAAGCGGTTTCTGTTGCGGCAGCCATTGCCGGTGGAGTCGAGGGTCGAGGGTCGAGGGTCGAGGGCTTGAACGCGGATTCGCGAAGTCATGATTATTATCAATGCCGACGACTGGGGCCGGAGCCGCGCGGAGACCGACGCGGCGCTGAAGTGTTTTCGGGCGAAGCGGATCACCTCGGTGACGGCAATGATGTTCATGGAGGATTCCGAGCGCGCGGCGGGTCTTGCGAAGGAATGGGGAATCGACGCGGGGTTGCATTTGAATTTGAGCCAGCGGTTCAACGGGCCAGGGGTGCCGGAGGAGGTGCGCCGGAGCCACGACCGCGTGGTGCGGTTCATTCTGCGCAGCAAGTATGCGGTGTTGTTTTATCACCCGCTGTTGCGCCGCGATTTTCGCCGGGTGTTTCAGGCGCAGTGGGACGAGTTTGTGCGGCTTTACGGCCGGGCGCCGTCGCATGTGGACGGGCATCAGCACCGGCATTTGAGCGCGAACGTGCTGCTCGACCGGATCATTCCGGCGGGGGAAAAGGTGCGGCGGAATTTTTCGTTCTGGCCGGGGGAGAAGGGGCTGGTGAACCGGGCGTACCGGCGGGTGCTGGACAACTGGATGTCGCGCCGTTACCGGCTGACGGACTATTTCTTTTCGCTGGGCACGTGTTTGCAGACCGGGTGTTTGTCGCGGGTGGCGGACCTGGGCAAGACGGCGTCGGTGGAGTTGATGACGCACCCGGTTCGGCAGAATGAGCTTGAGTATTTGTCGGGCGACACCTGGGTGATCACGTTTGGGCGGCACCGGATGGGGTCGTACCGGCAATTGTAATGCAAAATTCATACAGCCACAGAGGCACAGTGCTCACAGAGCCATTGAGGCCGACATTTTCTCTTTGTGACCTCTGTGTCTCTGTGGCTGATAACCGTTTCCGAAATATTTGAATCATGGCAGTGGAACCTTTTGAAATCCGAGTTCGAGGGAAGACGATCCAGGTCCCGTCGGCGGCCGCTTGCGGGCAGCGGGTGCTGGTGCGCGGGCGCTGGCTGAAGCTGGCGACGGTGCACGACGAGGAATGGCTGCCGGGCGACGTGGTTGCGGATCCGGCGGCGATGATTCGTGAATTCACGGCGGCGGGGTTGCGGGCGGATATTTTCACGTTCTCGCAGAAGCTGCCGGACACGCAGCCGCGGCACGGGTATCCGTTCGAGTGGGACAACGTGGCGGCGATCCCGACATCGTCGTTCAAGGAGTGGTGGGAGAAGCGGCTGCCGCAGGTGACGCGCAAGAACGTGCGCCGGTCGGCGAAGCGCGGCGTGGTGGTGCGGACCTGCGAGTTGAACGACGAACTGGTGCGGGGGATTGTGGAGATTTACGGCGAGACGCTGATCAAGCAGGGGATTCCGTTTGCGCACCACGGGAAGGATTTTGAGACGGTGAAGAAGGAGGTGTCCACGCTGCCGGACCGGAGCGAATTCATCTGCGCGTATCACGGCGAGGAATTGATCGGGTTCATCAAGCTGGTTCACCTGGGGCCGATTGCGAGCATCCTGCACATTGTTTCCAAGGAGCGGCATTACGACAAGCGGCCGATGAACGCCCTGGTGACGAGGGCGGTGGAGATTTGCGAGCAGAAGAAGATCGGCTGGATGGTTTACGGGAAATACGTTTACGGCAACAAGACGGACAGTCCGCTGGCGGAATTCAAGCGGCGGAACGGGTTTGAGCCTGTGAACGTGCCGACGTATTACGTGCCGCTGACGCTGAAGGGGCGTGTGGCGGTGCGGTTGAAACTTTACCGCGGGTGGCTGGGGATTCTGCCGCCGGGTTTGATCAAGGTGCTGCTGGCGGCGCGCGCGCGGTTTTACAGCGTGGTGTTGCGGAAGGGAGCGGCGCCGGCGGCGAAGGAGGATTCAGGTGAAGAGGGAGAGAAGCCGGCGGAGGCGCAGGCGGGGCTTTGAGGAACGGTCGCAGGCGAGGGGACAGGGAATTTTGTTAGAGCCTCCTTACGTTGGCTCCTACGGGGAGGATAGGTAGGATCACGGACGCGGAATTCAGTAATAATTGAGGTTTGAAATTTTCGGACGATTGCAGTAATTAAAGCGACCCTTGACGCCGGTGTAGCTCAACGTTAGAGCAGCTGGATTGTATCCAGCAGATGGAGTGTTTAATTCCTCCCGCCGGCTCCACTTTTTCAGTTCTCCCGGTCTTTGCGCCGGATCAACCCCCGACAGCAGGTTTTCACATGCCAGGCATTGCAGGAATCATCGGATTACCCACGGGCGCGCCCGCGCGCGAGCAGCTTGACGCCATGGTCCGGTCCATGGTGCACGAGGCCTTTTACGTCCACGGCACGCTGCCGGACACGCTCCCGGGGGTGTGCGTCGGCTGGGTGAACCACCAGGGATCGTTCGCGGACTGCATGCCCGCGTGGAACGAGGCGCACGACGTTTGCCTGGTGTTTTCGGGCGAACATTTCGCGGACCAGTCCGACTGGGACGCGCTGCGGGCGCGGGGGCACCGGGTGGAGGGGCCGAACGCGGCGGCGCTGGTGCACGGTTACGAGGAAGAGGGCGAACGGTTTTTCGAGAAGTTGAACGGCTGGTTCTGCGGGGTGGTGATCGATTTGCGCAAGCGCGAGGCGCTGCTGTTCAATGACCGGTACGGCGTGAGCCGGCTTTACGTGCACGAGAGCGGCGGCGCGGTTTATTTTGCATCCGAAGCCAAGGCGCTGTTGCGCGTGCTGCCGGAGCTGCGGCAACTGGACCTGCGCAGTCTCGGTGAGTATTTCTCCTGCGGCTGCGTGTTGCAGAACCGGACTTGTTTCCAGGGGATCACGCAGCTTCCCGGCGCCTCGCTGTGGCGGTTCGCGCCCGGCCAGCCGGTGCGGAAGGGATTTTATTTTCAGAAACAGGACTGGGAAAAGCTGCCGCTGCTTTCCGCGGCGGACTACGAGCGGCAGCTTGGCGAAACGTGGGACCGGATTTTGCCGCGCTATTTTTCGGGCAACCAGCGCGCGGGCCTGTCGCTGACGGGAGGCATCGACAGCCGGTTGATCCTGGCCTGCCTCAAGCGTCCGGCGAACAGTCTTCCATGCTACACGTTCGGCGGGACCTACCGCGACTGCGCGGACGTGACCGTGTCGCGCGCCGTCGCCGCCGCCTGCGGCCAGCCGCATGAAACCATCCCGCTGAACGGTTCGTTCTTTTCGGAGTTCCCGGCCCTCGCGGAGAAGGCGGTTTACCTGACCGACGGCGCGCTCGACGTGACGGGGTCGACGGATTTATTTGTGCACCGGCGGGTGCGGGAGATCGGGCCGGTGCGCGTGACGGGGTTGTATGGCGGGGAGGTGCTTCGGAGCCTGATTGTGTTCAAGCCGATGCCGCAATCGCGCGAGCATCTCGCGCCGGAATTCGACCGGGCGTTGAACCAGGCCGCGGAAACCTACGCGGCGGAAAAGCAGGGGCACCAGCAATCGTTCATCGCCTTCAAGCAGGCGCCGTGGCACATCTATTCCCGGCTATCGATCGAGCGCACGCAGGTGACGATCCGCACGCCGTATTTCGACAACGACCTGGTGCGGCTGGCGTTCCAGGCGCCGCCGGAGCAGTTGAATTACGGTCCGGTGCTGCGGCTGATCGCGTCGGGCAACCCGGCGCTGGAGGCTGTGGGCACGGACCGGGCGCTGGCGTTGAAAGCAGTGCCGGGGCTCGGATCGGTGCGGCACCAGATCCAGCAATTCACGTTCAAGGCGGAGTATGCCTATGACTACGGGATGCCGCAGTGGCTGGCGCGGGTCGATCACGCGTTTGCGCCGTTTCATTTCGAGAAGCTGTGGCTCGGACGGCACAAGTATTATCATTTCCGGGTGTGGTACCGCGACCGGTTTGCCGATTTCGTGAAATCCGTCCTGCTGGATCCGCGGTCGCTGGCGCGGCCGTATGTGAACCCGTCGCAACTGAAGCGGGTGGTGGAGCTGCACACGCGGGGTTCGGGGAATTACACGCTGGAACTGCACCGGCTGCTGACGGCGGAGCTGATGCAGCGGCAGTTGATCGAGCAAACCGCCTGAGCCCGGCCGGTCCGATTTCATGCCTCCCCAGGTTGCATTTGCCCTGCTGGCCGCGTTGATCACGTGGCTGATTGTGCGCGACGAGCGCACGCAGGAGGGCGTGTCGCGGGCCATCTGGATCCCGTCGCTCTGGCTGTTCATTCTCGGGTCGCGCCCGCTTTCGACGTGGCCGCTGGCGGCGTCGTTCGGCATCAGCGCGTTCCAGGTGCAGAGCGCGGACGATTACCTGGAAGGCAGTCCGTTTGACCGGATGGTGTTTCTCGGGTTGATCGTGCTCGGGGTCTGGGTGCTCCGGAAACGCCGGGTGCGGATCTCGGAGATTTTCCGCGACAACCGCTGGCTGTGCGTCTTTTTCATCTATCTCGGCATCAGCACGCTCTGGTCGGAGTATCCGTTCGTGGCGTTCAAGCGATGGATCAAGGACCTGGGCAATGTGGTGATGGTGCTGGTGATTCTCACGGAGGCCAATCCGATCGGCGCGGTGAAATCGGTGCTGATCCGATGCAGCTACGCGCTCATTTTGTTGTCGGTGCTGTTCATCAAATATTTTCCGGACATTGGCCGCTATTACAGTCCGTTCACGTGGACGTATCATTACGGCGGGGTGACGACGGACAAGAACATGCTGGGGATCAGTCTTTTTGTGTGCACGCTCTACACGTTCTGGAGTTTCATGGAGCTGCGGAAAACGGAGGCGAAGTGGAGTTTGGAATCGACAGTGCACGTGGCGGTGATGATTTCGGCCTTGTGGCTTTTTCACATGGCGAGCAGTTCCACGTCGTTAAGCTGCTCGTTCCTGGGGGCAGGCATCATTTACGCCTGCGGCCTGGAGCCGGTCCGGAAGCACCTCAATCAGGCGATCGCCATCACGCTCGTGGTCGGCGTCCTGCTCGTGCTCGCCGATTCCGTCCTCAACATCCGTCAAATGATCGTCGAAGGCCTCGGGCGCGACATGACCCTGACCGGGCGCACAGACATCTGGAAAATTGTGTTGAGCGAGCCGATCGACCCGCTGATCGGGGTCGGGTTCTACAGCTTCTGGCTGGGCGACCGGCCGGAGCGCCTGTCGGAGCGGTTCTGGTTTCACTTGAATGAATCGCACAACGGCTACCTGGAAACCTATCTCAACAGCGGGCTGATCGGCGTGGCGCTGCTGGCGACGCTGCTGATCTGGAACGCCCGCCGGATCAGCACGGAAGTGCAGCGCGGCGAGGGAAGCTTCGCGGCGATGCGGCTGGCGTTCCTGCTTTGCATCATTATTTACAACATCACGGAAGCCACCTTCAACCGGCTCAGCCCGATCTGGTTCATGTTCCTCCTGGTCGTGATCGAAATGCCGCGGTTCCAGACCGCGCCCGCGGAATCCGAATCCGCCGATGCGCTCGAGGACGAACCGGTCGAAGAGGAGGAACCGGCCGCGCAGGCCGGGTGGTCCTGGCAACCGCTTCGTCAACCCCCGCAACCTTCCCCATGAACATCGCCGCAAAATTCAAAAACATCGCGCGCGGTCTCAAGCAGCGCTGGGGCACCGCGTCGATGAAACGCGAACTCTGGAACCGCGAGTACGCCGAGGGCCGGTGGGATTCGATCGACGACACGAGCGGCGACCCGGTGTACCCGTTCATCGAAAAATATTGCCATGGCGGAAGCCTGCTGGACCTGGGTTGCGGGAAGGGCAGCACCGGCTGCGAACTGGCGTCGCCGGCCTACGCGTTTTACACCGGGGTGGACATCGCCGACGTCGCGCTTCAACAGGCCGGGCAGCGCAGCGCGGCGCTGGGGCGCTCGACGAAGAACCGGTTCGTCCAGTCGGACATCGCGCTTTACGAACCGGACCGGAAGTACGATGTCATCCTATTCCGGGAATCCATTTACTATATTCCCAAGGCGCGGGTGCCTTCGGTCCTCGAGCGCTACAAGTCGCACCTGACTCCGCGCGGGGTGTTCATCATCCGCTGGCATTCGGTGTCGGAAGGCGAGCCCGCGTTGCAGGACCTTTGCCGGTCGCGCACGCTGCTGGAGCGGCACGCGCCCGCGTCGGCGCCGGGCCCGCTCATTGCGGTACTGCGCTAGGCGCCGGTAGTGTTCTTGATAGTGTCATTCGGATGTCTTACAGTGAAATGATCGTGCAAATCGCCAGAGCGGATGAGACCGGATGCAAGAGCGGGGAGGGCGGGCGCGTTAAGGATACCGTGGAGGCGGTGGTTTTTGCGCGGGACATGAGGGGTGATGGGTGGGTGGCCTGCTTGGCAGCCGACGTGCTGAATGAAAGGTTCTGCAGATGAAGACTAGAGTACTCTGGACGTTACCGATGAGGAAGACGGGCATTTTGTTGACTCTCTGCCTCATATTGGGTCAAGCGGCATTTTCACAGGTGATTCCCGCGGCGCGGCGCACGACGTGGCAGGGCAACGTGGGCGTGCCGGGGGGGATACCGTACCGAACCACCATTTACACGACGTTGCCGGCGGGGGCGACGGTGGCGCAGATTAATTCGGCGCTGGCGGCCTGTCCGAGCAACCAGGTGGTGCAGCTCTCGGCGGGCACCTACACTTTGAACGGGACGATCAACATGCAGCGGAACGGGGTGACCTTGCGCGGTGCGACCAACGCGAACGGGCAGGCCACGACGATTCTCCGGGTGTCGGGCGGGTTGTTCCAGGGAATCTACGTGCAATCGCCGGCGGCCTACGACTGGGACACGCCGATTCGGGCGAACCACGTGAGCTGGGTGGGCGGATACGCGCAGGGGAGCACGACGATCACGGTGGCGTCGACGAACATGGCCGGCGGGGCGGCGAGCGTCCCGGTGGGGCGGTTGATTTTCATGGACCAGTTGAACGACACGAACACCAGCGCGGTGTCGGTCGGTGGCGGCGCGCCGGGCACGGGGCTTTACACGAGCCTGGCCCAGCCGAACGTTGGCGGGGACCGGTACCAGCAGCAGGTGGCGCGGGTGACGGCGGTGAACGGCAACACGCTGACGATCACGCCGCCGTTGCACATGCCGAACTGGAGCGCTTCGCTGCAGCCGCAGATCTGGTGGGAGCAGGCCAACCCGGTTGAAGGCGTGGGTGTGGAGGACATCTGGATCCAGGGCGTCGACACGAGCAATTACTGCACTTACGGCATCGAGTATTACAACACCTACGGCTGCTGGGCGCGGAACGTCCGCGTGACGCTTTCGAGCCGGCACATCTACGTGGAACTCGGCTCCCGTTTCGAAGCGCGCCATTGCTGGATCGAGCGGAATCCCGGCAGCGGCCCCTCGAACTATGGATTTGCGATCTACCACAGCTCGGGTTCGTTGCTGGAGGACAACATTGCCAACGCGGTTCAGACGCCGCTGTTGCTGTGCGGCAATTCCGGCTGCGTGTTCAGCTACAATTACATGACCAATTTCCTCTCCGGAAGCTGGATGTGGACGGGCGTGTCGTTCCATGGAAATCACAACAACATGAACCTGTTTGAGGGCAACAATGTGAACCTGTGGAGCGCGGACAACCAGTGGGGTAGCTCGATTTACAACACCGCTTTCCGAAACCGCTTCAGCGGCCATGACGAAGCCGACACGGCCAGCTACATCAACAACCAGCAGGCGATCTGCGTTGCGGCGACGAACCGCTTCCAAAATGTCGTCGGCAACGTGCTCGGCACCACCGGCGTGAACACCTATTACGAAGACGCCTCCGCGTGCGGCCATGAAACCTGCCGCATCTATCTTATCGGCAACCTGAACAGCTACTGCGGCGGCGGCTACGATCCGATCGCCTACTCCTCGCTGCTGCGCGCCGTCAACTGGGACAGCGCCAACAACGGCATCGTGGCCGGCGGCTTCACGACGAACGATCTGCCCGCCTCGTATTACCTCTCCGCCAAGCCGGCGTGGTTCGGCAATTTGCGCTGGCCGCCGATCGATCCCGCCAGCCCGGCGTATTCGATGAGCCGGACGAATCTCCCGGCTGGTTACCGCTTTATCTACGGCGTCGATCCCGCTTCGGGCCAGGTGGGCAATCTGCCTCCGCCGCCCCCGAATTTCCGGGTTGTGACCAATTGATTTTTTGCTGATTCAAACCTCCGCGGGTCGCTGAGAACCACCGGCCCGCGGTTTCCATTTCCAATCGCGCGCGGCCGCGTCCGCGCCTGCCCTGAATTGAGCACCGACTCCACCTGCCGGATCACGGAAGCCGCCATCCTGGCCGGCGATCTGGGACGCTGCCCTCGGTCCGTGAAGCCGAACGGCCGAAGGTGCTGGCCGAGGTGAACTACCGGCCGTTCCTGGCGGCGCTGTTGAGCGCCTGGCGGCACCGGGCATCCGGCGCGTGGTCCTTCGCACGGACACCGCACAGCAGCGCGCTGGCGAAAGCCATCGCGGCGGCGTCGAACTTGTCTTTCCGAGGAACGTAGCCGATGGGCACCGGCGGTGCGCTCCACCGCGCTGCCGCATTTGCTGTCGGAAAATGTTCGTGCTCAACGGCGATCTTTACCGCGGCAACCTGGCGCCGTTCCTGGCCTCGCACCTCGAACGCCGGGCGGCGATCAGCTCTTGCTCAGCTGCGTTCCCGACGCGTCGCGATTCGGTAGCGTTCGCCACTGCGCCCGGCGGCGAGATTTCCCGGGTTTCTGCGAAAAGGACCTGTCGCGTCCCGGCCCCGGCTGGTGAATGCCGGCGTTTGGCGCCGCGCGCCGCGACGTGATCGCCGCGATCCCGCCCGGGCAGGCTGCGTCGCTCGAGAAACAGGTTTTTCCCGCCCACGTCGGCCGCGGTTTGTTCGGCTGGCGGGGCGACGACGTTTTCCTCGACATCGGCACCCCGGAATCCTACGCGGAAGCGGCGGCGTTCCTGGCGCGGCCGGCAGTTTAGCAACCCCGATCGAACCTATGATCATCAGCAGAACCCCGTTTCGAATCTCCTTCTTTGGCGGCGGCACCGATTATCCCGCCTGGTACCTCAAGCACGGCGGCGCGGTGCTTGTGTCGTCGATCAACAAGTACTGTTACCTGACGTGCCGCTACCTGCCGCCGTTCTTCCAGCATCGCTACCGGATTGTGTATGTGAAAAGCGAGAACTGCCGGACGATCGACGAGATCAGCCACCCGGCGGTGCGGGGGATTCTGAAGGAATTGAACTGGAAGCAGGGATTGGAAATTCATCATGACGCGGACCTGCCGGCGCGGGGCGGGATGGGATCGAGTTCGGCATTCACGGTGGGATTTCTGCATGCGCTGCACGCGTTGCGCGGCCGGATGGTCAGCAAGCACGAGCTGGCGTTGCAGAGCATCCGCATGGAGCAGGATGTCCTGCAGGAAACCGTCGGTTCCCAGGACCAGGCGTCGGTGGCCTACGGCGGGTTCAATCACATCCGATTCCTGCCCGGCGGCCAGATCAGCGTGACGCCGGTGACCGTCAGCGCCGAACGGATCCGGGAGCTCGAGAGCCACCTGATGCTCTTTTACACCGGGATCGAGCGCACGGCGGCGAAGGTGGCGGCGAGTTACGCGGTGAACATGGACGACAAGGCGCCGCAGATGGAGGCGATGAAGCAACTGGTGGAGCAGGGGATCACGCTGCTCAACAACGGCAGCGACATCGTGGAATTCGGCCGGCTGCTGCACGAAGCCTGGAAGATTAAGCGCAAGTTCAGCCAGAAGGTCACCAACGAACACATCGACGACATTTACAACGGCGGGCTCTCCGCCGGCGCCATCGGAGGCAAGATCCTGGGCGCGGGCGGCGGTGGATTCGTGCTGCTGTTCGTTCCGCCGGAACGTCAGCGCGCCGTTCGCGAACGGCTGAAGCAGCTCGTTCATGTGCCGTTCCGATTCGATTATTCCGGCAGCCAGATTGTATTTTTCGAGAATGACGAGGATTGGTCGGCCGCCACCCTCGATAATCAGACTTGCGCTCTGGAAAAACCGATCGATCTTGATCTTAAATCCGAATCCGCTTCATGACCACGTCGTGGACATTCCGGGTGGCAGCGTCGGCCGCCGTTTGGGCGGGGCTTGCCCTGTCTGCGCCCGCGGCGGGGGCCGTGACGGTGGATTTCTCGGATGTCTTCCGGGGGCCGGCGGATTCGCTGTTCGTGGACGGGGTTTGGGCAACCTCCGGTTCCGTTCCGGGCCGGCCCGCGACGGTGGCCGGAGTGGGCCTGGGCAGCGACCTGGTCGGAGCGCCGGGGTGGATCGATTGCCAGCTTCATTACAGCCCCGGCTGCCAGTTTCCCGACCGTCAGAACGGCGATGGCGAATCGCTGCGACTCGCCGTGGAAGGAATTCTGAACAGCGTCACGGTCAGCATTGATGCTCCCAGCACCGCCGGCGTGGGGCTGGGCCTGCCCTTTGCCATTTCGCTTGCGACTGGCGGCCCCTTGGGGTCGATCTTCTACCAGTTGATTAACCCCGGTGACAGCCTCGTCACGATCTCCCTCCCGCCCTGGCAGCAGACGAGTTGGATCGAACTGGGAAACGCGTATGAGCCCGGCGAATTTGTGTTTTTCGACAGTTACCGCCATGCCGATCCGGCTCCCGACCAGACGATTCAATTCGGGTTTAGCGTCGTGTCGCTCGACTACGTGCCGGTGCCCGAGCCGGCACTGCCGGGCCTGCTGCTGCTGGGCGCGGCGGGTTTTCTGAGCCGCCGCCGCTGATCGCGGCTGGCTGCCGTCCTCAAGATTCTCCCTCGTCATTCGAATGCAAGATTCCGCCACCCGCGGCGCACCGCGCCTGCACACCGTGCTGATCACGGGCGACGAGCCGCATTACCAGGCCGGCCTTGTCGCGGGCCTGGCCGGGCAGAACATGGACCTGGACGTGATCGGGAATGACGCGCTCGGCGCCTTTCCGGCCATGCGATTGCCGGGCGTGCGCTTTCACGCCCTGCGCGGCACGCTCCCGCCGGGAAGCTCGCTCCCGGCCAAGCTGCGCCACCTCGTCTCGTATTATTGGAAGCTGGCCGCGTTCGCCGCCCGCACCGACGCGCGGCTCGTTCACATCCAGTGGCCGTACAAGCTCGTCTTTCTCGACCGCACGCTGTGGATCGTCTACCTGAAATTGCTGGGCAAAAAGGTCGTGTTCACCGCGCACAACGTCGACCAGGGCGCCCGGGACGGCATGCAGTCCCGGCGGAATGCGTTCTCGCTGAGATTTCTTTACCGGAACGTCCATCGCGTAATCGTTCACACGGCGAAAATGAAGACCCAGCTCACGTCGCATTACGGCGTCGATGAATCCCGGGTCAGCGTCATCCCGCACGGCGTGAACATGGCCGTGGCCGAAACGGCCATGACCCGCGACGAAGCCCGCCGCCGGTTGAATCTCTCGGGCGACGACCGCGTGCTGCTGGCGTTCGGCTTGATTTCGCCTTACAAAGGTTTAGACACACTTGTGTCGGCCCTGGAATCGCTGCATCGGTCAGACACGCGGGTGACGGCGGTCGTCGCCGGGCGGGTCAAGGAGTGCCAGGATTACTGGCGCGGCGTGGAGGAACAGATCCGGCGGGCGGGGCTTGAAAAGCGTGTGCTCACCGTCCTGCGCCATATTCCGGACGAGGAAGTGGAAGTCTATTTCAAGGCGGCCGACGCGCTCGTGATGCCGTATCGGAACATTTTCCAGAGCGGCGTGCTGTTCCTCGCCTACCGGTTCGGACTGCCGGTCATCGCGACGGATGTCGGGTCTTTCGGCGAGGACATCATCGCGGGCCGGACGGGATTTGTGTGCCGTCCAGAGGATGCCGGGGACCTGGCGGCGAAGATCGGGCAGTATTTCGACAGCGATCTTTACCGCGATCTGGACCGGCTGCGGCCGGGGATTCGCGCGCACGCCGAGGAGCGCTATTCGTGGGACAAAATCGGCGCCCAGACCGCGCGGCTTTACGCCGAGGTGCTCGACGGAAAATCCTGAATTCTTCATGCAACCCCTGGTTTCCATCCTGATTCCCGCCTACAACGCCGAAAACTGGATCGGCGAAACGCTCCGGTCCGCCCTGGCCCAGACGTGGCCGCGCACCGAAATCATCGTTGTTGACGACGGGTCGAAGGACAACACGCTCGCCGCGGCGCGGAAGTTTGAATCCGAGCGGCTGCGGGTGGTGACGAAGCAGAACGGCGGCGCGGCGGCCGCGCGCAACCACGCCTTCTCGCTGTGCCAGGGCGATTACATCCAGTGGCTCGACGCGGATGATCTGCTGGCGCCGGACAAGATCGAGCGCCAGATGGCGGCGATCCTGAAGGCGGGAGATCCGCGGCTGTTGTTCTGCTGCGGCTGGGGCCGGTTTATTTACCGCCCGTCGCAGGCGCAGTTCGAGCCGACGTCGCTCTGGCAGGACCGGGCGCCGGCGGACTGGATGGTGCGCAAGATGGAGGAGAATCTTTACATGCAGACGGCGACGTGGCTGCCGAGCCGGGAGCTGACCGTGGCGGCGGGGCCGTGGGACACCCGGTTGCTGGGGGATGACGACGGTGAGTATTTCTGCCGGGTGCTGCTCGCGAGCAAGGGCGAACGGTTTGTTCCCGAGGCGCGCACCTATTACCGCCTGGCCGGCGCCGAAAGCCTGAGCTACGTCGGCAACTCCAGCCGCAAACTCGAAGCCCAATACCTGTCCTGCGAATTGAACATCGATCACCTGCTGAAGGTGGAGGACAGCCCTCAGGTCCGGGCCGCCTGCCTGAAATATCTCCAGCGCTACCAGGTCTATTTCTACCCGGAACGCATGGACCTGTTCGAGAAATCCCAGGCCGTCGCCGCGCGGCTGGGCGGGCGCATGGAAATCCCGCGCTTATCCTGGAAATACGCCTGGATACAAAAGCTTTTCGGCTGGAACGCCGCCAAACGCGCGCAGGTCACCTATAATCGCTGGAAATCCGCCGCGCGCATCGGGCTCGACAAGTTCCGTTCCCGCCGCGAATCCGATTCCCATGCCTGACTCCGGATCCAAGCCGCTGCTCACGTTCGCCGTTTTCGCGCTGAACCAGGAGCCGTTCATCCGCGAAGCCGTCCAGGCCGCGTTCGCGCAGGATTATTCCCCGCTCGAAATCGTCCTGTCCGACGACCGGTCGGAGGATCGGACATTCGAGATCATGCAGGAAATGGCCCGCGCCTACCGCGGACCGCACCGCGTGATCGTGAATCAGAACCCGTCGCGCCTGTCCATCGGCGGCCACGTCAACGCCGTCATGCGCCTCTCAAAAGGCGAACTTGTCGTTTCCGCCGCGGGCGACGATATCTCCCGGCCCAACCGCACGCGGTCGATCTACGAAGCCTGGGAAGCCGGCGGGCGCCGGGCCACGTCGATTCATTCGGGGTTTGACCAGATTGACGCGGAGGGCCGGCCGATCCGGCAGATTTACAGCAGCGAATGGGAGGGGGAAACGCGCCGGTTCGTCGAGCAGCACCCCGAACCGCTGCCCTATGTGCAGACGCTGAAGCCCTACGTGTACGGCTGCACCCACGCCTGGTCGCGGGAACTGATGCGGCAGTTCGGCGATGTTCCGGATGAGATCATTCACGAGGACAATACCCTGGTGTTTCGTTCCATCCTGAAAGGGCAAGTGGTCTACGTAAACGAGGTTCTGGTGAGCTATCGCCTTCACGGCGCAAATGTTTTTCTCCGCGACGGCCGCCGGCCGCCTATGACACTGGCAAGCCTCGGGCGCGACGAGGATCGCATCCGCCGCGGGTTCCGAAACCGGGAAGCCATGTTCCGGTCCTTCCTGCTCGACCTCGCCACCGCGAAGTCCCGGGGATTCATTGCCGCGTCCGCCGCCGAGCCGGTCCAGGCCGAGGCCGAACGGCGCCTTCGGCATTACCGGTTGATGGGGGAATTTCTCGAATCCGGCAGCTTGCGAAAGTGGCGCCTGCTCGAAACTCTGAAACGGGACGGCGTCAGCCCGGAGGAATGCCGGGTCCTGTCCAAGAGACTGCTGCCGCGCTCCGTTTTCCTCCGGTTGCGCTGGTTGCGCGGCGCCGCCGCCGGTCTGGCCCGGTCTCAGGGGTGATAAATCCCCGAACGGCACGAATCCAGCAGTGCCGTCCATCGCGAAACCCGACCCGGATCTGCCTCGGCTGTTGATTGTTAGGCGATCCATGGCCGGGTTGAAATGGGAATCCGTACCGGTACGGATGCAGGGTCGGTAAACTATGGATGCATTATCCGGATGCTGATTTACGGTGATGGGTTATACTCTTGCACTGCACACAACATGATGGGGATTACATGTTTTGGGGCTTGGTATGGTTGTGTGTGGGAGGGTAAACTAGTTTTTTGAATGAACTGCATAACTAAAGCAGCTCTAGCAATCGCCTTGGTTCTGGGGATGTCGGCGTCGCAGGGGGCGGTGCCGGTGGTGGCGATTCACGATTCCGAACTGACGCGGGCATTGGAGACGATGCCGGCGGCGAACACGACACCGACGGGGCCCGGCACCACTGGGAACGAGTGGTGGACGCCGTCCTGGCATTATTTCTTCATGCCGGAATCGCTCAAGGAAGCTTTGCGATCGGACGGCACGGCCTACGCCGTGGTGGGCGACGCGGACATCGCGGCCGGTTCGTTGTTGGACGCGGGCGGTCAGCCGAAGTATCCGATCCTGATCAGCCTGGCGTCGGAGGCGGTTCGCGACGATGAAATCGCCGCACTGACGAACTACGTGGCGGCGGGCGGCACGTTGTTCATCGGTTCGTCTTCGTTCACGCGCCAGACCAACGGGGTGAGCCGCGGCGATTTCGCGCTGGCGAACCAGATGGGGGTTCACATGGTGAACGGCAACCTGCTGAACTGGGCTTTCAATTTCACTCTGACGAAACTGGTGAACGATCCGATTCTGTCGCACATCCCCGGCGGCCGCGTCACCTGGGACATGCCGACGGGTGCGGACGAAATCCCATGGGGCACGTCGCCGGTCCATGCGCGCGCGGTGGGGCACCTGATCTGGCAGGTGGCGGCGGGCGATGCGAGCGTGATAGCGCAGGCGGATTCGACCCCGTACATCCTGGTCAAGAATTTTGGCAAGGGCCGGTTTATTTACGACGCCCAGATGCAGCCGGTGATGGGGCGGGGCGGCGATGCGCCGGGCATGCATGCCTACACGATTTTCCGCCGCGCGATCGAGGAGGCCTTTGCGGCGAGCAAACTCACGGTTCCCAAGCTCAGCCCCTGGCCTTACTCTTATGATGCCGCGATGATGGTCCGGCATGACCTGGAGAACTTCCAGACGATGATCAGAGCCATCGAGGCGTCGGCGCAATTCGAGAACGCGTCCGGGGTGAAGGGCGAGTATTATTTCTGCACCGGCACCCTGAGGGAGGAGATGACCAATTCCCCCGCGGTGGTCGGCAGCCTGCGGAGCGCCATCACAAATTACGGCGCGTTAATCTCCTCCCACAACGGCGGATTCCGGAACCCGAACAACTCCGGCCTGGTCCTGGACAATTACGACTACTGGCACTGGGGTCCGGACGAGGCCATTGACGCCGGGGTTAGCGGCATCAATTATTCCCTCACCTCGATCAGCAACTCCTTCCTGGATGTCGAGGGCTGGTTCGCGGGGATCACCAACAGCAATGGCAACGGCAAGCGCACCTGGGTGTCGCCCTATTTCAATTCCACCCGCGAACCGTCCCTGCAGATCCTTGAAAGCCTGAACATCCGGACCAGCGGCGAGCAAAAAATAAGCATTTTCCCGAGCTGGGTCCTGTCGACCTCGCTTCAAACGGCGGGAAAGCGATACCCGTTCATCTCGCTGCCGCTCAGCGAATGGTACATCAATGGCAACCCCGCCGAAACCATCGAAACCG
>JAXMHQ010000051.1:0-16867 GCA_046346665.1 Verrucomicrobiota bacterium
GCGCCGGCCGGCATCCGGCTGACGGCGGATCGCACCACGCTCGCCGGCGGCAAATCAGGCATCGCCCTCGTGGCCGTTGAGGTGGTGGACGCAAAAGGCCGGCTCGTGCCGGTCGCCGGCAATCGCATTCATTTCAAAATCGAAGGCGCTGGAAAGATCATCGGCGTGGGGAACGGGGATCCGAGCAGCCACGAAGCCGACAAAGCCGCCGAACGATCCGTGTTTAACGGACTGGCGCAGGTGATTGTGCAGTCCACCGGGAAAACGGGAAACATCGCATTGACGGCGACTGCGGAAGGTTTGAAACCGGCGACGGCCAGCCTGCGGACGGACAAATGAAAACGATACTCGACTGCACCACCCATCGATCGCCGGCTCACGGCGCTTCGCGCAGAGGCCTCGGGCAATTCGTGCTCGTGGTCCTGGCGATTTTTGCCGGGGCACTTGGTGAATCCCGCGCGGCGGAACCGGCCGCATCCGAACCGGCGGCCGCGCGGGAGGCGCGCGTGGCGCGCTGGCGCGAGGCGCGGTTCGGCATGTTCATTCACTGGGGGCTTTATGCGATCCCGGGCCGCGGCGAATGGGTGCAGTGGAGCGAACAGATCCCAGTGAACGAATACGCGAAACTCGCGGATCAATTTCATCCGACCCATTTCAGCGCGGACGCCTGGGCGGAGTTAGCCAAATCCGCCGGGATGAAATATGTCGTGCTGACTTCCCGGCATCATGACGGGTTTGCGCTGTTCAACGACGGAACGAACCGGTTCACCAGTGTGAACGCCGCGGCGCATCGCGATTTCGTCGCGGATTACGTCGCGGCCGTTCGAAAGGCAGGGCTGCAGGTCGGCCTGTATTACTCGCCCCTGGACTGGCGGTTTCCGGGTTATATCCTGCCCGACATCCAGCGGGAGAGCGCCGAGGCCATGCGCGCGCAGTATCACCGCCAGATGCACGAGCTGCTTTCGAATTACGGTCCCCTTGATGTGCTGTGGTTTGACGGCGGCGAGATGGATTGGCTGAGCTTCGGGGGCGACTGGCAGGGGCCGGAGTGGAAGAAGCGTCCGTATGGGCAGCATTACAAGGGCGGATTCAACTGGGGTCACGACGAGGTTTACGCGATGCTGCGGCGCCTGCAGCCGGGCGCGGTGATCAACGGCCGCGCGGATATGCCGGAGGATTTTCATTCGCGCGAAGGCTACGGCGCGCTCGGCGATTTCGACGATCAACATCCGTGGGAACTCTGCGTGCCGATGGCCGGCGCGTGGGGATATCAGCCCAACATGCAACCGCGGCCGCTGAAGGAATACATCCAGTTGCTCGCCAAAGTGGCCGGGCGCGACGGCAACCTGATCATGAACGTCGGGCCGGATCCGAACGGCCGGGTGGATGAGGCGCAGGCGAAGCGCCTGGTCGAAATCGGCGCCTGGCTGAAGCAATACGGCCAAAGCATCTACGGCACGCGCGGCGGGCCGTTCCTGCCGGGCGATTGGGGCGCCGCCACGCGGCGGGGCGACACGATTTATTTGCACGTGCTGAATTGGCCGCAGGACAAGCTGGTGTTGCCGGGCATTCCGGCGAAGGTGCGAAAAGCCCTGGCGTTGACGGGCGGCAATCCCACTGTTTCCCAAACGGATTCCGCCATCACGATCTCACTGGCCGGCGCCGATCGCAGCGATATGGACACAATCATCGCGCTTGAATTGGATTCGTCCGCGGCGTCGATACCCTTGGCGCGGGTGGAGTGAGGGATCCTTCAGAATCCAGAATTCAGAATTCAGGAGTTGGAAGCGGGTCGCGCGAAGGGCGCGAGGGATGCGAAAGGGAGGACTTGGGTAAGATCTTTGGTTCCACAAATGCGGGTGTTTATCTATTGTGAACGGATGAACTACGCGCTGAGGCTCGCCATGGTCGTTTCGACTTTCTGTTTCGCCGGTTCGGTGTCCGGCCAGATCACGGCGACCGCGTCGGATCGATCTGCTCCCGTCCATCCCTGCGGCTTTTGGAGCAGCGGGGATGTGAGGGAATACAAAGCCAGCCTGGCGAGATCATCCGAACTGAAGAATGTTCTCAAGGATCTTCAGGCCTGGGGCGACAAGCGCATTTCAGAATCGCTCGACGTCCCCGCGCATGGGCTGGATACGAATGGGACCTGGACATTTCCCGGCTTCGCGCGCGGCTACCAGGACGTTTCGGGCAACTGGCAATGGGAATGGAAGTTCAATGGCAAACTGCAGCAGCGCACGGCCGACGTCTCCAGCCTGGGCATGCTCTACGCCCTGACCGGCGACGGGAAATACGCGGCGTTTGCCAAACAACTCCTGGTTGCCCTGGCCGATGCTTATGCGAAAGGCGGCGCGGACGAAAAGGGCCATGACCATTTCGAGGCCTATGGATTTGACGGCGGTGATGCCGGGATGTTCCTGGCCAAGGCGTGTCATGGTTATGACCTGATTTTTAATGCGGTGCCTTCTGCGGACCGGGCTTATATCGAACGCGATCTTATCCGGCCGATGGCGGAGCACCTCAGCGAAGCCGGTTATATGTACACGGGCCACGCTCGGTGGGGCATGGTTTGTCTTTATGGCGTCTTCATCGCGGGCGTGACGCTCAACGATCCGGCGCTGGTAGAGCCGACGCTTTACGGCCGGGGCGGCACGCGGGACCACGTGACCGGGGGTTTCATGGATTGTTTCAAGCAGGCCTGCCTGCGCGACGGGGTGATCTGGGGAGCGGACACCAAGATGGAAGAACAGATGGCGGCGGTGTGCGTTCTGACAACGGTGGCCGAGGTGATGCGGCATCACGGACTGGATCTTTACGCGCACCAGGACAGGGCGTTGAAGAAATCCTACGACGCGTCGGTGGCGGCCGTGAACGGCGACGTTTCGAAGCTGCTGCCGCTGCCCGGTGTTGACGCATTCCCGTATGCTTTCCTGCGCTACCAGGAATCCAAATATCTGCCCGTGGTGAGCCGGCTCAAACCGGGATTCACGTTTGCGATCAGCGAGCGGCTCCCACCGCCCGGCGCGGGCGGTGGGAATAGCCAATAGCCGATAGCCAAAGCGTATTCTCGAGGAGGTGAGGATACAGTCACCACCGCTATTGGCTATTCGTCTTGAACGCCTGCTGCGCGAACCAATAAAGATTGGCCGACCACTCCGGATCGTCGTGTGCGTGCGAATCCACATTCCACACATGCGGCACCCCCTGCTCTTTCAACATCCGGTGAACGCCCTGGCTGACGCGGATCAGGCCGTCCTTGTTGCCGCACGCAATCCAAATGAGCTTGAACTGCCGGCCCGTCGCCGGATCCGGCAACAGTTTGCCGCCGGACGATATCCCGCCGAACTCACGCGTGTTCGGCGCCGAGGAGAATCCGCCGACGCACGCGAAGATCTCGGGATGGACGAGGCCGATGTTCAGCGCCTGCCCGCCGCCCATGGAAAGTCCCGCCAGCGCCCGGTGCTCGCTGTTGGTGTAAACGGAATAGTGCGATTGCACGAACGGAAGGATGTCCTGGACCAAGTCCTTCTCGAACGGCGCCGCCCAGTTGTCGAACCGCCCGTTCACGCCGTTCCGGCTAGAACTGCGGCCCGCCTCGCAATCGGCCGCCGTCAGGTTCGCGTCGCCATTCGGAAACACCATGAGGATCGGCTGGATCTTCCCGTCGGCCAGCAGATTGTCGATGACGTTGTCCGCGTGGCAGCCGCCAAGCCATTGCCGATCATCCATCCCGAGGCCGTGCAGCAGGATGAGCACGGGATACTTCCGATCGGCCGAGTAACCGGGCGGCGTGTAGACGCGCAACTGGCGTCGTGTCCCGAGGCTTTTCGATTCATAAGTCACCGCCTTCACTTCGCCGTGGGGGATGTTGTCGCGCCTCTCGTTGAACCCGGCGGGCGGCTCGGGGAACGCCGGCTTGTCGTCCGGGGCCAGTTCAATCGGACCGCCGAACCGGGGGCGCGGGGCGGGGTTGGCTCCGGCCTGGTTCGTTCCGTCGGCAGCGGCGACGGAACGGAGCCCGAGGAAAAGGTTGCAGGCCAGCAGGAGCGCTGAGGGTCGGAAGATGGACGTGTTCATCGTGGTGGCATGATAGAACGCAGTGGATTTCATCGGCCATCAAAACCAGTCGGCTGGATCTTTGGGTGGTTGGATGAATGGACCCGCAGATCAATCCAACCATCCATTTATCCAAAATTCAACGCAGGGGCTCGATGCGCGCAGGGCCGACGCATCTAAATCGCGGGCAGAGACGGCGCGCGGCGCAACGTTGCAGAGGGCGAACGCCAGGCGCCGTTCCGCTTTCCGCCCGCTGATACGCGGGCGGGGACGCCGCAGCGCGGCGTCCCTACCGTCTGAATTCCACGATCGCGCGCCTCTTTCCACATTCGATGCGCCGGCCCTGTCGACGCAGCCTTTGCCTATTGCTGAGACGGGGTCGGGCCCGCGCCACGGCTTCCCGTGCCTGGCCACGGATTTTCCGGTCCGCTGCCTTTTCGCTGGGCGAGGTAGCGGTCCAGGGCTTCGAGGTCCTTGAACACGCTGATGCCGGGAAGCGCCTGAATGATGGCGAACACTTCCGCGACCTGGGGCTGCATGTTGACGAAGGTCGCGCTGCTTCCGCGCATGGTCATCTGCTTGCGCGCGTTGGAAAACAGCCGCAGACCCGCGCTGCTGACGAACGTCAACTGGCCCAGGTCGAACACCAGCTCCTGGATCCGCCCCGCGAGCACCTTCATCAACTCGCGGTCCAGCTCCGGCGCCGTCGCCGTGTCGAGACTCCCGGCCAGTTTGATGATGGTCGCTTCGGCGCTGTGGGAGGTCTTGCCTTTTTCGATCTGAATGGTGAGTGCCATAGACGAGCTCGCTTCAAGATTGGTTCGACTGACGAGACATGCTTTAACACGGATCCCGGTTGTCGAGAAGCAATAAAGTCGATGAATCGGCAGCCGTTACTGCGGCGCATTCGAGCCGGCTGGATTTTTGAGGTTGTAGGGGAACGGGACGGAGCGGGGGCCGGTCGCGGAGGCGGCCGAAACGCCGGCCGACACCTGGCGGGACACGGCGTAGTGGTAGAAATAGAGTTCCACATCGTTCAGCTCGTTGATCCTCAGGACCGGCACGCCGAGGTCGCGGGTGGGGATGCTGAGGACCCAGCCGGTGGCGGCGACGCTGCGTTCCTTGAAGATGGTGATTTGCTGGACGGTGGGCGGGACGCGGGAATCGGTGCCGAGCTGCATGCTGACGGGCGACTGGAGCGCGGCGCTGAACTGCCAGGAAGCGCTTGGGGCGTGGAAGTACCAGTAGCGCGTCCCGTAAGTGGTCAGTTCATCCTGAAGGACGTTAGGCTGTCCGGCGGCGAACCGGCCGACGTCGAAATTCCGGATGAACGACGATCCGCCGTAGGTGAGCTGTCCGGCGAGCGTGGTGCGGCCGAGGCTGTGGCTGCCGGGGAGGTTGATTTGCATCCAGATGATCTTGTCGAGGAACAGCCCGGGGCTGAGGACGTTTCCGTTCTGATCGAACCGCGCGCCGCGGAAGAAGGTGCCGCCGGGGATTTCGCGCACGGTGCTGAAGGGGAGCTGGATGTCGCCGACGGAGTTGGTGAGCATTTCGAGCCGGCGGCGGAAGGCCTGGATGCCGGTGAGCGTGGCGGGGCCGCCGGGGTTTGCCGGATCGGGATAATAAGCGACGGCGCCGACGTCGTTGGTGAGTTTG
Organism: Verrucomicrobiota bacterium; assembly: GCA_046346665.1. Taxonomy (GTDB): domain Bacteria; phylum Verrucomicrobiota; class Verrucomicrobiia; order Limisphaerales; family JAXMHQ01; genus JAXMHQ01. The sequence continues at coordinate 5,719 of JAXMHQ010000051.1, forward strand.
TATCCGAAGAAATCGTCGCGCACGGAGAACCAGTCGAAGTAATCGTCCTTGGGAAGCTGGACGAGGCTGTTGAAGCTGACCATGGCGTTGAAGAACTGGCCGAGTTCCTCCGCATTGCGCAGTTTGAACAGGGTGGCGGTGGACCATTTCCGGCCGAGGTAGAAATAATTCTGGAACGGCGTGTTCCATTTGTATTCGAGGGCGCGCGCCATGAAGTAGAGCCATTTCTGGGCTTCATCGAACGACAGGTGGGCGAGCAGGGTCTGGTGCCGGTAGCGCAGGTGGTGGACGGGATCGGCGAAATAGCGCGTGGTGAATTCCTGCTGGTTCCCGGCGAGGGTTTGTTCGAGGTCGGCTTTCTCGCGCAGCAACGCGACGAGGCGGGCGATCTCCTGCTGCAGCAACAGGACCGCCACCTGCGAGTCCACCCGGAGCGTCTTCATCCCCAGCATGAGCGTCTTCACGTGCGCGTCGCTGTCCGTGCCCTCGATTTCGGCCTGTTCCATCGCGGCCAGCGAATCCTTCTCCTGCTGGAGGTAACCCTTGTTGATTTCGGAGTCGTACTGAATGCTGGCGTTGGCCCCGTTCACGGCCGTGCCGATGAGGGATGCGAAATCCATGAAGTTCACGCTGGAGGCGGCCGCGGAGAAGCTGTTGGCCATGGCCTGTCCCGCCTGCACGAACGCGATCTCGCGCGTGAGGGTGGACTGCAGGGTGTTGTAACGCATCACGATGCTTTTATCCGCGGCCGCACGGGCGATTTCGATGTTCACCTCCTGGATGAGATTGTCCATCTCCGCCTTGTTCTTCTCGATGCGGGTCCGGGCCACTTCGATGCTTTGGATCTGCTGCCAGAGTGCGCTCCCGGTGTTGTTGGTGGGGTGGTTGTATTCGGGGGTGCCGGGATAGGCGCCGGCGATTTGATAAAGCCGGTCTTCGGCCGAGCCGCGGACATTCTCGAGCTGCAACTCCAGTTGATCCTCCGAGCCGCGGTATTCGTCGAACGACGCGCGTTCCGACGTCAACAGGTCCTGCGCGTACCGGAGCGGGCTGGAGAGGTTGCCCGGGGCCAGTTGCAGTTGAAGCGCGTCGAAGGAATCGAAGACGTCTCCGGACTGTCCGGCGAATTTCTGGACGAGCATCAGGAAATCATCGGCAAATCCGAGCGGCCCGGAACCGCCGCGCAGATTCTGCGCCAGCGCATCGAGGTCGGCCAAGCTGGCTTTTGCGCCACCGATGGCTTCGGCGAGTCCGGAAGCCGGGTCCACGTCGTTGACGTTTTGCGGGTCGAGTTGGGGGAAGACGCCGAGCAGCGTGGCGAGTTGCAGGGTGAGAAATCGCTGGCCCTCGGTGACGAGGCTGCGGGCCTGAGCGGAATCCCCGGAATTGTTCCGCATCGATTCCAGACGCGCCAGCGCAGCCGCCCCGCGGCCGTAATCGCACAAGCCTTCGGCAAGCAGGACGAGATCCTTGTAGCCCGAAAACAACGGTGTGGCATCGCCAGTGACGGAGACGGGGACGCCGTTGCTGAGATACGCTGCCGGATCCAGCCCGCGCGCGGGCACGAGTTGTTTGAACCATTGAAAACCGGCGGGCGGCGAACCCGCGGCGCCCAGGCTGTCGGTGAGCAGGCGAAAATGGATAGTCAAAGCCGACCGGAGCGTGTTCAGGGCGGATTGGCAGGCGGCGATTTCGTCGTCGATGACGAGGCCGGTGGGAATGGTCGGGGGGCCCATGCGCGCGCGGTTGGCGGATTCGAGGGCGTTGGCGGCGAGAATGAATTCGGCCGCGGAACGGTCGTAGTAGAGATCCAGCAACAGGCCGGCGAGGAGGCTGCTGCCCGGGTTGCTGGACAGGCCCGTGCGCAGGTAACCCTCGGCCGCCTGTGCGCGCGAACGCTCGGCCGGGCCGTAAAGACTGGCCATGTTCGTGGCCACGGGCGCGATTTCCCCGGAATCGGCATACAACAGGTGCTTGTAACGGAACGCCGCGACGGACCGGTTGGCGGGATCGGCGTCGGGCCAGTAAAGCAGGCCTTTCACGTAGGCCGCCACAACGGTGTCGTTCGTGTAACTGGCGGGTTGTCCGTGGGCGGCGAGGGCCGCGGCAAGGCACGCCGCGCAAAGGAGCGTTGCGTTCATGAGCTGTTTCATAGCGGTTCTCCTTTGAGGTCAGGGTGCGGGTTGGAGCGGAACGACGTTGGTCACGGACCGGGCGGGCGTTTTCAGCAGCGTGAACGTGCCGTCGAGCCCCGAGTCCAGGTGCCGTCCGCCGGTCACCCGGATGACCAGCCGGGCCGCGCCGGCGATGCGCGCCGGGGAGACATTCGTCGCGCCAGGAACGTTGGCCGCGTCGAGCCGCAGGTCGATGTAATTGGTGTAACCACTCCCGGAATAATTCGTGAACACGGCGATCGGGATGTTCGTCGCGACGGCCAAGAACGAATCGTCTCCGCGCACCACCTGCACCAGCGCATTGGTCGGGAAGAAGCCGAAGCCCGCGCTCTGAATTCTTCCACCCGTCACGCCGTTTGTCTCCATCAGGGTCAGCCCGAAGCCCAGCGTGCAGCCGGTGGCCTGCAACGTCCCCTGCCAGTCCGAGTCGTTGTCCAGGATCGTCACTGCGCTTTGCGAAACGCCGCCCAGGCCAAACCCGCTGCCGGCCTGCACGGTGAGCGTCAGCCGGTCCGACGGATCCACCAGCCCGTTTTCACCCGCAAACGCCGCGGGGATCGGGATCACGGCGCTGTTGCCGTTCACGGCGATTTGATTGGTCTGCGACGCGCCGGTTTCGTCGGTCCAGACGCAGGTCAGCGGGCCGGTGTAGATGCCGTTGAACACGATGACGGGGCCGCTCACTCCCGAGCCTTCACCGGCGGCGAACTGCGGTGAGTTGAGTCCCGCCGAAAGCGAACGCAACCCGCGAACGCGGTAAAATCCCGTGTCGCCCGGCGCCCCCGCGGTGTCCACCTGGAACACGCCATTGCTCAACGCGGTGACCACGACATTGCTGACCGCGGTCCATTGATTGGTCGGGTCGAGGTCGGAGCGGTAATCCACGGCGTAATTGGTCGAGGCGCTGCCGAGGTCGACGATTTGGAATCGCAGCGCCTGCACCTGCGACGGGCGTGCGCCGGACAATTGCGGCGGGGCGGAGCCGGTTCCGTTCATTCGCACCCGGTAATAGCCGTTGCCTTGCGGCGGCGCCGGGGCGTCGACCTGAAACACGCCGCCGCCCTGCGGAACGATGATGGCATCCGAGACGGTGCTCCAGGCGGCGCCGAGGGCCGGCTGGAATTCGACCGTGAAGTTCGCGGTGTCGGCGTCCGCGCCCTGGACCTGGAATCGGAACGACTCGCGCGACGCGCCTTCGGGCGGCGTCAATTTCACCCAGGCGCTCACGCCGCCCGGCGGCGGGGTGACGGTCACGGTGCAACGGCGGATGACGGTGCCGCCGGCGGTGCTGGCGGTCACAGTCACCTGGGCGGAGCCGGATTGTCCGGCGGCGGGCGTGATAACGAGGCTGCGATTGGTACCCGAACCCTGGGTTGTGAGGCTTCCGTTGGGGAGCAGGACCGGGTTGTTGCAGGCGACGGAAAGCGGGACATCGGCGGGTGTGGCGACGAACCAGACCGCGCCGCTCCCGTTTTGCGGCAGGGCGATGTTTGTCAGGACGGACACCACGGGCGCTTCGGCGACGGGGGCGGGAACGGTGTAAGCAACGTCCGCGCCTTCCGTGCGGCCGAGTTCGTTCGACGCGACGGCGCGGTAATGGTAGGTGACGAATGGCAGCAGACCTTCCGTGGTGCTGAACGGCTGCGAAGCCGCGCCGTTGCCCATGAATTGATTGGTGGTGCGGTAGCCGTAACTGGAGAGCAGGCCGTATTCGAACCAGGCCAGCGTGTCCAGCGCGCGGGCGTTCACGGTGCCGTTCATCTGCGCGTCCGTTGCGCCGCCGCCCGTGGGCGCCGCCGTCGTAACGAGCGGGCTGGTGGCAATGGCGACCAGCCGATTGGTGAAGGCGTATCCGCCCATGGCATTCGTCGCGGCATACGCGAGCGGGTAGCGGCCGACGACGCCGGCGTTGACCGTGCCGGTGATCGAGGGGGTGAGACGAACGCACGCTTTGTCCATCCAATCGGTGGCATCTCCCATAATACGCCTGTTCCCCTGGAGCGTGCCATCGGAGGTCAGGACCATGCTTTGAAGATAACCCGCGCCGATTGAGATGGCGTTTGTCACATAGGCAAAATCGCACTGACCGTACTGGTCCATACCCCAGGCAACAACAGTACCATCCACGCGCAGGGCGAGCGTGTGATAGGCGCCGGCGGCGATCGCAATCACATTGGTGGCGTCGGCCGGAATATCCGTCTGCCCCCAGTTGTTCAGGTTAGCGCCCCAGGCAACCACGGTGCCATCCGCGCGCAGGGCGACGCTGTGGTACCAGCCGGCGGCCACGGCCACGACGTTCGTCGCCTCAGGCGGGACAGTGGTTTGCCCATCCCCGACGTTGCCCCATGCCGCCACGGTGCCGTCGGTCAGGGCGGCGAGACCAAATTGGCTGCCCTCGGCAATCGCGCTTGCGTGGTTGGCGACCACCGCTCCCGATCGAATCACCACCGAGCCATCCTCTTTCAGGGCGGTTCCACTGCCGGCGATCGCCACGACGTTGCTGATCCCCCAGCCGACCACGTAACCGTCCGCGCGCAGGCAGATCTGGTCCGCAATCGCCACCAGGTTGGTCGCATCGGCCGGATATCCGCCTTCCCACCAGGTAATAATCTGAACCGTCCCGTCTGCTTTTAAGGCCGCTGTATAACCGATGCCAGCCGTCAATTGCGGTGGGTAGGCGTCGACGGTCGTGGTTTCCGTCCAGGCATTGCCCAGGGGCACGACCTGGAGGACGGGCTGATGGAAATTGATCTTCGGGATGTAGAAGAACCGGTCCGGGCTGCGGGAACACCACACGGCGTTGCTGGCGGTGATTCGATAATGATAAACGTGGCCGGGAACCAGGTTCGTCAAGGCCAGGCTCAAGGGCACGGGATTGGTGCCGCCGCTCCACGGTTGCGGTGTTGTGTGATAGGCATACTGCAACCCGTGAACCGGGCCCCACTCGAACCAGGTTTGGAACGGCAAATCGCCATTGGGCTGGACGGCGCCGGTCAGGACTCCCGTGCTGCCGGCGAGGTTCGACACGGTCAATGCCTGGATCACCGGACCGCCCACCACGACGGTGCGGGTGACGGTGGCCCGGTTGGTGAAGGTGTCGGCCACCGAGTAGGTATTCGTGTAAACGCCGGGCACGGCGGTGTTGACGGTATTGACGATTGCGACGCCCGCGCTCATGTCGCCGGCGCACAGGTCGCTGGCGGTCGCACCCGGATCGGCGAAGGCCGAACCCGTCATTGCCATCATCGGGCTTTGGCCATTGAGGCTGATCGTCGGAGCGAGCGTGTCCACCACGAACACCGTGCGGTTATTGGTCGCCGCCGTTCCCACGTCGTTCGTGAATGAATAACCGAGCGGGAACAGGCTGGTGGCGGCATTCGTGTCCACAATGCCCGTCACCACGGGAAGGAGCCGGGTCTGGTTCACCGCGGGCGATGCATATTCAGGCCAGGCACCGCCGATATGCCAGATGACCACGTTCCCGTCGGAGTGGAGCGTGACAAACCGATTCCAGGACACTCCGGCCGCCAGCGCATTGCCTGTCCAGGTGAAATTCTGATTGGCAGGAAATCCCACCGAGGTCACCGACCCATCTAGATGCACCAACACCGAACAATAATTGCCGGCCGCAATGGCGGTGATATCGTTGAAACCCGCGGGGATGTCGCACTGACCGTAATAATTGGCGCCCCAGGCCACCACGGTTCCGTCGGACCGCAAGGCCACGCTATAATCCGTGCCGGCGGCAATTGCGACTACGTTACTGAGGCCCGCGGGCGAGGTCGATTCGCCAAACGAATTTTCACCCCACCCAATCACTGTGCCGTCGGCTTTAAGGGCGAGGCTGTGGTAATCGGCCGCGGCGATCGCCACGATGTTCGTGGCATTCGCGGGAACAGTGGCCTGGCCATAATTGTACTGCTCAGTGCTTCCCCACCCCACCACCGTGCCATTACTGCGCAGCGCAAGAAAATGATATCTCCCCGCGGCAATGGCGACCACGTTCGTGGCCTCGGCCGGCACACCCGGCACCCGCCACCCGTAATTCCATCCCATCAGGGTGCCGTCCGGACGGAGCCCCAGGCAGCCCGCCAAACCGCCCGCAATGGCCACGATATTTGTTGCGCTAGACGGCGCGTCATCGGCCCCGGGAAATGCCTTCACCGAGCCGTCGGCGCGGAGCGCGATCTGGCTGAAATCCAGCACAACCACCGATACCACGGGCGCGCTCACAGTAACCGGGTCGACAAACGGCTGGTGACATTCGGTGTTCAGCGGCTCGGCGCTGTTGAGCGCAATGCCTGGCCACCAATACGACGGAGCGCGAAGTGGAAGGTTGATCATGGTGCCGTTCAGATGCTGCGAGGCGCCGTCGCGAACGAGAATGCCGCCGGGTTCGTCGAATCGATAATACGCCGCCAGGTTGGTTTCGGCGCCGGTGAGCGACGCGGTCATGGTGGACTGGATTTCCGCCTGGCTGCGCGCGGTGTTCCAGATCCGGACCTCGTCCATGCGGCCGGCGAAGAACCGATTGCTCCCGGCGAGGTAATCGGCGCCCAGGCACAGCGGATCGGCGTTGGCCTGCACGGTCCAGTTGGATCCGGACAGCGGCAGGAGCTGGCCGTTGAGATACAGGCGCCGGACGTTGTTGCTGTTCACGGCGGCGACGTGGTACCAAACGCCCGTTTGCAGGCTGATGGTTGAATTGGTCAGACCGTCGAATTCCAGGTGGTTGGTTTGCAGCCGGAGAACGTAGCCGTTGGCGTTGGTTGTGGCGAACTTGCTCACCAGCCCGCGCGTGCCGCCGAACGCCTGCGGCCTGAACCAGCATTCGATCGTGTAATGATTCGTCAGGTCCAGCGCGGCGGCGTCCGGCACGCGCACATAATCCCCGGCGCCGCGAAACAACATCGCCTGGTTCCAGACCGCCGCGGCAGAAACACGCATCGAACCGGTCAGCAGCGCGATCCCCACCCCGAGGCACGCGAGACGTGGCAGTTGTGTATTCATAGGAATGGAGTTGAAGATGGAATGAAGTATGAGAGCGCCTGTTCGCGCGCCGCGGGCCCGCCGGAGGAATCACGACCCAATCCGGAAAACCCACGGGCTCCCCGGAAAATGCAAAAGAAACACTTCCTCGAAACACCGGGCCACATCCGGCGATTTCATGTAAGGATCCTAAACCGCCGCAGTCATTAGTCCATCCTATTCTACACTATTGATTCATTAGATCGATTTCAACACTCGGCAGCGCATTTGATCCGCAGATTTCCCAGATGAACGCAGAGGCCCTGCGAAATCTGAGAAATCTGCGGATGCTCTTCGCCTTTCACTGTGGATCACGCGCGGGTCAGGATGCCCTTGCTGGCGCAGGCGATTCATATCAGCTTGAACTGCCGAGCCATCGATTGGATGCTCGGGCCGGTGGCGGGGGATGACGGTCTTAGGGAGAATCCGAGAACTGAAAGCAATGGCTGCGCTTGAGATCAATGCCCGGAGGGCCTGCGGAATTCAAGCGGAGGCGCACGGTTCGTTGCTGTTGCGCGATTGGTAACAGAACAAGACGTAAGGAAACACGCTCGAAGTATTTCACGGAATATTTTGTCCGCTGTGAGGGTGCCGGCGGGGATATCAGGTTAAAGACAGCACGGAATGGAAGACTGGCAATTAATCACCGACTTCGTCACCCGCAACTCGGAATCCGCGTTCCGGACGCTGGTGGATCGCCACCTCGCCCTGGTTCATTCGGCGGCGCTGCGGCAGGTGCGCGACACCGAACTGGCCCAGGAAGTGACCCAGGCGGTGTTCATCCTGCTCGCGCGCAAGGCCAGCGGCTTTTCGCAGGCGACCGTGCTTCCCGGCTGGCTGTTCCGCACCACGCGGTTCGTGGCCGCCCGCGCCATGCGGAGCGAGTCGCGCCGCCAGCATCGCGAACAGGAGGCCGTTCGAATGCAACATCTCTCGTCGTCCGATGAACATTGGCGCGCCATAGCCCCGCTGCTTGACGAAGCGATGGCGCGGCTCGGAGAGACGGATCGAGCGGCGATGATCCTGCGGTTCTTCGAAGAGAAGCCGCTGGGCGAAGTCGGCGCGGCGCTGGGCATCAGCGAAGAGGCGGCGAGGAAGCGCGTGACCCGTTCGCTGGAAAAGCTCCGGTCCTTCTTCGCTCGCCGCGGCTTCACGCTTTCAGCAGTGATCCTTGGGGGATTGTTGAGCGAGCACGCCGCCAGGGCGGCCTCACCGGAGCTGGCGCGCACCGTGGCGGCCGCGGCTCTTTCGAACTCGGGCGCAGCCACCGCAGTGCACACCATGCTGGCCCGTGAGACATTGAGCGCCTGGCGCGCGGCGAGACTGGCGTGGACAGGAATTGGATGCGCGATCCTCGTGACCGCCTTGCTCGTGCTGCCGCGAATCACAGGGACGAGATCGCAGACATCGGAATCTGCGTCATCCATGCAAGGGCGAAATGCCCCGGCGACCCGGGCGAACGAAAGCGCAACATCCGCAACAAATGGAAACTCAACCTCCGGGGCTGCGCCTGAGATGGCGCAGCGCTATTTCCTGCTGACCGCCGTGGATGCTTTGTCCGGAAAGGAAGTGCCGGGAGCGCGGGTTCTGGCGGTTCGGGTCGTGGATCGGGACCATATCGAAACGGTAACGAACCTGATGACCGATTCGCATGGTCATTGCAGCGTGCCAGTGCCGTTGGCCGATTTGAAGGTGCTTGGTGTCAGCGTGATTGCCGACGGCTATGAACAGCGTTGTGTGATTCTGGCTGGTACCAGGGTACCGATCCCGGACACCTACACACTGCGGCTCCACTCAGGATCGCGCATCGGCGGATTTGTTCGGGATGAGTTGGGACATCCAGTTGCGAACGCCCGAATCGCGGTGCTTTTCAACGGCACCGGCGATAGCTCTGACCGGGAGTTCCAGCAGGAGAGTCCCGGTTTTCTGGCCGATGATTTCGCCGTCGCCACGACGGATGCGGCCGGGCGATGGTCGTTCGGCTGCGCCCCAGCGACCAGTGCTGAATTCTCGATCACTGTCCAACACCCGGATTTTCCAAAGGCCAGTTTCATCCCGCAGGCGGACGAACGCCGACCACCTCGCCTTGCTCAGGATCTGAAGCTGGCTGACCTGCATGCGGGCGCGGCGGTGCTGGTGTTGAAGGCGGGTTTCAGCTTGCCCGGATTCGTCATGGACGAACACTCAAACGCCATTGCCGGAGCCAGCGTGCGATTTGTAGACGTATTTGACAACTCGCATGACGCGGAGGCTGCCACGGACTTTGATGGAGCGTTTCGCGTAAGCAATGCCCCGCTGGGAAGCGGCCATTTGACTGTGACCGCGAAAGGATTCGGTCCCGAACGAATCCCGGTGGAAGTCACGAGCAACGCCGCGCCGGTCACCGTGCAGCTCAGGCCCGCGGCGCTGCTTCGGTTGCGCGTGCTGGACGATGCGCGAACGGCGGTCGAGCACGCCCGCGTCGGGCTGCAGGCCTGGCGCGGTTACAACACGCTGGATTGGGGCGGAGCCACGGACAGCGATGGCCGAATCCAATGGGACTCAGCGCCTCAGGATGAACTGGACATCTACGTCGGCAAGGAGGGGTTTTTCAATTCGCGAGGCAACCGGATCACCGCCGACGGACAGGAGCACGTCATCCAGTTGCACCGCCAGATTACCGTGACCGGCCTGGTGACCGATGCAGAGACGGGAAAGCCGATTCCGGCGTTCAAGGCGATTCCGGGCAAACAACGCATCGGACTGGTGAACGGAAAGGACGGACAATACGAATTGAAGATGGAAGAACTGGAAACCCCGCTCCTGGTGAATATTGAAGCCGACGGTTACGCGCCTGCGGCTTCTGAACCTCTTGATCCAAGAGCTGCGGACCAGGTGCAGGTTCGCAACATGGCCTTAAAGAAACTGACCCTGCAGAATGTGATCCACGGCTTCTTGCTGTTGCCGGACGGCTCGCCGGCCGCCCATTGCGAGGTCGCTCTTTGCTCCGGCGACACGGGTGCGTTCCTGAACGGAGGCAGGTTTGGGCAGCGCGATCGCAGCACCATCGTCGAGACGGACTCCGATGGGCATTTCCAGTTTTCTTTCCATGCCGCGCCGAGACTGGTTGCCGCGGTTCACGAACAAGGCTTTTGCCAGGTGCGTGTGAACGAGAACAGCCAGGCCCTTCAGCTCCAGCTTCGACCCTGGGCGCGGATCGAAGGCGTGCTGAAGCTGCGAAACGGACAAAACGCGGATCGCGAGATTGTTTTGATGGAAACCTCCAGCGTCTACAATCGCGCCCGTGTTCACCTGGACATCAATTCGTTCGAAACCACGACGGACAGCGACGGCAGGTTTGTTTTTGACCAAGTCCCGGCGGGCGACTTCAACCTGTATCTAAATCGCGGAATGGGGATTCCCTTCGATCATCAGACGCCGGTTCATATCGAAGGCGGCGAGACGCTTCGGCCCCAAATCGGCGGCGGCGGCATCCTGGTGAAAGGGCGATTCGCGCTCTCCGACCCGAGCCAAACCGTCCATTGGGCAAAGCAACTCAACTTTGGGCATCTGGCCACGCATTACGTTCCTCCACCAGTGCCGGACGGCTTGGGTGGGTCGGAACGGGAGCAGTGGATGAAGGATTACTTCGCGTCGGATGAAGGCATGGCGCGGGATCGCGCCGCGCGCAGTTACAGTCTCAATGCAGAAGAAGACGGATCATTCACCATCGAGGACGTTCCGCCGGGGATTTTTGATCTGACCGCCATGTTCTCCAAGTCTCCGGTCGACCGCGTTGCTCCTGGAGGAGGAAGAATGGGGCCTCAACTTGGTTCTGTTCGACAGGAAATTGTCGTTCCAGAGACTAGCGGAGACTCCGCCGAAGCGACCCTGGACATCGGCACGATCACGGTGAAGACGCGATGAGAGCGGGACCCGCTGCCGAACATCATCTCCTTCAAAGAAAA
>JAXMHQ010000052.1:0-16327 GCA_046346665.1 Verrucomicrobiota bacterium
GCGGTCCAGAACAGGACGGACGGGGCGTCGATGGTGAGCAGCACTGATCCGACGGAAAGCAGGGGGGTGGCGGTGATGATCAGAAGGAAAAAGAAACCCGTTCGCGCGCTGGATTCGCGGGCGAAAAACCGGAGCAGCAGGCAGCCGAGGACCGCCCCGATCACGGGCGAGAAGAAGCGCACGCCGAGTTCCGTGTCGCCCCACAGGGAGGTCCCGGCGAACTGGAGCCAGGCGATCATCGGTGGTTTGCTGTAATAGGAGAGGTCGAGGTGTTTGGACCAGAGCCACTGGTAAGCTTCGTCGCCGCTGAGGTTGATGGCGCCGCCGGCGAGGTAGAACAGGTGGAACACGAACAGGGCTGCGATGAAGGCGTAGCCGAGGCGGAGCCATTGTTGCCGGCGGAGTTCGGGTTCATTGCCGGCGGTTGTGAATTCGCCGGGTTGCAGCCGCAGGTCGGGCGAGAGGAGCGAGGGCAGTTGCGACCACCAGAGCGGGAACCAGCGGCGCCCGGCCCAGCGCCAGGCCGCCTGGATGCCGAGCAAGCCGGCGGCGGCATAACCTGCGCCGAGGACGGCGCCGGCGAGCACGTCGCTCGGGTAATGGACGCCGAGGTAGACGCGCGAGTAGCCGACGAGGCAGGCGACGGGGAGGAACACGCGCCAGCTTCGGCGGTAATAGACGAGGAAAATCAGGGTGGCGGCGAACCAGTTTGCCGTGTGAGAGGACGGCATGCTGTTGTAGCCGTAGGCGCCGGGGCGGGGCGGGCCGGCCGGGGCGGGCGTGCCCAGCATGGTTGACGGCGCCGGATGGGCGGACGGTTTTTGATCGGGACGGCGGAGGTCGGGGAGACTGATGAACGGCCGTGGCCGGGCGACGGCGTGTTTGATGGTGTTGGTGACCAGGCCGTCGCCGGGTCCGAGGATGAGGGCGAGCATGAGGACGCAGACGCGTCCGCGCGTGCCGCCTTTCCACAGGAGGAGGATGCCCGCGATGAAAATGGCGGGGAACAGCAGCGGCATGACGCCCTGGCCGCTGGCCAGCGGCATGATCACGTCGAAGAGCCCGTTGCTCAGGGTCTGATTGATCCACCGCAGCAGGGCAGTGTCGATGGTTTGCAGCCAATGCACCCGCGGAGTTTAGCGGGCGCGCGGGGGATCGCACTTGAAAAGTGGGGTGGGTTGAATGGTTAAATGAGTTGAATGGTTGAATGGGCGGGACTGCCGTGCGCGCGGACATTTTAACGGTTCAACCATTTAACCATTCAACTTCCTGTTAAACTGGTTTTTTGCTTGAGAATTTCCTTAAATTGACGATAGTGGATTCAGTTCTTTGGAAACCCAAACAGGGTTGCGATCCGTGAAGGGTCGCTCAGACAATTTCCCTGCCTCCGCACGTGATTAGAAGCTATGTCCTTGAACCGTAGTTAAAAGATCCAGGGACTCTAACCGTGGCTGCAGCCGACAGGCCTTAACTGGAAGTCGAAAACAGTCCGGCGGGTTCCATATGTTTCTAGCAAGTTCAAAGGAACTGTTACACACGGCATTGGCGGGGTTTTTTTATTTACGATTGACGATTGAGGATTGACGCGTGCCCGGGCGCTGCGTTCGGCCTCATGCTCCATTTTTTCCAGGGAAATCGAGGACGAGGACGAGGACGAGGACGAGTAGGAGGCGCCTGACTACCGTTACCTAGTGGTTATTTGTCATTCGTCATTCGTCATTCGTCATTCAGCATTCCCCTCAGGCCACCCGTTGAATCGTGGCCGCGTAAGCATCCGCTTCCTGTTTCAAGGCGGTGGCCTGGCTGGCGACCCGGGCGACGGCGTTTTCGTAGATGTCGCGTCTCAGGATGTTTTTGAACACGGGTGTTCGTGCGAATTTCCGGTCGCGCGCGGGGCTGAGATCCATCGAGTCATAGAGATTCTCCATAATCCACGCGGCTTTTTCGTCGGTGGGATCGTTGGCGTTGCCGGTGCAGAACACGGCGCGGGACCGTTTTACGGCGGGGGCTTGTCCGGCGGCGGCAGGCGACAGGGCGCGTTTGAGGCAATCGGCCGGGGCGTTGAGGTAATGGGGTTGCGACAGGATTTCGCTGAGCAGCCCGGCATTTTCGGGTCGATCGCAAAACGCGCAGGATTCGAGCAGGGCGGCGATGAGGCGTTCGTGTTCGGCGGCGCGGGATTCGGAGAAATCGCGGCGCACCATGAGAAGTTTTTCCGGGTGGAGTGGCGCGAGGTCGGAGCTGGTGGCGACGCTGGTGCCGGCGCCGGCTTCGATTGCGAGGGACGTCCACGGTTCGCCCACGCAGAATCCGTCGATGTAACCGAGTTTGAGCGTGGGAAACATCTGGTCGGGCGGGAGGGCGACGATGCGGACCTGGACGTGGGGGTCGAGGTCACCGATGCGCAGCCAGCGGTTGAGGAGGAAGTGAGCGGGGGAATGGAGCACGCTGACGGCGAACGTGTAGGTGCGGCGTCCCCAGTCGCGGAAAACCAGGTCGCGCAGGCTGGCGGCGTCGCGGACGCCTTCCTTGCGCAGGTGGCGGGAGAGGATGATGGAATTGCCCTGGAGGCTGAGGATCATGCCGCTGATGGCGGCGCATTGATCGGATTCGAGGGTGAGGTTCGACACGAACGGGAGGCTGCAGGGCGCCTCAACGGCGTCGAGCTGGCGGCACATCAACTTGTCGCGAAGCTGGTCCCACTTGGATTCGCGGACCAGTTCGACGGCCAGTTCGTATTTGCCGAACAAACCCGACTCAAACGCGAAGATGAGCGGGGCGCAATCGCACACCGGCAGAAATCCCAGTCGCAGCGGGGCGCCGGGGGTGGATTCGGGAACGGGCGTGTGCGGGCTCACAGGATTTCTCCTTTCGTCCCGGTCGCGGGCTGGGTCTGGGAGCGGGCCGAAATCGATCGCACCTTGCGGCCGACATAGGACCTGGCGATTCCCATGTAAAACCGGACGTAAACCCGGCTGATGATCCAATTCAGATTCATGGCGGATGATTTAGCAATGGGGATGCTGAAGCCGGTGGTGTTGCGAAGTCTTTGCCTGAAAAGATTTCAACCAGATCGTGAAAGGGTGGGAAAGTGGTGTATTTGCTTGGAAACGGGGGAGTTTTTCGGGCGATTGAACGGGGGGCGGCGGGTGAGGCGGCCTCGGGAAATTTCTGGTTGAATTTTCGCCGCTGGTGCAATCTGCTCAGGATGACCAGATTGCGCAGGGTGAGTTCTTGCGCAGCGGGTGGGCGGGTTCTAGGATGAACACCGCGTAATGGATGCGAGTTTTGTTTCTGGCAGGGGCCGTTCCCGCCGCCAACCGAGGCCGGAACGGGACCCAAGGCCGGTCCGAAAGATCACCAACCGGCGTTGCATGTTTTCACTGGGCTTTATTGTACCGGCGGTCGTGCTGTTGTTGATAGGGGTGATCCTGAGCCGCCGTGCCGGGTCGGGCGGACTGGCTGCGTTGCTGGTGTTGCCGGCGGTGCCGCTGGCGGGGGTTTCAGTGGTGTTTGGGGTTTTGGGCATCCGGGAATGCATCCGGGAACCGGAGCGTTACGAGGGCGGGCAGGTGGCGGGCGTGTTTGCCCTGGTGCTGTCCGGCCTGGTGCTGGTGACGCTGGTGCCGGTGTTGGTGGGAGGGCTGGACAGTGTGGGCCGGGCTGCCCCGGCCCGACAGCCTTCGGCCGACACACAGGAGGCCATCGTTTGGAACCGTTTCCATTGCATCCTGCATCCGCCGGGACCGCCGTGGGTGCGGGTGAATCCCCGCAAATACGGTCCCGGCCCGATCGCCGCATTCGACCGTCCGGGAATGTCGTTTTCCATTTCCGTGATGCGGATTGCTCCGGGGACTGAAGAGCCGCTGGAACGCGTCATCCGGATGTCCAAGTCCGCGGTTCGGGAGGAGACGCAGGATTATCTTCTGCTTTCCGAGGGTGCGCGGGAATTGCGGGACATCAGCGGATGGCAGATTCGGACGCGGGCGAAGATGGAGGGGAAGGAGTTTTATTTTGAGCAGTGGCTGGGGGCGACCAACGGGGTGGGATACCAGTTGTCAGTCTGGGGTCTGCCGAGCCGGGAGTTGGAAATCCAGGAGGAGGCCGATCGGGTGTTTTCGGGTTTTGAAATTGCGCAGCCGCCGAATTTGAAATCGGCTCCCGGCGCCGCTCCTGCGCTGCCGCTGGAGACTCCGCGGTTCCAGCCGTTGCCGAAGGGCTTTTGAGTTGGGCTCCCGCCGGTCCGCTGTTAAGTTGAATCCATGGCGAACGACGAATTATTCGATCCCGGATCGCCTTCCGCGGAGCGCGGGGCCGGCGAGCGGCCGGGGGTTTCCGGGCACGAGCCGCTGGCGGCGCGGATGCGGCCGCGGGACCTCGGAGAGTTCGTCGGGCAATCGCACATTCTGGGTCCCGGGCAGTTGCTGCGCCGCGCCATCGAGGCCGACCGCATCCAGTCGTTGATTTTTTACGGCCCGCCCGGCACGGGAAAGACTTCGCTGGCGCAGATCATTGCGCGGCAGACCAAGAGTCGTTTCGACCGGTTGAGCGGGGTGGAATCCAACGTGGCGGACATGCGGCGGGTGTTGTCGGCCGCGGCGAACCGGCTGGAAAACACGGGGCGACCGACGTTGTTGTTCATCGACGAAATTCACCGATTCAACAAATCGCAGCAGGATGTGTTGCTGCCCGACGTGGAGAGCGGGGTGATCCGGCTGGTGGGGGCTACGACGCACAACCCGTTTTTTTTCGTGAATTCGCCGCTGGTATCGCGTTCGCAGATTTTTGAATTGCGGCCGTTGCTGGAGGGGGACCTGATGCAATTATTGCGGCGTGCGTTGTTGGATGTGGAGCGCGGGCTGGGGGCGATGCGGGTGGAGGCGGACGAGGCGGCGCTGGGGCATTTGGCGAAGCTGTCGGACGGGGATGCGCGGAAGGCGTTGAATTCGCTGGAGATTGCGGTGCTGACGACGGGGCCGGGAGCGGACGGGGTGATCCGGGTGGACCTGGCGGTGGCGGAGCAGAGCATCCAGAAAAAGGCGGTGGTCTACGACGATGAAGACGCGCATTACGACACCATTTCGGCGTTTATCAAGTCGATGCGCGGGAGCGATCCGGACGCGACGTTGTATTGGCTGGCGAAGATGATTCATGCGGGGGAGGATCCGCGGTTCATTGCGCGGCGGATCGTGATTCACGCGGCGGAGGACGTGGGGTTGGCGGACCCGATGGCGCTGGTGCTGGCGAACGCGGCGTTTCAGGCGGCGGAATTCATCGGCTGGCCGGAGGCGCGGATCCCGCTGGCGGAGGCGGCGATTTACATTGCGACGGCGAACAAGAGCAACTCGACGGTGGCGGCGATTGACGCGGCGATGAAGGACGTGGAGACGGGGAGGACTTTGGCGGTGCCGGAACATTTGCGGGACGGGAGTTACCGGGGCGCGAAGCGGCTGGGGCACGGGCAGGGATACGAATACGCGCACGATCACCCGGGGCATTTTGTGGCGCAGGATTATTTGGGCGCGGAGAAGAGGTATTACGAACCCACGGATCAGGGCGTGGAGAAAAAGATCAAGGAGCGCGTTGAAAAGTGGCGCGCGCAGTTCGAGCAAATGCGTGCGGCGGAACGGAAGGATCCGCCGAAATGACCCCCGCGGAGATCCAGGAATCGAAGCGTCTCCTGCGCCAGCAGGTGCGGGCCCGGCTGCAATCCATCGATCCGGCGCGGCGCGTGACGGAATCGGCCGGCGCCTGTGCGCGGTTGCGGGGGGAGGGGATATGGGCGGGGGCGCGGTCGGTATTGTTTTACGCGCCGGTGCCCGGGGAGATTGATGTGTGGCCGCTGGTGGAGGCGGGTTTGGGGGAAGGGAAGAAGGTGGCGTTGCCGCGGTTCGAGGTGAGCATTCAGCAATACATTGCGTGCCGGGTTCGCGATTTGGCGAGCGACATTATTGCGGGGAGATATGGCATTCGCGAGCCGGCGGAGCACTGCGAAATTCTGGAGCCGGGGGCGATTGATCTGGTGCTGGTGCCGGGGGTTGGATTTGACCTCGGCGGGCGGCGGCTGGGGCGGGGGCGCGGGTTTTACGATCGGTTGCTGGCGCAGGTGCGCGGGGTGACGTGCGGGGTGGGTTTTGAGGAGCAGCTCCTGGAGGCGGTGCCCGTGGAGGAGCATGACGCGGGGGTGGGGTGGGTGGTGACACCGCGGAGGATGGTGCGGTGTGGGGGAGGCGGAAGGGACGAAAGGGACGAATGAGGCTGGCGCTGGACTCTCGACCCTCGACTCTCGACCGCGGTTAATGCGGCTGGGTCATTGAGGCGGGGAGGGCGCCGTTTTCCCAGCCTTGGGGGGAGTTCCAGGGGCGGGACGAGGCGTTATCCGACTCGGTGGTGCTGCATCCGGCCAGGCCCAGCGCGCAGATGCCCAGAAGCAGGGCGAGTATCCAGGCGGGGCTGGGGAGGAAGTGTTTCACGTCAGGAGGCCGGGTGGGCCGGGATGACCTGGTCGCCTTCGAGCACTTCGCCGAGTTTCCAGCCGGGGAGAACATTGGCGATGCAGCGGTCTTTCTGGACGCTGGTCACGCGGACTTTGGCGACGAGGCTGCCGTTGCGGTTGACGAGGAAATCTCCGTGCTCGAGCACGCCCTGGTTTTCGCCGACGTCGAGGACGACGAAATCCCACTTGGGATCGGACACGAGGATTTTGCCTTTGAGATTGGCGGGCAGGGGGACGATGTAGTCGGGGGTCTTGTAGATGGCCAGTTCGGTTTCGAGTTTTTTGATCTTGCGGCCGAGCAGGACATTTTCGCCTTTGGCGCCCTGGAGATCGTCCTGGGTTTGCTTGAGTGTTTTGCCGAGGCTGAGGATCTGGGCGGGTTCGAATCCGGTGGCTTTGTAGGCGGCGAGGTTGGCCTGGGCGTCGTCGCGTTCGGACTTGGTCTTGGCGAGTTCGTCGGTCAGGGCCGCGGCGCGTTTCGTGGCGGACTCAGCCGTCTGGACCGCGGTGTCGCGTTCGGTGATCGTGGTCACCAGGATTTTATTGGTCTCCTCGAGCTGCGATTTAGTGCTGGCCAGTTCCTTCTGGGTCTTGGACAGGTTCGCCTGGGTGGTGGCGAGAGTGCTCTTGGTGTTGGAAAGATCCGTCTGCAACG
Organism: Verrucomicrobiota bacterium; assembly: GCA_046346665.1. Classification (GTDB taxonomy): domain Bacteria; phylum Verrucomicrobiota; class Verrucomicrobiia; order Limisphaerales; family JAXMHQ01; genus JAXMHQ01. The sequence goes on from JAXMHQ010000052.1 coordinate 7,152, forward strand.
TGGTGATCTTGTCTTTGACAGTGACAAAATTGAGTCCCCCGACCGCAAGACCCGCGATGATCGCGACGATTAAACTGATTCGAATCAACATGGCTTGGTTCCTAAATCGATTTACCGAACAGGAAAATCGTAACCGGCGGAGGGGGATGTGTCAACGCCGAGATTGAAATGAGAACTGATGACGCGGGGGCGTTGGGAGGGACGAGCTGCGCGGGACACAATCAACCGGAGACGGGGACTCGCGTCGCTCGTCCCTCCCGGGGTGTGTCGGATTGCCAGCGGGATTTTTTCCACTATTTTACAGGCAATGAAATATCGTCGATTTGGTCGGACGGGGCTGATGATGCCTGTGATTTCGTGCGGGGGAATGCGGTTTCAGTACAAGTGGCAGGACCTGCCGCAATCGGACGTGCCGCGCGACAACCAATCGAATTTGGAGGCGACGATTCACCGGGCGCTGGAGCTGGGGATCAACCACATTGAAACGGCGCGCGGCTACGGGTCGTCGGAGATGCAACTGGGACAGTTGCTGCCGCGGCTGCCGCGGGACCGGATGATGGTGCAGACGAAAGTGTCGCCGCAGGCGCAGGCGTCGGATTTTGTCCGGACGTTTGAGAAATCGATGAAGTACCTGGGCCTGGAGCACGTGGATTTGCTGTCGTTTCACGGGGTGAACAACCGGCAGTTGCTGGACTGGACTTTGAAGAAGGGGGGCTGCCTGGAGGCGGCGCGGCGGCTGCAGCGGGAGGGCCGGGCGCGGTTCATCGGGTTTTCGACGCATGCGTCGGTGGACGTGATTCTGGACGCGGTGCGGACGGGGGAATTTGATTATGTGAATCTGCACTGGTATTTCGTGAACGACCTGAACTGGGCGGCGGTGGAGGCGGCGTCGAAGCTGGACATGGGGGTGTTCATCATCAGTCCGAACGACAAGGGCGGGAAGCTGCAGGAGCCGGCGCCGAAGATGCGGGAATTGTGCGCGCCGCTGACGCCGATGCAGTTCAACGATCTTTACTGCCTGGGCCGTCCGCAGGTGCACACGCTGAGCTGCGGGGCGAGCCGGCCGTCGGATTTCGACGAGCACCTGGCGGCGCTGGAATATTACGACCGGATCCCGGAGACGATCGGTCCGATCGAGCGGCGCTTGCGGGCGGAGATGGACCGGGTGCTGGGGGCGGACTGGTGTGCGCGGTGGTTTGAGGGGGTGCCGGAGTTTGAATCGGTTCCCGGCGGGGTGAACGTGAAGGAGATTTTGCGGCTGTGGACCTATGCGACGTCGCTGGGGCTGCTGCCGTGGGCCAAGATGCGGTATAACTTGTTAGGTCAGGCGGATCACTGGTTCCCGGGCGAAAACGCGTCGGCCCTGCCCGCGGGGCTCGAGTCGGTGTTGAAATCGAGCCCGTTCGCGGGGCGGATCCCGGGGATCCTGGAGGAGGCGCACCGGTTGTATTACGAGAAGCCGGCGAAGCGGCTCAGCGAAAGCTGACGCCCGAGGGTTGAAGGGTTAAAAAGTTAAAAGGTCCACGCGTTCGGAGCCTGTTCAACCATTTAACGTTTTAACGATTCAACAAAGCTCGAGGACGAGGACGAGGACGAAAAAATGCTCGCCGTGAACCTGCAACTTTCAACCTGCAACCCGCAAACCGGCTACGGCTTCTTGGCGGGGGCGGTTTTTTCGCCGGAGGTATCGACGGGGGCGCCGGCGTTGAGCTGGGCGATGACGGCGTCGGTGAGGTCGTTTTCCTCGCTCCAATAAAGGAGGTTCGGGGTGTAGTAGGGGCCGGCGGGGTCGGCGGCGTAGGTTTGGGAGCCGGAATCGAGCACGATGGCGTAGCTGCCGGACTTGGCTTTGCTATTGATGGCGGTCTTGATTTCTTCGAGGAGATTTTTCCGCATGCGGGCTTTTTTCTCGCTGATGGTGGCGCCGGCCTGGCGTTCGAACTGGGCGAGTCCGTCCTCGGCGCGTTTGATGTCGGCCAGCTTTTCCTCGGCGTCCTTTTTGTATTTATCGCGCTGCTCGGTGGAGACGGCCTGGTTATTGGCGTTTTCGACGAGTTTCTGGTAGGATTCCTTCATCTTTTTCCAATCCTCGAGCATTTCCTTGTGGGATTTTTCCATCTCGGCGACGCTTTCCTTGAGGGCGGAGACGGCCTGCTCGGTTTTCCAGTATTTATCGAAGACTTTTTGGAGATTGACGGTGGCGATCCGGGTCTGGGCGGAGGCGGGCAGGCAGAGGCAGCCGGCGGCGAGCGCGGCCAGGATCATCCGTTTGGTGGGATTCATCATGGGAATCAAACAATCAGAAATCCCCGGCATCGCAACTTCTTTTTTGTCCGGGGGGGTGAATGGTTGAAAAGTTAAACAGTTAAATGGGGTGAAGCGTTCAAGTTTTCGTCCGGGTGAGCGCACTTGCCGGCGCCACCCTTTAACGATTCAACGTTTCAACCATTCAACTCGTTCAAGGAAACGACATCCGGGTGACGAAGCCGTTCCAGTTGTTGTTGATGGGGCCGGGCCAGGCGTTGGTGGCGGCGCCGGGGAGGTTGGTGGTGGTGGTATAGCCGACGATATAGACGAGCATGTTGGGGCTGGCGGAGGGATCGAGGGCGATGCCGGTGGCGGTTTCGTTGTTGCGGCCGCCGTAGAAGGCGGAGAAGAGGTTGCTGCCGCTGGTATCGAGGACGACGATGAAGGCGTCGTTGGTTCCCTTGGATTTGGGGGTGGAATTGGTGGGGCTGAAGCCGTTGGTGGCGATCATGCTGTAGAGCGTGTTGCTGACGGTGCTCGTGTTGGTGCTGGGGAAGAAATTGGTCATGTAATAGATGCCGGCGAAGTTGCTGCGGGACGAGGTGCCGCCGGTGATGTAGGCGTTGCCGGCGTCGTCGACGGCGATGCCGTATCCCTGGTCGGCGCCTTTGCCGCCGAAGGTGAGCGAGTAGCCGCCGTTGGTGGCGATCTGACCGTCGGGGCTGAATTTCGTGACGAACACGTCGCAATTGACGGGTTTGTTGGTGGTCCAGCGGTCGAAATTCGTGGAGGCGTCGGTGACCGGGAAGTTGGTGGAGAAGGTGAACCCGGTGACGTAGGCGTTATAGGAGGGGTCGACCGCGACGGCGAGGGCCTGGTCCTGGTTGCTGCCGCCGATGTAGGAGGAGTATTCGAGGCTCAAGCCGTCGCTGGCGACTTTGCAGAGGAATCCATCGGCGTAGAACGAGTGGTTCGACTGGTTGTTGAGGAAGCTGGACGGCTGGAGCGCGAACAGGTTGGTCAGGGGCGAGGTGAAAACGTTGGTGGTGGGGAAGTTGGTGGACGAGGTGAATCCCACGACGTAGGCGCAATACGCCGAATCCACGGCGATGCCCTGGCCGATGTCCTGGTTGGAGCCGCCGAGAAAGCTGTAATATTCCATCGCGCTGCCCGCGGCGTTGAGCCGGGCGACGAAGGCATCGCCGTTCTGGTGGTAGATGTTGCCCTGGTAATTGGATCGGGTCTGCGAGTTTTTTCCGTAGACGTAATAGCCCTTGACGAAGTTGCTGATGCCGCTGGCGTCGACGTAATTGGACGATTCAGAAAGGCCGGTGACATAGGCGCGGTCGAGGTTGTCGACGGCGATGCCGAGTCCGACGTCGCGTTTGATGCCGCCGATGTATGTGGAGTAGACGAGGGTGCCGCTGGAACTGAGCTTGGTGACGAAGGCGTCGAGGGGGTAGATGAGGCGGGCGTTGAGGTTGGTGCCGCCGGGCTTCGTTTGGAACGCGCCGGGGGTGATGGGAAAATTCGTGGAATCGGTGTAACCCGTCACGAACACGCTGTTGTCGTTTTTGTCGACCGCGACAGCGAAGGCGGCTTCCTGTTGTTTGCCGCCGAGGTAGGTGAGGTAATCGAGATTGGTGCCGCCCTGGAATCGGGCGACGAAGCCGTCGCCGAACCCGGAGTGCCCTCCCTGGTAATTCGTCTGGAGCGCATTGGCGGTCGTGGCGAGGTCGAGCGACAGGGTTTCGCCGACGACATAGACGTTTCCGGCGGTATCTGCGGCCACGGCCCAGGCCTGGTCTTTTTTCTTGCCGCCGATGTAATCCGCGAAAGTGACCACGGGGTCGATGACGAGCGGCCGGGAGGCATCGTAATTTCCGACCTTGAACCCGGCGGTATTGGGTCCCAGCAACCGGTAGCCGCCGGGGATGGCGATGCGTTTGCCGCCGCGGACCTGGTAGATCTCGGGCCGATGCTGCCGGACCTGGTCGTCGCCGATCTTGAGGACGAGGTTGCCCTGGGCATCCACGGTGACGGAGTCCGCGCCGTCGAACTGGAGGGCGATGCGGTCGGGGCGCGCGCCGGGAGCGAGGATGAAGTCATATTCGAGCCGGGCGGAGTTGTCGGCGTGGTAGGTGAGGTCGATGCCCGGGTAGACGGATCGGACCTGGACGCCGGAGAACAGGGGGACGCCGGCGCGCCAGAGGGCGGGGTCATTGCCGATGTAATGGTTGGCTCTTCCGAGGGTGGGCCCGGTGCCGGAGAGGGTGGCTTCGGGGCTGGCGTTGAGAAGGCGGACGGACAGGCGGCGGGTTTGGAGGGGGCCCCAGGTGTTGAGGCTGACGCGGCCGAGGGATTCGGTGGAGAGCAGTTCGGCGCGCTGGCCGAAGAGGTAGACGGCTTCGGTGGGGGAGAGGAGCAACTGGCAATCGCGGCCCTGGGCGACGAACGGGGAGGCGGGTTCGGCCGCGGTGTTGGTTTCGAAGAACAGCGGCGAGATGTCGAGCGGGGACGGTGCGGGGGTGGAGCCCCGGGCGGTCGTTGCCAGGAGGGCGAGGGCGGCCGCGCCGCGCAGGACTGATTTCCAACGGAACAGTTTCATAAAAAATCAGAACGGTCTCGAATAGCCGACGCCGAATTGGAACCGGCCGGAGCTGCCGTTGTATTGGTCGTGTTTGATGGGGAACGCGTAATCGAGCCGCAGCGGGCCGATGGGCAGGTTGAGCCGGACGCCGACGCCCCAGTCGCTGCTGTAACCCTCGGCGCTCCAGTCATAGGAATCCAGGTTCACGGTGCCTACATCATAGAACAGGGCGAAGCGGAGCCGTTCAATAATAGGCAGGCTGTATTCGGCGGACCCGAACCAGTAGCTGTCGCCGCCGATGGGTTCGTTCGAGTGGAACCCGGTTTCGGGATTGTCGGGCTGGCGGGGGCTGACGTTGTGGTAGCGGTAGGCGCGCAGCGAGTACATGCCGCCCAGGTAATAGCGGTCCCAGAACGGCACCTGGTCGCTGGAGCCGTAGGAATCGGCCACCCCGATGCCGCCGACCAGTTCCAGCACGTGCCCGTTGAACGGACCTTTGAAGTACCAGCGGGTTTTCATGTCGATCTTGTAGTAATCGAGCACGCCGCCGAACGGCCCGGCGAGTTCCGTGATGAGCTCCGTGCGCTGGCCTTTGTCGGGGAGGAGCACGGCGTTGCGGGTGTCGTAGGCGAGCGACCCGAAAATTTTCGACACGAGGGTGTAGCCGGCCTGGTCGAGCAGGGCCTGGGGCACGTAGACCGGCATGCCGGGGAACGATTGGGGCCCGCCGTAAAAATTCCCGTTCACCTGGTCGTTGAAGAGGATGGCGACGTTTTCGAGGCTGTAACCGGCGCTGCCGATGACGAAGTCGCTGCCGAGGGCGCGGGTGAGGGAGACGCGGCCGCCGGCGCGGATTTCGCGGTAGAGATTTTCCGGGCTGACGAAGTCGAGGTCGTGGTAGAAGAGGCTGGTGTCGAGGGCGAGTTTGCGCTGGAGGAACCAGGGTTCGATGAACTCGAGTTCGTAGTCCTTGCGCTGGGTGCCGAGCTGGGCGCGCAGGCGGAGTTTCTGTCCGCCGCCGGTGAAGGTGGACGGGTGGAACAGGTCGAAGTTGCCCTGGGTGACTTCGACGTAGCCGACGAGGGCGTCGACGGAGCTGAACGCGGCGCCGACGGTCATGTTGCCGGTGTTTTTCTCTTCGACGCCGACGACGAGGTTCTTGTGGTTGGCGATGTCGGTGGGTTCGGGCCGGGTGTCGACCTTCTCGAAATACTGGAGACCCTCGAGTCGTTCCTTGCTGATGCGGATGCGGACCATGTCGTAGACTTCGCCGGGGGCGATGGCGAGTTCGCGCCGGATGACGCGGTCCTTGGTTTTGGTGTTGCCGCGGATGTCGATTTTTTCGACGTAGGATTTCTGGCCTTCCTCGATGTTGAATTCGAGGTCCATGGTGCCGGTTTCGGTATTGGGCACGCGGTTGACGCGGAGGGTGCGGGAGGAGCCGACGTCGATGTAGCCGCGAGCGCCGTAGAAATCGGCCACCTGTTTCTGGTCGGTCTCCAGCCCGACCGGGGTGAACGTGTCGCCGACGTCCATTTTGAGTCCGTTCGGCCCGAGTTTGACATTTTTGGCGAGCACGTTGTGCGGCTGCATGGCGCGCAGGCCGGCGGCGATTTCGTTTGTGGAGAACACCTTGTTGCCGACGAATTTCACGGCGCCGACCTTGTATTGCTGGCCTTCGCTGATATTGAACACGATGATCATCGAGTTCGGGGTCGGGTGTTCGAACCGGATATCCTTGATTTCGAAATCGATGTAGCCCTGGCTGCGGTAGAATTCGGTGAGCCGTTCGCGGTCGTCCTCGAATTGTTCGTCCTTGAACACGCCGCTGCCGGTGAGCCAGGACAGCCACCAGTGGCGCCGGGTTTTGAGGACGCTGCGGAGCTTGCGTTCGGTGAACGCGTTCGCGCCGACGAATTCCACGTCCTCGATCCGGATCTTCGGGCTTTCGGTAACCTGGAATGTGACCGACCCGCGCCCGGCGGTTTCATCGATATTGGGCACGTATTTCACCTGGGTGCCGGGGTAGCCTTTCTTCTGGTACATGTCCTGGATGGACTGGCAGTCCGTGAACAGCTTCCGTTCGTCCAGCGGTTCGCCGACCTTCGAGGTGACCTTTTTCTTCAGCTTGTTGTCGGAAAACTTGGTGTTCCCGGCGAAGCGGATTTCGGTGAGCTTCGGCTTGGCCTGGAGGAGGTAGGTGAGAACCACGCCGGCGGCGGTGGTCTCGTCCGTGACGCGGATGTTGTAAAAGAGGCCGGTGGCGTAGAGGTTCCGGATGTCGTCGTCGACGGCCATGGCGCGGTAGACGTCGCCGGTTTTGATTCGGATGTTGGCGCGGATGAGGTCGTCGCTGACCTGTGCGGGTCCGACGTGTTTGATTTCGATTTTGGCGACCTTGAGGGAGGCGGAGGCGGGGAGAAATTGCGCCTGCGCCGTGGGGAGGCACAGCAGGGCCAGGAAAAACCCGAGAACGCGCGACAGGAATTTCATCGGGTCAGTTCGGCATGTCCTCGTCGCTGACCTTGGCGGCGCTTTCGAAGCGGGTGAACGATTTCAGGAACGTCAGGTTGACGTCGCCGGTGGGGCCGTTGCGTTGTTTGGCGATCAGCAGGTTGACCGGCACGGCTTCATGGTCGCCGCCTGCGGACTCGCCGCCGCCGTCCTCGTCGTCGCCGCTGCTGGGCTTGTAAAGCAGCGCGACCACGTCCGCGTCCTGCTCGATGGCGCCGGATTCGCGGAGGTCGGACAGGCGGGGCTTGCGGTTTTTTTCGCGTTCCAGTTCGCGGTTGAGCTGGCTGAGGACGATGACGGGCACGCTGAGTTCCTTGGCGAGGGCCTTGATGCCGTTGGAAATGTCGGCGATTTCCTGCTGCCGGTTTTCGGCGCGGCGCGCGGTGGAATGGAGGAGCTGGAGGTAATCGATGACGAACAGCTTGATTCCGTGCTGCTGGGCCATGCGGCGCGCCTTGGCGCGGAGCTGGAGAATGGAAAGTCCGGACGAATCGTCGATGAACAGCGGGGCGGCGGCGAGTTTGCCGGCCGAGCCGGTCAGCTTCGGAAAATCGCGCTCGGCCAGGAATCCGTCGCGCACATTGCGCAGGTTGACGCGCGACCGCGAGCAGAGCATGCGCAGCACGAGCGATTCCGCCGTCATTTCCAGGCTGAACACGCCGACGGGCAGGCGCTGGTCGATGGCGACGGCCTCGGCGATGTTCATCGCGAGACTGGTTTTGCCCATCGACGGGCGCGCCGCGATGACGATCATTTCGCCCGGGTGCAGGCCGCTGGTCATTTTGTCCAGGTCGCTGAACCCGGTGCCCACGCCGGTCAGCATGCCCTGGCGCTGGTGGAAATCCTCGATCGTCGTGATCGCCTTCTTGACCAGATCCTTGATCGGGCTGGTGTGAGTCTGGACCCGCGATTCGCTGATGCGCAGGATGTCGCGTTCCACCTCGTCCATCAACGCGTCCACCTCGCCTTCGAATTCATAGACCCGGCCGACGACGCCGGTGCAGGTCTGGATCATTTTCCGGAGCAGGTATTTTTCCTGAACGATTTCGGCGTAGTAGGAGAGGTTGGCGGCGGAGGGGACGGCGTCGGGGAGGGACGACAGGTAGGCGAGGCCGCCGACCTGTTCGAGGAGCTGTTTGTCCTTGAGCCGCTGCTGGAGCGTGATCAGGTCGATCGCCTCCTGGTGATCGTACATCTCGATGACGGCCGAGTAGATGGTCTGGTGGCGGAGATCGTAGAAGACTTCGGGTCCTTCCTTGAACTTGGAGATGCATTCGCCGAGGTTTTCGTTCGGGGACAGGAGGACGCAGCCGAGCACGCCTTGTTCGGCTTCGGGGGAGTGGGGCGGGAGGCGGTCGACGGCGCCGGCGGCGGGGCGGGCGGGCTTCTGGCGCCGCGCGCGCTTCAGGTCGGCGCCCGCTCCTTCGTTGGACACGGAATCAATCATTGCATCACGAAACCGAAAACCCGCCTCAACCTCAAACGGGAAGTATTGTTACTTGCTCACAGGATGTTCGCAAGCGGAGCGGAAGAAAAGCAGAATTGAATGCGGATTGTGGAATGCGGTACGCACGTGCCGGCGTGTCGAAAAGCGGGCACCTGCTATCGGACGCGGACGCGGTAATGGAAGGGACCGGAGTCGGGCGCGTTGGTATCGAGGTAGCTCGTCGTGCCATCCTGGCCGGCGAGGTTGGTTTGGATGAGCGAAAAGGGCGCGCCGCTTGCGAGGGGGCTTGCCTCGAGATCGTAGTTTTTTCCACCGACGCTCTGCCAGGACACCTGGGCTCCGGCCGGGGTTTTGGAGGCGGAAACCATCCGCAGCGCG
>JAXMHQ010000053.1:0-16324 GCA_046346665.1 Verrucomicrobiota bacterium
AATGCCACCGGGCATGCGAAGCCCGAGGCGGCCCGTGACGGCAAACACGCCAAGACCGCCGCGCCGCTCAAACCCTCCGCGGCCCCCCAAACCGATTCCGCCGCCGGCGCAGGCTCGAAATCCACGATCGACCTGACGGAGACGATCAAGACGCTCCTGCATCTGGCGCAGGAAAACGGCTATGTCACTTACGACGACATCAACGACATCCTGCCGGACAATTTGAATCCGGACGACCTCGACGAGTTGTACACGAAGCTGCGGACGCTCGAGGTGGAGATTGTGGACCAGGCCGAGGTGGAGCGCGCGAAGCCGGCGCCGCAGGAGGAGGACGAGGATGCGCGGCTGGAGATCCTGGACGACCCGGTCCGGATGTACATGAACCAGATGGGCAAGGTGCCGCTGCTCACGCGCGAGCAGGAGGTTGAGATTTGCAAGAAGATCGAGGACGCCGAGCTGGAGATGAAGCGGATCGTTTACAGCCTCGGGTTTGCCGCGAAGGAGCACATTGCCATCGCGGAGAAACTGCTTTCGGAACCGCCCAAGGAACGGTTTGACCGCGTGATCGTGGACAAGCAGGTGGCCAACAGGGATCGCCACCTGAAGAATCTGCGGTTGCTGATCAAGAAAGTGCGCGCGGCGGATGGGCAGGTGGACGGGAAATTTATGGCCTGGCGCAAGCTGGCCACGAAGGCGCGCAAGGAGAAGGCGCAGAAGGAATTTGTGAAGGCGGACAAGAAGCTCCAGGCCTCCTTTCCCAAGTTTTTTTACAAGCAGAAGGTCATCGAGGAAATGATCGTCGTGGCCGGCAACGTCCACGAAAAATTCCAGGCCAGCCTCCGGCGCATCCAGGAACTCGAGTCGCTGCACAAATCCTCCGCCCGCACGGCCGAAATCGAATCCGAACGCTCCAAGATCAACACGCTGGAACTGTTCGTCCGGATGTCGCGCGAGGAGTTCTACAAGTCGTTCGCCGATCTCAAGCGGGCGGCTGACCGCGCCCAGCAGGCCAAGACCCACATGGCCGAGGCCAATCTCCGCCTCGTGGTGTCCGTCGCCAAGAAATACACCAACCGCGGCCAGTCGTTCCTCGACCTGATCCAGGAAGGCAACATCGGCCTGATGAAAGGCGTGGAAAAATTCGAATACCGCCGCGGTTACAAGTTCTCCACCTACGCCATCTGGTGGATCCGCCAGGCGATCACCCGGTCCATTGCCGACCAGGCGCGCACGATCCGCATCCCGGTGCACATGATTGAAATCATGAACAAGCTGTGGCGCGCGCAGAAGCAGTTGACGCAGGAACTCGGGCGCGAGCCCACCCCGGAAGAGCTGGCGGACGAGATGCACATGCCGGTGTCGCGCATTAATTCGCTGCTCAAAATGGCCCAGCAGCCGATCTCGCTCCACGCCCCCGTGGGCGACGAGGGCGACGTCAGCGTCGGCGATTTCATCGAGGACAAATCCGCGGAGAACCCCTCCGACGTGACCAGCTACAGTTTGCTCAAGGAAAAACTCGGGGACGTTCTCACGACTCTCACCGAGCGGGAACGCAAGATTCTCGAAATGCGCTTCGGGCTGGTGGACGGCTACGAACGCACGCTGGAGGAGATCGGGAAGATGTACAACGTCACCCGCGAACGCATCCGGCAGATCGAGGCCAAGGCGCTGCGCAAGCTGCGCCACCCGACCCGCGTCCGCCACCTGCAAGGCTTCCTCGAAGCCGAGGAAGAAGCGGCGGCATGATCGGTGGGGCGAGACTCCGTCGAGCCCTGACTGGTTTTCGGGATCAGTGCATCGATGGATTTTTGGATGGTTGGATTCCGCCCGCATCCAGCAATCCAACCATCCATTGATCCATTCATTCGGTTGCACCGCATGGCGGTCCGGCCGCCCTTTGGCGGGTTTGACGCCCTCATGGGCCTGGGGAATAGTAGCCGCACAGTCCGGCAGGAAGAAGGAGAGGAGCCAACATGAAAGTCACCTATTACGGTCATTCGTGCTTTGCGGTTGAAACCGGGAGCCACACGCTCCTGTTCGATCCTTACATCAGCGGCAATCCGCTGGCGAAAGCGATCGACGTTCAGAAAATCATGGCCGATTACATCCTGGTGTCGCACGGACACGAGGATCACATGGCCGACGCCGCCGCCATCGCGAAACGGACCGGGGCGATGCTGATTTCGAACTACGAAATCGTGACGTGGTTTGCCAGGCACGGCGTCAACCGCGGGCACGCCATGAACCACGGCGGCGCGTTCCGATTCGATTTCGGCCGCGTCAAGTACGTGGCTGCCGTCCATTCCAGCACCCTGCCCGACGGAGCGTCCGGCGGAAACCCGGGCGGGTTCGTCGTCGAAACTCCCCAGGGCAACTTTTACTACTCGGGCGACACGGCCCTGACGCTCGACATGAAACTGATCGGGGAAACCACGCCGCTGAAATTCGCCGCCCTGTGCATCGGGGACAATTTCACGATGGGGCCGGCGGACGCGGTGCGCGCGGCGGAGTTCATTCATTGCGAGGAAATTCTCGGTGTGCACTACGACACGTTCCCGCCGATCCGAATCGATCACGCGGCCGCGCAGGCGGCCTTCCAATCGGCCGGCCGCAAGCTGCACCTGCTCAAACCGGGGGAGGCGAGGAATTTCTAGGCCCGGGTCCTGACCGGCAGCGCGGACGGGTGCTGCACCCTGCCCCTCGATTTCAGCGCATCGTCCATTCGGGTAATGTCCCAATTTGAATTTGAGGCTTCGAGCAAGCGGATGGCTCGGTAGGGCGCCGCTTCGCGGCGCCGGCCGCGCGGAGCGCGGCCCTACCACGACAGATTTCTCCCAAACTGGAAATCAGGACATAACCTCCATTCGGGGTTGCTTGACGCCGGGCCGGGAGGCTCTATTAAGTAATTATGCAAATGGACCGGCTGACACGGAAATCCCAGGAGGCCCTGCAGGACGCGCAGCGGCTCGCGCAAAGTCGTTCGCACCAGGAGATAGACGGCGAACATCTTCTGCTCGCGCTGCTGGAACAACAGGACGGCCTGACGCCGAACCTGCTCGAGCGGGCCGGCACGGCCGTCGCCCCGCTCAAAGCCGCCGTGGAACAGGAACTCGCCCGGCGCCACCAGGTCCGCGGCGGCAGCGAGCCATTCCTCAGCCAGAGTCTAAAACGTTCCCTCGACGCCGCCGAAGCCGAGGCCGGCAAGCTCAAGGACGAATTCGTCAGCACTGAACACCTCCTGCTTGGACTCATCGAGCAGGGCGCTTCGTCACTCAAACGAATTCTTCAATCCAATAATGTCCGGCGCGACTCCATCCTGCGCGCGCTCGCCGAGCTGCGCGGGAACCAGCGCGTGACCGATCCCGAGCCGGAAGCAAAATTCCAGGCCCTGGAAAAATACGGGCGCGACCTGACCGCGATGGCGCGCCAGGGAAAGATCGATCCCGTCATCGGCCGCGACGAGGAGATCCGGCGCGTGATGCAGGTGCTCACCCGCCGCACCAAGAACAACCCGGTCCTGATCGGCGAACCCGGCGTCGGCAAGACCGCGATCGCCGAAGGCCTCGCCCGGCGCATTGTGAGCGGCGACGTGCCCGAATCGCTCAAGAACAAAACGCTGATTTCGATGGATCTCGGCGCGATGATCGCCGGGGCCAAGTACCGGGGCGAATTTGAAGACCGGCTGAAGGCGTTCCTCAAGGAAGTGGTCTCGTCCGAAGGCAAAATCATGCTGTTCATCGACGAGTTGCACACGCTGGTCGGCGCGGGCGCGGCCGAGGGCGCCACGGATGCGGCGAACATTCTGAAACCGCAGCTCGCCCGCGGCGAACTGCGCGCCATCGGCGCCACCACGCTCGACGAATACCGCAAACACATCGAAAAGGATCCCGCGCTCGAACGCCGATTCCAGCCGGTGCTCGTTTCGGAACCCACCGTCGAGGCCACCATCGCCATTTTGCGCGGATTGAAGGAGCGCTACGAGGTTCACCATGGTGTGCGGATCCAGGATTCCGCGCTCGTCGCCGCCGCCACCCTCTCCCACCGCTATATCACGGATCGATTCCTGCCCGACAAGGCGATCGACCTGGTCGACGAAGCCGCGTCGCGGATCAAGATGGAATTGGATTCCAAGCCGACGGAGCTGGACCAGCTCGACCGCCGGATCCTGCAGCTTCAAATCGAGCAAACGTCGTTGTCCAAGGAAAAGGACGAAGCGAGCCGGGAACGGTTGAAGGGTGTGGCGGCCGAGCTGGCGCAGCTCAAGGAACAGGCCGATGCATTGAATGCCCGCTGGCAAAACGAGAAGGCATCCGTCAACGCGGTCAGCGTCGTTCAGTCGCAACTCGAGCAGGCCCGCACCGAACTCGAACAGGTGCAGCGCCAGGGCAATCTTTCCAAGGCCGCGGAAATCCAATACGGCCGCATTCCCGAGCTGGAAAAGAAGCTGGCGGCGATCGAGAAGCAGGCCGGGACCGGGAGCCGCGCCAGCCTGTTGCGGCAGGAAGTCACCGACGAGGACATCGCCCGCGTGGTGGCGTCATGGACCGGCATCCCGGTGAGCCGGATGCTGGAGGGCGAGCGGGCGAAGCTGGTGAAGATGGAGGAACGCCTGCAGCAGCGCGTCATCGGCCAGTCCGAAGCCATTCATGCGGTGTCGAATGCCGTGCGCCGCTCGCGCAGCGGGTTGCAGGAACCCAACCGCCCGATCGGCTCGTTCATTTTTCTCGGCCCGACCGGTGTCGGCAAGACCGAGACGGCGCGGGCGCTGGCGGAATTTTTGTTCGACGACGAAAACGCGATGGTGCGGATTGACATGAGCGAATACATGGAGAAACACACCGTGGCGCGGCTGATCGGGGCGCCGCCGGGATACGTGGGTTACGAGGAGGGCGGCCAGCTCAGCGAAGCCGTCCGGCGCCGGCCTTACAGCGTGGTGTTGTTTGACGAGATCGAAAAGGCCCACCGCGACGTGTTCAATGTGCTGTTGCAGGTGCTCGACGACGGGCGCCTGACGGACGGACAGGGGCGGACGGTGGATTTCAAAAACACGATCATCATCATGACGAGCAACCTGGGCTCGCCGATCATCCAGGAATTTTATGCCGCGCGAAAGATGAGCGCCGAGGCGCACGCGGAAATGGAACGGCTGGTTCGGAGCGAATTGAAGGCGCAGTTCCGGCCGGAGTTTCTAAACCGCGTCGACGACATCATCATCTTCCACAGCCTCAGCGAGGATCAGATCGGGAAAATTGTCGAGGTTCAGCTTGCGCGGCTCGACAAGCGCCTGGCTGCACAGAATTTGACGCTCGACCTGGACAAGGCCGCGCGGGAACTGCTGGCGCGGGAGGGTTACGATCCCCAGTTCGGCGCCCGGCCGCTGAAGCGATCCATCCAGGAGCACCTGGTGGATCCGCTTGCGCGGCGCCTGCTCGAAGGCGAGTTCAAGCCGGGCGACCGGATCCGGGTGCGGGTCAAGGACGGGTCATTGACGTTCGGCAAGGTTTGATGCCGCAGGATGGCGGACATTCACGTAAAACCGCTGGCTCCTTCTCGTGTCAGCGGGTGTGCGTGAAATCCGCCACCAGGGCGATATCAATCGAGGAACGGGGCGACATTTCCGCGCGCGTCGTGGCGACGTGCGACGGGGCCGCTTCCCATCCTTCATTCTGGAATTCGTGGACCCGGTCCAGGCCTTCAGAGGACCGACCGGGTTGCTGGCGGAAAACCTCCCGCATCGCGCGAACGGTCAGTTGGTAAAGCTCCACGTTCAGGGTAAAGGTCGGGCGCGACTCGACGCAATTCTGGCTGCCGGTGGTCACGCTGCTCATGAGTTCTGTTGTCATTAAATGTTCAATTAGACTGCAACACCCAAGGACATCCCATTTGACGTTCCCCCCCACCGGTTCCACATCAACACGGTTTCGAACGTTCCCTGTCTTTCGGCGCTCCACGGCAATACTTTAGAAGAAATGATCAAAAGGATTTTTGGATTGATGGATTTTTGGATCAATGGGAAGACGCCCGCGCGGAACCAATTCATTAATCCAAAAATCCATTTATCCATTTATCCCCCTGATTATCCCTTGATCCTTCGCACGAGCCACGCGCCTGCGTAGACCGCGCCCAGGAGCGCAACTTCCGTCGGACCCACCGGCCAGTCCCAGTGATACGCCAGGGCAAAACCGGCGAAGGCCAACACGCCGCCAATGGCAGCCGACGCCACCATGAACTGCCGCATCGAGCGCGCGAACAAATGCGCTATGAGCGCCGGCACCAGCAGAAATCCGAACGCCACCAGCGGCCCGACGCTGAGGACGCACACGGACACGGTCAATCCCACCAAGCCGTATAACAGGAGATCCCACGCCACCACGCTCCGGCCGAGCGTCGCCGCCAGGACGCGATCGAACGACACCATCAGGAGCTCCTTGTAAAACACCGCCATCAGGACGAGCACCAGCGCGAGTGTGATCGCGGTGATCAGCAGGTCGGCGGTATCGACGGTGATGATTTCGCCCTTCAACAAGTCCAGCCAGCCGACTTCGGCGTAGCGATTGCGGGAGAGCAGCAGGATGCTGAGCGCGGACGCCACGACGTACACGGCGCCGAGGCGGCCTTCGGGCACACCCTGGGCCCGGCGTTCGAGCCACGCGAGGATGAGCACGGCGGCCAGGGTGAAGCTGACGGATCCCATCAGGGCCAGCAGGTGTTCGCTGTGTTCCGTGTGCCCGCCTCCGGCGCCGGCGCCGAGCCAGAACGGCAGCAACAACACCAGCGCCACGCCGGTCGACGAAATTTGCGGCAGCGCCACGCCGACAAACACGAGGCGCCGCAGGACGAGAAAAACACCCACGACCGGGCATACCAGCCCGACCAGCAGGCTCGCGTAAAGGGAGTTCCGCAGCAGAAAGTGCGGAGACAGGATCTCCTGGAGAGTATCCATATCAGCCGACCTCCATTTCAAAAATCTCCGCGAGGCGCTCGCGTGTCAGGAGTTGTTCCACGGGTCCGTGCAGCACCTGCCCTTCGTGCAGCCAGATCACCTGCCGGGCGTGCTTTCGCACCAGCGCGAGGTCGTGCGTCACCAGCAACACCGCCAGCCCCCGCTCCCCTTGCAACCGGACCACCAGTTCCATCAGCGCCCGCGTCGCCACCACGTCCACACCCGCCGTCGGCTCGTCCAGCACCAGCACATTGGCCCGCGTCGCGAGCGCGCGCGCCATCAGCACGCGCTGCTTCTGGCCGCCCGACAGGACCGAGAACGGGCGTCGCGCAAATTCCCCGGCGCCCACCGCTTCGAGGCATTCGCGAGTCCAGGCGCGCTCGGCCGGCGGCACCCGCCGCCCGGCGCCGACCCGTCCGTACACGCCCATCAGCGCCACGTCCTGTCCCGACAGGGGATACAGCGTGTCGAACTGGATGCTCTGCGGCACGTAACCGAACGTGACAGGACCGGCGAACCGCACCTCGCCCGATCGCGGCGCCTGGAGGCCCAGCAGCGTTTTCAGCAGCGTGGATTTTCCCGTGCCGTTCGCGCCGAGGATCGCGGTGAAACTGGATCGTGCGATTTCCAGTGAAACCTCGGCAAGAACCGGCTGGCCGGGGTAACCGATGGCCAGCCGGTCGAGCGTGATCAGGGTGTTGCTCATGGCGCTTTCGATTTCGCCGCCTCCGCCGCCGTCACGAGCGAGCGGATGATGTAGTCCATCTCTTCGAAGTAAGTGCCGGTGCCCGGAACGCCCCCGGGCATGATCGGCAGTTTGACGAGCTGTGCGCCGGTCTGCCGGGCAATCAGGCTCGGCACCTTCTCGGGAAACTGCGGCTCGCGAACCACGATCGGCACGTGCTGCGCCTTCATCATCGCGACCAGTTCCTCGACATGATGCGGCGTCGGGTCGATGCCCGCCTTGAGTTCGATCGTGCCCTCATAATCCATCCCGAAACGCCGGGCGAAATACACCCAGTGATTGTGATACGACACGAACTTGACTCCCTTCAACGGGGCCGCGGCCTTCTCCCAGCCGGCGATCTTCGCGTCCAGTTTTTCCAGGTAGGCATCGCGGTTCCGGGTGAACTCCGCCTGGTATTGCGGCGCGACGGCGCACAGCCCGGCACAGATGTTCTGCACCGCGGTGCGCGCCAGCACCGGGTCGAGAATGTAATGCGGGTTGCCGTAGGCGTGCACGTCGCCTTCCGAATGATCGGTGGACGACGGCACCTCCAGCGGGGCGATGCCCGCGGAGCAGTCGATGTAAGCCGGCGCGCCGGGCCGCAGGCGGGGATTCTTGGCGGCTTCGAGCAGCGCGGGCAGGAAGGAATGTTCGCAGTCCAATCCCACCAGCACCACCGCGTCAGCCCGGTTGAGTTGCGGCACAAAGCTCGGCTTGAGGGGTATGCCGTGCGTGTCCTCGATGCCCGTGGCGAGGCATTTCACCTCCACCCGGTCGCCGCCGACCGCCCGCGTGAAATCCGCCACATCGGTCAACGTGGCGACGACGCGAATTTTTTCCGCGTGCAATCCAAGGGGGATCAGCGCCGCGGCCAGCCAGATCGCCCAGCGTTTCATCCAGTTCAATTGTGTTTTCATGGTCTTTGAATCCTTTCAGGTCAGCGGGCGGCCCAGCCGTGCGAGTGCGATCCGATGATCCAGACCCATTGCAGGTAAACGGCGTTGTTGGCGGGAGCGGAGGGAGTTTGCTGGTATTCGGTGTGGGTGTATTGGAGCCGGATCTGGTTCCAATGGCTGATTGCCCAGGTCACATAGGGCGAGTAAGCGAAGGTGGCATTCTGCCGGGAGGTGTCGTTCTGAACCCAGTCGAACAGGAATCCCCCGCTCCACGACCGCGTCCAGCGATAGGTGGCGTATGTGTAAAGACCCAGCGCGCCCTCGTTGCCGTAATATTCGTCGCCGGTGTTCGAAACGCCGTCCGGGTTGAACAGGTAATAGTTGTCGCTGTAAAGCAGCTCCGATCCCAGCACGAAGCTCTGGAACTGGTTGTTTTGAAGCGGCGTCCAGGTGAGCTTCAGGTCGCCGCCCACCAGCCGCCGTTCCTTCTCCGTCGCGGTGCTGATACCGTTCGGCTCCAGGGTCGCCCCGCCTCGATCCTCGGTCGCGGGATTCATCATGCCCGACACGCCCATCTCCAACTGCCAGTTCGGGGTCAGATCGTAATAGGTGCCGATCCGGCCCCAGAAGTTCAGCTCGTTGAAGGTTCGGTTGCCGCCCGGGTTGTTGGGCGGTTCGCCGAACTGCGTGCCGATGCCGAAGGTGGCGCTGATGTAATGTTCGACCGGGACCAGCCAGTTCATCTGGGCGCCCACGGTTTTGGATTCGCCGCCGATGTATTGCTCGAGAACCAGCGGCCGGTTCACGAACGGCAGTTCGTGGTCATGCACGTAGGCCAGGCGGCCGAATTCGCCGAAGAACATCCCGCCTGTCAGTTCCAGGTTCCACGGCAACGACGTCGTCTGGATCGCCGCCTCCTCGAACCCCAGCGTCGCCTCGCCCGTGGCCGCATCGGCCGTCGCGTTGATCACCGCGTAACCTTTCGCGAACGGATCGACCGACGCCGCCAGGTTCAGCTCCATCGACCGCTGGTAGACGTTGAATCCCGCCGGCTGCTGCGCGCCGGTGGCGTCCGAGGCCTGGCTTTGATAGAAGAAAAGCGTTTCGCTCACGAACCCGATGGACGGATTGAACTCGCTGAGGAGTGTTTTCTTCTGGGCTTCGACCACCTGGTCCACTTTGCGGGACAGGCTGCCGAGGTCATCCGAGCCGGGCGGCCCGGCGGGGGCGGAGGTGGGGGACGCTGCGGCGGCGCCCTGCCGTTGCAATTCGTCGAGCTTGCGATTCAACTGCTCGATTTGACGCTGCTGTTCCTGCTGCTTCCTTTCCGACTGTTCCTGGATCTGCCGCAATTCCTGGCGGAGCTGCTCCACCTGGTTCGTTTCCTGGGCGGCGCCGGCCAGCGGCAGAAGCATGCCGGCGCACACCATCGCAACTTGAAATTTCATGATGACTCCTCATCCAAATAAAGGTTTTTAATTTCCTACCGGGGCACTCCCCGCCTCGTTCGATAGGGCGGGAATCCCAACTACAATTCAACCGTTGGACTCAGAGGGAGACAGGAGAAGCCCGGCTTGGAGAAAGCCGGTAATCGAAGGAAGCGGGAAATTCAAGGGCCGGGACGGCGGGCAGCGCCAGGCAGATGCCGAGGCAGACCAGGGACAGACCTGCCGCCGCCGCCAGCAACACCTGCCCGGTGGCGATCAGCGTGAAGGCGCAATGATGATTGGCCGACCCGGCGTCCGGGTGCACCGCCTGGTGCAGGGCGGGCGACGCGACAAAGGGTTGCAGGCCCAGGAACAGGACCAGGCAAACGAAAGCTTTGAAAGCGCGCAGGCGCATGGGCGCGACGCATCATGCCGTATGCCAAAAGGGAGTCAATGAAGTTTAAGAGTTTAGGAGTTTGGGAGTTTGGGAGTGGGCGAGGCGCGCGGTCCTGCTCCCGCTCTTAAACTCTTAAACTCTCAAACTCACAAACTGTCTTCTGTCCATCTTTCAGGTCAAATCTGTCCTGTTTCAGTCCCGGTGACGTGTCGGGACTTCGCCTGACGGGATCATGACAAATGCGGCCGCAACGATTTTCGAAGAATGGAAGAAACTTACTGAGAACCGGGAGTTTAGCACGCGCTATGCTATGTAAGGTTCCGAAGCGACGGGCAATTCCACTTCAAA
The DNA here is from genome assembly GCA_046346665.1 of Verrucomicrobiota bacterium. GTDB lineage: Bacteria > Verrucomicrobiota > Verrucomicrobiia > Limisphaerales > JAXMHQ01 > JAXMHQ01. Next base: position 10,739 of record JAXMHQ010000053.1, read on the forward strand.
CACGGTCTGGGCTGCCCTTCGCACCACAGAAATGAAAGCAACCATCGCAAAGAAGTTGGCAACCGGAACCCAGGATCGATCGAGCCAGAACCAGGATCTGCCGGACTTCGCTGCGGCCCCGGCCACGACGACCACGGGAACGATTGTTGACCTGCCTCACCCGGTCGTGACCCCGGCCCCGGCTTTATCCGACCAACTGGCGCGCTTCGAAGGCATCGCCCGCTGGGGACTCAACGAGTAGAGGTTCGAAGTTCGAATTTCGAAGTGCGAAGTTTACAAAGCTTCGCACCATCCTCCGCGCCCGTCCTTCGCCCCATCACACTTCGCCCTTCCCCGACTCCCCCGCCCTACTTTCCGCAGCATTGTTTGAATTTCTTTCCGCTGCCGCAGGGGCACGGATCGTTCCGGCCCACCTTCGGGCCGACACGCGCCGGCTTCGCCTTTTCCATCGCTTCCGCGGCCTGGCTGACGATGTCGCTTGCCGGCGCCTGGGGCGCGGCGGCGGCGGGTGCGTCGGCGCCTGTGGTGGATCCGCCGAAAGCGCTGGCCGACTGGTGCATCGTGCGCTGCGGGACGTTTTTCAAAAAGTTCTCGAACGCCATCAGGCTTGAGGCGCTGCGGAAGATGTTGTGGCAGATCTCGGATTTGATGTTGACCATCAGTTCGTCAAAGATCTTGTAGGCTTCCGCCTTGTACTCGATCAGCGGATCCCGCTGGCCGTAGCCGCGGAGGCCGATGCTGTAACGGAGGCTGTCGATTTCGTAGAGGTGCAACTGCCAGAGGCGGTCGATCGCATTCAGGATCGTGTAGCGTTCCACTTCCTTGAGCGCCTGCGGATTTTCGAAGCTGATCTTGAGGTCGTAGGCTTTCCGGACGTTGTCGGAAATGAAATTGCAGACGGCGAACTGCGCGGGGCTAAGCCCGTCGTAGAGCGACCCCGCCACGGGGGCCTCGGTGCCCGCGGCGGCGGCCTTCGCCATCTCGGCATCCGGCATTCCCAGCGGAAAATTCAAATTCACCCAGTCCGCCAGCATGCGCAGGTTCCAGTCGCTCACATCGGTCCCCGACTTGGTGTGCTGGTCGACCTTCTGGATGACGACTTCCTCCATGATGTCCATCAGGCGATCCCGGACATCCTCGGCGTGGATGATTTCGTTGCGGAAGCCGTAAATGACTTCGCGCTGCTTGTTCATCACGTCGTCGTATTCGAGCGTGCGCTTGCGGATCTGGAAATTGTGCTGTTCGACGCGCTTCTGGGCCTGCTGGATCGAGCGGTTCAGGAGCGGATGTTCGAGTTCCTGGCCTTCTTCAAGGCCCATCTTCTCCATGTATTTGACGATGCGATCCGAGCCGAACAGGCGCATCAGGTCGTCCTCGAGCGACACGAAGAAATGGGACGAACCTGGATCGCCCTGGCGCGCGCAGCGGCCGCGGAGCTGCCGGTCGATGCGCCGCGCCTCGTGGCGTTCGGTGCCGATGACGTGCAATCCGCCGATGCCGGGGACTTCCTCGCCCAGTTTGATGTCCGTGCCGCGGCCGGCCATGTTGGTGGCGATGGTGACGGCGCCCTTCTGGCCCGCGCGCGTGATGATTTCCGCTTCCTGCTGGTGATACTTGGCGTTCAGCACGGAATGCACGATGCCCTCGCGCTTCAGCATTCGCGACAGGTGTTCGCTGACTTCCACCGAGATGGTGCCGACCAGGATCGGCCGGCCCTTGGCGTGGATTTCCTTGATCTCCTTCAGCACGGCCAGGTATTTCTCGCGCTTGGTCTTGTAGACCGAGTCGTTCGAATCCTTGCGCGCGATTGCGCGGTTGGTCGGGATCACCAGCACGCCCAGCTTGTAAATGTCGAAAAACTCCTGGGCCTCCGTCTCCGCCGTGCCGGTCATGCCGGCCAGCTTCTGGTAAAGCCGGAAATAATTCTGAATGGTGATGGTGGCCAGCGTCTGGGTCTCGCGCTCGATCGCCACGCCTTCCTTCGCCTCCACCGCCTGGTGCAGCCCGTCGCTCCAGCGCCGTCCGGTCATCAGGCGCCCCGTGTTCTCATCCACAATCACCACCTTGCCGTCCTGGATGACGTATTGGACGTCCTTCTGGTAAAGGCAATACGCCTTCAGCAACTGGCTGATGGCATGGATGCGCTGGGCCTTCGATTCAAATTCCTGCTGGAGCTTTGTCTTCGCCTCCATCCGCTTCCGCGCGTCGGTCTCGGGGCCGGTGTCGATCTCGTGCAGCGCCGTGGTCAGGTCCGGCAGCATGAACGCGTCCGGATCGCTCGGGCTCAGGAAATTGCGCCCCTTCTCCGTCAGGTCCGCCTCGTGGCTCTTTTCATCGATCGCAAACAGCAATTGCTCCTTCTCGGCGTAAAGCTCGGTCTTCTTCTGGTCGGCGTGCAGCGTCAACTCCGCCTGGTTCATCAGGCGCAGATTGTCGGGATTCTCCAGCAGCTTCAGGAGTCCTTCCGACTTCGGCTGGCCCAGCTTGACGCGGAACAGCAGCAGGCCGGCTTCCTTCTCCACCGCCTCCGGGTTCTCGACGGGTTCGCCGGAATTCAACTTCTTGATCAACTGCTCCGCCTCGGACAAAAACCGGTTGCAGAGCCGTTCCTGGGCGTGGAACAGCGTCTCCACCTGCGGCCGGAACTGGCCGTATTGCTCGTCGTACGTCACCACCGCCGGGCCGCTGATGATCAGCGGCGTGCGCGCTTCGTCGATCAGGATCGAGTCCACTTCGTCGACGATCGCAAAGTAATGGCCGCGCTGGACCTGTTCCTCCTTGCGATTGGCCATGCCGTTGTCGCGCAGGTAATCGAACCCGAACTCGGCATTGGTGCCGTAGGTGATGTCGCAGGCATACTGCTCGCGCCGCACCTTCGGCGGCTGATCGTGCAGGATCACCCCGACGCTCAATCCCAGGAACCGGTAAACGGCGCCCATCCATTCGCTGTCGCGGGCCGCCAGGTAATCGTTCACCGTCACCACGTGCACGCCGTGCCCGGCCAGCGCGTTCAAATACACCGGCAACGTCGCCACCAGCGTCTTGCCTTCGCCCGTCGCCATTTCCGCGATCCGGCCCGTGTGCAATCCATAACCGCCGATCAACTGGACATCGAACGGCACCATTTCCCACTTCAGCGGGTGGCCGCGCACGATGATTTCCTGGCCGCACAACTTGCGGCAGGCGGCTTTCACCACGGCGAAGGCCTCGGGCAAAACCGCGTTCAGCGCCGCCTGTTCGATCTCGAACGCCCGGCGCCGCTCGGCTTTGGCTTCATCGCCGCGCAACTCCGTCTCCAGCCGGCGCGCCTCGGCCGACGCCTCGTAATAGCCGTTCTGTTTCCGGGCCGCCTCGATCCGCTCCCTGAACTCCGCTGTTTTGGCCCGCAACTGTTCGTCCGTCAGCCCCTGCAGGCCCGATTCCAGCGAGACAATCTGCTGGATTACCGGCCGGATTCTCTTCAGCTCGCGGTCGTTCTTCGAGCCGATCACTTTCTTGATGATGAAACCAATCATGATGCCTTCAAAAGTCCCATACGGTACGAGAATGCCGCCGGGGCGTCAAAGACATTAAGCTTGGAGAAATAGCTGGAATAGGCGGGAGTGCGGGTCCTGGTTGCAGGTTGCAGGTTGTTAGTTGCAGGTTGAAATCGCCCACCGCCCATCGAACTTGCAACCTGTAACCTGCAACTTCCAACTCAGAAGGATTAGCCGGCGGCAGGCGCCGGACGGAAGCTTTTCCAAAACCGCACCGGGAGGCATCCCAGCAGGATCAACACGGCCTGGCTGGCCATGAACAGCATCAGCCACTTGAACGCGGCGTCCATGAATCCGTAGGAATGCAGGCCGATGCCCAGCATGTTGACGCCGAACCAGGAGAAGCTCGTGATGATGTTGCCGAAGATTGCGAGGTTCATCAGCCCGCGCTCCCGCACCAGGCCGCCCCAGCGTGCGTGCAAAATGATGGCGTTCCAAATCACGATCAGCAGCGCCCCGTTTTCCTTCGGATCCCAGCCCCAAAACCGGCCCCAGGATTGATCGGCCCAGATGCCGCCGAGGACGGTCCCGACGAAGCTGAACAGCGTCGCGAAGCAGATGATGCCGTAGACCATCTTGGTCAACACCGCGCCCATACGCAGCCCGCGCGCGTCGCCCGCCAGCGGCTGCGTCAGCCGGTGCGTGAACAACCCGAGCACCACGTAAAGAATCGCCAGCGCACCGGCCAGGAACGTCGACGCGTAACCCAGCGTCACCGTGACCACGTGCGTGGCCAGCCAGAAATTCGTGTCCAGCACCGCCCGCATCATTTCCATCGTGTCGCCCGTCAGCGCCAGGTGATGCGCAATGATCTGGGTGATGAAACCGACCAGCGACGCCGCGAGCACGCCGATGCTGATCGGGTAGATGCGCTCCAGCACCAGGCCGAGGACCACGCAAGCCCAGCCAATGAACACCGCTGAGGAATACAGATTGGTCACCGGCGGACGTCCTTCCAAATACATCCGGAACACCAGGCCGATGGTGTGCAGGACCAGGGCGAGCACCACCAGGCCGACGGCGGATTTCCGCACCCATTCCGACACGCCGAGCAGCGACACACAGGCCAGCACGAACGCCAGCACGTAAATCACCGTCGCGTTGTAGAACGGCTGCAGGCGGCTGAAGAAACTTTCCTGCGCCGCCTTCCGGACCTCCGGCCCGTAACGTTCCGCGAGCCATTGCCGGCAGTCGTCGACCGCCTTGTTGAATCCGGCCGCGTCTCCCGCCTGGTACGCCGTCACCATCGCCGCATAATCCTTCACAACGGGCGCAACCTGGCCTGTCTTCGCGGTCTCCATCAGGCTGGACCCGATCGTCTGCCACGCTTCCCGGCGCGCGCCGGGCTCCGACGGCGGCACCGCGAGCGGCAGACCGAACCGCGCCATGGAATCATAACCGGTCATCAACCCCACCAGCGCGTCGAACGCCGCCTGGTCGAACGGTTTCTTTTCGTCCCGCGCCCGCACCGCGGCGATGCCCGGCGCCAGGCTGCGCTGGAATTCCTCCAGGTTCGCCGTGAAATCCTCCACGCCCGGAGGCTTCAAACTCACCTGCAGCCGCTGATAGAGCGTCACCGCCCCGTACAGCTTGATGATCTGCGATTCGTAACTCGACCGCGCGGCCGCCTCCACCCGGTCCGCCCGCTCCGCCTGCTTGTCCAGTTCGTCCGCCTGCGCCTTGATTTGGTTGTAGGAGTAATATTTCTGGCTCTCGGAAAGCTTCAGCACGCTCAACACCTCGGGATTGTCGATGCGGAACACCGGCCGCTCGTCCGCGCGGTCCGGTTTCATGGTCAGTTCCATCAGCCATTCCACGGCCGACAGCGTCTCCGGCCGCGCGCCGGTCGCGTCGTAAACCGTCTGCTTGGTCCGGATCTGCAGGAGCGAATTCCGCGCGAGCGATTCCATCGGCTGAAACCGCCCGTTCATCAGGATCGGCAGCCGGCCGAAATCGCCGGTGTGAAAGCCCGACTCCGATTTCGGCGCGAGCTGGCCCGCCACCCAGCCCGCCATCACAATCACCAGCACCCATGGAATCCATCGTTTCA
>JAXMHQ010000054.1:0-14776 GCA_046346665.1 Verrucomicrobiota bacterium
GACGATCTGGTATTGGCCGTGGATGGCCTGGCTGTAATAGGCAGTTGTGCGGCAGCCGCACAGCGCCAGGACGGCGGCTGCCAGGATGTGTAGTTTGATGCTGATGATGCTCACGCGGTGCAGCGCCCGTAGCCGCGATCGTCAGATCGCGGTCCCCGGAAAGTAAACATGCCTCCGCGATTTTACAATCGCGGCTACGAAGCACGCCGGCCCCGGCCGCCTTGACAAATCTTGATTCATTTACAATTCCGCGCCCGGTTGCTAGATATGGCGCGTGCTGAACGAATCGGCCATCTGGAAATCCCTGTGCGCTCCCTCGCGCCTGACGCTCATCGCGGGGCCGTGCGTGATCGAGAGTGAAAAACTTTGCCTGAATATCGCGTCGAGCCTCGCCGCGACCTGCCGGCGCCTGGGCATCTTCTACGTTTTCAAGGCCAGTTACGACAAGGCCAACCGCACCTCCGGCGGCTCCTTCCGCGGGCCTGGAATCGAGGACGGCCTGAAAGTCCTCGCCCGCGTCCGCCGCGATGTCGGCGTGCCTGTCCTCACCGACGTCCACACCCAGTCGCAGGCGTTCCTTGCGGCGGACGCGGTGGATATTCTTCAAATCCCGGCCTTCCTTTGCCGGCAGACCGATCTCATCGAAGCCGCCGCGTCCACGGGCCGGATTGTCAATCTGAAGAAAGGCCAGTTCCTGTCGCCGCAGGAGATGGGGCAGGTGGTTCAGAAGGCGAAACAGGCGGGCGCGCGCCGCATCCTCCTGACCGAGCGCGGCACGACTTTCGGATACAACAACCTGGTGGCCGACATGCGGTCGATCCCGATCCTGCGGCGGAACGGGTTCCCGGTGATTTTCGACGCGACGCACTCGGTGCAATTGCCGGGGGGCGGCGGCGATAAATCGTCGGGGCAGCGTGAATTCGCGCCCGTGCTCGCGCGCAGCGCGCTGGCGGCAGGAGCCAACGGGCTGTTCATCGAAACCCATCCGCGCCCCGACAAGGCATTGAGCGACGGGCCCAACATGATTCCGCTGGTGGAACTGCCCGGGCGGCTCAAGGAATTCCTGAAGGTGTTCAAGGCGGTGCCCCGGTGAACAGCCGAAGCAACCCGTTTTCGCGAGTGCGTGCGCGGTTGCGCCGCGTGAAATTGTTCCTGTGCGACGTCGACGGCGTCCTGACCGACGGCGCGGTGTGGATGGGCGGAGGCAGCGAAACCAAACGATTCAACATCCGCGACGGGCTTGGAATGAAGTTTCTCCAGCGCCAGGGCATTCGCGTCGGCTGGGTCTCCCGCCGCCCCTCGCCCGCCACCCGCCAGCGCGCCGAGGATCTCAAGATCGATTTCCTCATCCAAAGCGACAGCGGCAAGGTCGAGGCCGTCGCCAAACTGCTTCGCGACCTTAAATTGAACTGGGACGACACCTGTTTTGTCGGAGACGATGTGGTGGATATCGGGGTGCTGGAGCGCGCCGGGGTCGGTGTCGCGGTGGCCGACGCGGTGCCGGAAGCCGTCGCCGCGGCGCGCTGCGTCACCCGGGCGCCCGGGGGGCAGGGCGCGGTGCGTGAAACTGCCGAGGCGATACTCAAAGCGCAGGGGCGCTGGACGGCTGTGATATCCGAACATGCGACCTGAACCGACACGCCTGGGGCTGTTTCGCGGCCTGCTGCTGCTGTTGCTTCTGGTGGCTGCGGCACCCACGGGGCATGCCCAGGGCAGCGCCCGCACGCGGGTCAACGACTTCGCTGTTCCCGAGAATTACCCGCCCCCGCACGAGACCCAGTTGAAATCGCTGCTGAAAGGCAAACAGGCCGAACCGCTGGAGGACGGGCGCATCCTGATTCTCTCCGCCGAGCTGCAGACCTTTAGTGAAACCGGCGTGCGCCAGATGCTGGTCGAGGCGCCCAACTGCGTTTTCGATCCTGCCAAAAAAACCGTCAGTTCCGCGGGCCCGCTCAGCGTCCGCTACGGGGACGGACAGTTTCGTCTTGAGGGCGAAGGATTTCTCTACCAGGAGGACGGCCTGATCGTTTCCAACCAGGTGCACACCTCCATTCGGAACGTCCGAAACATCCCATTGAAACCATGATGCCCCCGCTTCCATTTCTGGCCGCCTGTATCCTTGCTTTTGCGCCGGCCGTCCTTGCCGACGAAACAAACCAGGCCGCGGCAGCCGATGTTCCCGTCGCGACCAACGCCCCCGCGCCGGCCGCCGCGCCGGCCTCGGGCGCCATGGCCGAGCTCAAGATCCAGTCGCATTCGTTTCACTTCGATCCCAAAAGCCGCGTCGCGGTTTACATGGGGTCCGTCCTGGTGCAACATCCGGAAATGAAGCTGACCTTGTCCTGCGACCTGATGACGGCCCGCGTGCCGGAATCCGGCAAGCCGGACAACGTGGTGGCGGAGCAGCACGTAACGATTGACGCGGTGGACAACCAGGGCAAACCCGTGCACGCGAAAGCGGGCAAGGCGGTTTACACCTGTCGCACCAGCAATTCCGTCACGAACGAATACATCGTGCTCAGCGAGGACAGCCCCGAGGTGGAGCGCGAAGGTTCCTCCCTGACCGGCACCACGATCACCTGGGACCTGGTGAGCGGCAGTTTCAGCGCCACGGATCCCCGGATGATCATCAAGACCGCGCCGATGGTGGCCACGAACCTCCTCGCGCACCCGGCGGCCCCGGCTCCGAAATGACCCCGCGTGAACCCGGAGAACCCATCATCCCAGCCTGAACTGGATCGACCTTCGGTAGGCGCGCCGGTTGCCGCCGGCACCCTCGAACCGCTGCTGGCCACGGACAAGCTGGTCAAGGAATACCGTCAGCGCCGGGTCGTGAACGGCGTCTCCATCAGCGTCGGCGCGGGCGAAATCGTCGGCCTGCTCGGCCCGAACGGCGCCGGCAAAACCACCACGTTCAACATCGTCGTCGGCATCGTCAAACCCGATTCCGGTTCCGTCTCCTTCGAGAGCCGCCCGATCACGCGGCTGCCCATGCACCGGCGCGCGCGCCTCGGCATCGGCTATCTCACCCAGGAACCGTCCGTGTTCCGCAAACTCACCGTCGAACAGAACATCCTCGCCATCCTGGAAACGTGCCGGATGGACTCGGCTGAGCGGGCGGTCCGGTTGAAATATCTTTTGGACGAACTGGACCTTGCGCCGCTCGCGAAATCGAAGGCCTACACGCTCAGCGGCGGCGAGAAGCGGCGCCTGGAGATCACGCGCGCCCTGGTGACCAGCCCGAAACTGCTGCTGCTCGACGAGCCGTTCAGCGGGATCGATCCCATCGCCGTATATGAAGTGCAGAAAATTGTGCGCCGCCTGCGCGAGCGCGGCCTGGGCATCCTGATCACCGACCACAACGTGCGCGAGACGCTGAAGCTGGTCGACCGCGCCTACCTGATTCACAAGGGCGAGGTGGTCTACGACGGGCTGGCGGAGCAGTTGGTGAATGATCCGCGCGCCCGGGAAATTTACCTGGGACCGGAGTTCAATTTATAAACCGCGGCTGATGACAGCCGCCATTTACGTATGCAACGCGATACTGTCACCGTCGAACGATTCTACAAGGACCAGGCCGAGGCGCTCGGGCTCAAGCTGCTTGCCGGCGCCAAGGGTCTCAAGCGCGTCATTCGCGAACCCACCGTCAATCGCCCGGGGCTCGTCATGTCGGGCTTTACCCGTTATTTCGCGAACAAGCGCGTGCAGGTCATCGGCAACGCCGAGGCTTACTTCCTGAAGTCGCTGCCGGAAGACCAGCGCCGGGCGCGCTACGACATGTTCTTTTCCTTCCGCATTCCCTGCATTGTTTTCAGCCGGAACCTGCGCCCGGACAAAATCGTGCTCGGCATGGCCGAGGAGCGCGATGTCCCGATTTTTCAATGCCCGCTGGTGACGATGAAATTCATCAACCTGGCGACGCTTGCCCTGGAGCTCATGTTCGCCCCTCGCGGCACGGAGATGGGCAGCATGGTGGACATCCTGGGCGTGGGCGTGATCATCCGCGGCGAAAGCGGCATTGGCAAAAGTGAAAGCGTCCTCGCCCTGATCGAGCGCGGCTACAGCCTGGTCGCCGATGACATCACGAAAGTGACGCTGGTGGACGGCAAGGAAATCATCGGCAACAGCGCCGAGCTCACCCGCAATCACATGGAAGTCCGCGGCATCGGCATCATCAACGTCGCCGCCATGTTCGGCGTGAAAAGCATCCGCAGCCAGAAAAAGGTCGACCTGGTCGTCAGCCTCAAGTCGTGGAGCGAAGTGGAGGACGTGGACCGTCTGGGCATGGAGCAGGAATTCGTGAAGATCCTCGGGATCGACATCCCGCACATCGTGATCCCGGTGCGACCGGGCCGCGACCTGGCCCGGTTGATCGAAGTGGCGGCTTTTCAGACGAAATTGAAGCTCACGGGCTACAACCCGGCCAAGGAACTCAACGACCGGCTGATCGCCCGGATGTCGTCCGGGGCGAATTTGTAGGAATGAATAGCCGCAGAGTCACCGGGATCAACGAGTTAAACAATTGGAATGAGCTTCCCTCTGTGGACTCTGCGCCTCCGTGGCTGTCAGGCTGGCACAGAAATCATTGGCCAAATTGGGCCAAATCGGCTACAGATATCGGGCAATCGAACGCTGCATGAGCGCTAAAATGGCAACCGATCAAAAGGCGATCACGAAGGAATTCGTGGTTTCGAACAAGCTGGGCATCCACGCCCGGCCGGCGGCGCTCTTTGTCAAAATGGCCAACCGCTTCGCGTGCGACATCTTTGTCGAAAAAGACGGCGAACGGGTCAACGGCAAAAGCATCATGGGCCTGATGATGCTGGCCGCAGGGCCGGGCAGTAAATTGACCGTCCACGCCGACGGCGTCGACGCCGCCAAGGCCCTCGCCGAAGTCGAATCACTCATCAAACGGAAGTTTGACGAGGAGTAAGAGGTTGCAGGTTTTCAAGTTGCAGGTTGCAGGTTCTCCCATTTCGAGATTTCTTCCAAGGCGCATTCGCTGGTAGCGACGTCGCGATTCTGCCTGGATTCTTGTTGGCCGCCAGGAACCTGCAACCTGCAACTTGCAACCTGCAACCCGCATCCCTAATCTTCCCCCATGGCTGCCGTAGAAATCGACGTCCAATACGTGGCGCACCTGGCGCGCATCGCTCTTTCCCCCGAGGAACAGCAAAAACTCGGCTCCCAGCTCGGGAATATCCTGGGCTATATCGACAAGCTCAAAGAAGCCGATGTCGCCGGCGTCGAGCCCACCGCGCACGCGTTCCCGCTGGTGAATGTCTGCCGTCCCGACGAAGTCCGGCCCTCGCTGCCCACCGAGGAAGCCCTCCGCAACGCGCCCGCCGCCACCAACGGACTGTTCATGGTCCCCAAAATCATCGAGTAACCCGCCCCCGGCCGGCGCCGCTGCCGAACTCCCATGTTGAATCGACTCCCGATTTCCGAAATTGCCGCCCGTGTCGCGCGGCGCGAGGTGTCCGCGCGCGAAGTGGTGCAGGCCTCCCTCGACCGCATCGCGCAGGTGGACGGACGGATCCACGCTTTTCTCAGCCACGACGATTCCGACGCGCTGGCGCAGGCGGACGCGATTGATGCATCGAGGGCGCCCTCGGATCCCCGCCCGCTGCTGGGCGTGCCCGTCGGCATCAAGGACGTCATCGCCGTCCAGGGGCACCCGCTCAATTGCGGCTCGAAAATTCTCGGTAAGTTCGTCTCACCCTACAACGCCACCGTCATCGAAAAGCTCAAGGCCGCCGGCGCCGTCATTCTCGGGCGGCTGAACATGGACGAATTCGCCATGGGCAGCTCCACCGAAAATTCCGCGTTCGGCGTCACGCGCAATCCGTGGGACCTTGACCGCATCCCCGGCGGATCCTCTGGCGGATCGGCCGCGGCCGTCGCCGCCGGCGAATGCCCCGCCACCCTCGGCTCGGACACCGGCGGCTCCATCCGCCAGCCGGCTGCACTGTGCGGCGTCGTCGGGCTCAAACCCACCTACGGCCGCATCTCGCGATACGGCCTCGTCGCGTTCGCCTCGTCGCTCGACCAGATCGGCCCGTTCACGCGGACCGTGGGCGATGCGGCCCGGATGCTGGGAGTGATCGCGGGGCCTGATCCGAAGGATTCCACCTGTGTGCCGCAGCCGGTCCCGGATTATGCGGCGGCGCTGACGGGGGACATCCGGGGGCTGAAGATCGGGCTGGCCCGGGAATACATGGTGGGCGGCCTCGACCCGGAGGTGAAGCAGGCCGTGGATGCGGCCGTGCGGCAACTGCAGAAGCTCGGGGCTGAAGTGGTGGAGATTTCGCTGCCTCACACGGAATACGCTGTTGCAACCTATTACATCATCGCCACCGCCGAGGCCAGCGCCAACCTCGCCCGGTTCGACGGCGTCCGCTACGGCGCGCGCGTGGACGGGAACGACCCGATCGAAATGTACGGCCGGACCCGCGGCGCGGGTTTTGGGGCCGAGGTCAAGCGCCGGATCATCCTGGGCACCTACGTTCTCAGCAGCGGCTATTACGACGCGTATTACCTGCGCGCCCAGAAAGTGCGCACGCTGATCCGGAACGATTTTCTCAAGGCATTCGAGTCGGTCGACGCCGTCGTGACGCCGACCACCCCGACCGCCGCGTTCCGGATCGGTGAGAAGTCGGATGATCCGTTGCAGATGTATTTGTCGGATATTTTCACAATTTCATGCAACCTGGCGGGGATTTGCGGCATCAGTGTGCCGTGCGGGTTCACGGGCGGCAGCCCGAGGCTGCCGATCGGGTTGCAACTGCTGGGAAAACCGTTCGGCGAAGATGCGCTGCTCAGGATTGCGCATGCCTACGAGCAATCCAGTGGCTGGCACCGCGAGCAGGCGCCCGTTTAACCCCGGCATTCGTGAGCGACTCGGGCAACAGCGAACTGTCGTATCAAATCGATCCCGCCGGCACCATCGTCTCGGTGAGCGGTTCCTGGAGCGATCCGGCCCAGGCGTTGTCGTCGTCCGGCGGCGTGCAGCCGAACCCCGTGGGAACGCTGCTCTGGAGCCACATCAGCAGCGGGACACTGATCCACCTGTACCAGGCGCTGGTTGCGAAAGTGCGCCGCACCGGGGAGGAGCTCGTGCTTCCCTTCCAATGTCATTCCCCCGAGAGCCAGCGGTTCATGGAAATGCGCATCCGCCGGCTGCCTGCGGGCCTGGTGGAATTCAGCACCCGCCTGCTGCGGGAGGCGCCGCGGGGATCGGAACCGGCGCCCGAACCCGGCGGCATGGTGCGCATGTGCAGTTGGTGCAAACGCGTGCTTCTGGACGACTGGGTGGAAATCGACGAAGCCGTCCGCAGGCTCGGGTTGTTCGAACTGGAGCAGCCGCCGCGCGTGACCCACACCATCTGCCGGGAATGCCTGGGTGAAATCCGAAAAGGGATCCGCTGACCACGACCGGGAGGGCCGGCGTCCTCGCCGGCCGATGCATCGTTAGTCGGGGACGCCGTCCCTCCCGCGGTCAGATGTTCTCCGCGATGTTGGGAGGCGATTCGTAGCGGCTTTCGGTTTCGGCCGGCAGCGCCGAATTCTCCGCCGCGAGCACGCGGTAGTTGCGGATGGCAAAGGACACTTCCCGTCCGTCTTCGAGGCCCAGTTGGGCGTATTCCTCCTTGGTGATGCGGCTGCGCAGGACCTGTCCGGAGGGAAGCTCCAGTTCGAGCCGCAGGAGGATGCCCAGGAAAAACGTGTGGCGCAGGACGGCGCGGTAAGGATACAGGTGCAGGTTCGCCGAGACCTGGACGGCGTAGGGGCGGAACCCGATCCGGAGCCGGGCGCCCTCGGGTTTGCCTTCCGCGGGAAATTTCAGTTCGCCGGCGTGCGCGATGCCCTGGCGGACCTCGGCTTCGAGCACGTTCATGACGCCGATGAACCGGGCGACGAATTCGTTCGCGGGCTGTTCGTAGACTTCGCGCGGCGTGCCGACCTGTTCGAGGTGGCCGCGGGAGAAAATCACGATCCGGTTCGAAACTTCGAGGGCCTCCTCCTGGTCGTGCGTGACGAAGATGGTGGTGACGTTGAGGTCGTGGTGAAGTTTGACCAGCCATTCGCGCAGTTCCTGCCGGATTTTGGCGTCGACGGCGCCGAACGGTTCGTCCAGGAGAAGGACGCTGGGTTTCGACGCGAGGGCGCGGGCGATGGCGACGCGCTGGCGCTGGCCGCCGGAGAGCTGGTGGGGGAACCGCTTCTCCAGCCCGTCCAGCCCGAACAGCGAGAGCAATTCAGCGACGCGATCGTGGATGTCGGATCGTTTCCACTTCTTGATTTTCAGCCCGAACGCCACGTTCTTGAACACGTTCATGCTCTTGAACAGCGCGTAATTCTGGAATACGAACCCGATGTTGCGTTCCTGGACGGAGAGATCGTTCACGCGCCGGCCGCGAATGAACACGTCGCCCGTGGTCGGCATTTCAAGTCCGGCGATCATGCGCAGCACGGTGGTTTTGCCGCCGCCGCTGGGACCGAGCAGCGCCATCAGTTCGCCCTCCTTGACGGAAAACGTGACCTGGTTGACCGCGGCCACTTCGCCGAAGGTTTTGGTGACGTTTTTGAGTTCGATGCTCATGTCTCTAGAATCATTTCAGGAAGGACGTGTCGTGGCCGGGCGCGACGGGGACGGCAAGCTGGGCGCGTTCGAAATCCCGGGTTTGTTTCCATTCCAGCAGCGTCTTGATGCCGAGGGTGACGAGGGCCAGGACGGCGAGCAGGCTGGCGACGGCGAACGCGGCGGCGCCCGACACGGAACCGCCCTCGTAGAGCGACTGGATGCAGAGAGGCATGGTTTCCGTCTGTCCGCGGATGTGGCCGGACACGACCGACACGGCGCCGAATTCGCCCATGGCGCGCGCGTTGCAGAGGATGATCCCGTAGATCAGGCCCCATTTGACCGACGGCAATGTGACGTGCCAGAAGGTTTGCCAGCCGCTGGCGCCCAGGGTGAGCGCGGCTTGTTCCTGCTCGGTGCCGGTGGCCTGCATCACCGGGATCAATTCGCGCGCGACGAACGGGAACGTGACGAAAACGGTGGCGAGAACAATGCCCGGGACCGCGAAGATGATCTTCAGATCGTGCGCGGCCAGCCATTTGCCGAAAAATCCCTGCAGCCCGAACAGGACCACGAACATGAGGCCGGCGACCACGGGCGACACGGAGAAGGGGAGATCGATCAGGGTGATCAGCAGGGATTTTCCGCGGAACTGGAACTTGGCGATGGCCCAGGCGGCGGCGACGCCGAACACGACATTGACGGGCACGCTGATGGCGGCGACCAGCAGGGTGAGGCGGATGGCGGACTGGGTTTCGGGTTCGACGAGCGAGCTGAAGTAGAATTTCCATCCCTGCGCGAGCGCCTGCCCAAAGACGTTGGCCAGGGGCAGCAGCAGGAAAATGATGCAGAACCCCAGCGCCGTCGCGATGAGCAGCCACTTCACCAGCGGCGGCTCTTCCGTCCCGCGCTGCGAAGCCTGGCGGGCGGATCCGATCCGGTGTTTGATGTGTCCGGCCATGTCAGTTTTGGAATCGGCCCGCCCATTGTTCGAGCAGGTTGATGGCGGCCAGCAGGACGAATGAGAACACCAGCAGCACGACGGCGAGCGCGATGGCGCCCGTGTAATCGTATTCGTCGAGCCGGATGAAAATCAGTTGGGGTGCGATCTCGGTTTTGAACGGCAGGTTGCCGGAGATGAACACCACGGAGCCGTATTCGCCGATGGCGCGGGCGAACGCGAGGGCGAACCCGGTGAGGATGGCGGGCAGCAGGGAAGGGGCGATGACGCTGACGAAGGTGCGCAGGCGCCCGGCGCCCAGCGTGGCGGCGGCTTCCTCGAGTTCCCGCTCCAGGTTCTGCAGCACCGGCTGAAGCGTGCGCACCACGAACGGCATCCCGACAAACGTGAGCGCGATGATCACGCCCAGCGGCGTGAAAGCGCCCTTGATCCCGAGCGGCACCAGGAATTTTCCGAGCCAGCCGTTTTCCGCGAACAGGTTCGCGAGCGTCAGCCCCGCCACCGCCGTCGGCAGCGCAAAGGGAAAATCCACCATTGCATCAATGATCCGACGGCCTGGAAATTCGTAACGGACCAGCACCCAGGCGAGCAGGGTGCCGAACACCGCGTTGGCCAGCGCCGCCGCGAACGACGCAAGAAACGTGAGCCGGTAAGCCGCCAGCGCCCGGGGCGTTGTTGCCAAATGCCAGAAATCCGCCCACGACAATTCCAGCGTCCGGATCACCAGCCCGGCAAATGGAATCAAGACAATGCCCGTCAGAAAGAACAGGGTGATTCCCATGGTCAATCCGAATCCGGGCAATGCGTTGAATCGTTTTGGCATGCGGCTGGGTGCAGCGATTTTGATTGGCAGCAGGCTAGGCAAGCCGGCCCGGGTAAGCAATCCGCGAAGTTGAACCCGCCGCATCAAACGGCAGCGCCCAACTTCGCGTTCCCCGAACCGGTCCCCGGCTCGCGCCGGTCACCGGTTGGCGCTCTGGATCTGGTCAAATGTCCCGCCGTCACCGAAATGCGTCTTCTGCGCCTTCTGCCAGCCGCCGAATTGTTCGTCGATGGTGAACAGGCTCAGCTTCGGGAAGACGGAGGCGTATTTCTGGGCGACCGAGTCCAGCCGCGGGCGATAGAAATTCTGGGCCGCGATTTCCTGGGCTTCGGGCGAGTAGAGATGTTCCAGGTAAGCCTTGGCGACTTCGCCCGTGCGATGTTTCTTCACCACCTGGTCCACCCACGCGACCGGGGGTTCGGCCAGGATGCTGACCGACGGGGCCACCAGTTCAAATTCGCCCTTGCCGGATTCCTTGATGGTGAGGAGCGCCTCGTTTTCCCAGGCGATCAGCACGTCGCCGATTCCGCGTTGTGCGAACGTGGTGGTCGCCCCGCGCGCGCCGGTGTCGAGCACGGGCACATTGCGGAACAACGCCGTCAGGAAGTCCTGCGCCTTCTTCTCATCGTTGTTGTTGTGCCGAAGCGCGTAGCCCCACGCCGCCAGGTAATTCCACCGCGCGCCGCCCGAGGTTTTCGGATTCGGCGTCACCACCTTCACGCCCGGCTTCACCAGGTCGTCCCAATCGCGGATCCCCTTCGGATTGCCTTTCCGCACCAGGAACACAATCGTGGAGGTGTAGGGCGTGCTGTTTTGCGGCAGGCGGCTCTGCCAATTCTTCGGCAGTAAGCCCGATTTTTCCGAGATGGCATCAATGTCGTAGGCCAGCGCCAGCGTCACGACGTCGGCTTCCAAACCATCGATCACCGCGCGCGCCTGCTTGCCCGATCCCGCGTGCGTTTGCTGCACCACCACGGTGTCGCCCGTTTTGGCCTT
Organism: Verrucomicrobiota bacterium; assembly: GCA_046346665.1. Classification (GTDB taxonomy): domain Bacteria; phylum Verrucomicrobiota; class Verrucomicrobiia; order Limisphaerales; family JAXMHQ01; genus JAXMHQ01. Next base: position 11,362 of record JAXMHQ010000054.1, read on the forward strand.
CCAATATTGCGCGAACTCGGCGTTGTAGGCCTGGTACAATTCGCGAGTCGGATCGTAGGACGCGTTCAGGAGTTTGATTTCCGCGGCGGACGCGGTTGCCGCCGCGAGGGCCAGCAGTGCCAGTGTTTGGGTCAGCTTTTTCATAACAGGATCGGGATGTGAAAGTCTCGCTCTGGATCGTCAAAACGCCAGTTGCATGCGTGTGAAGAAGACCTGTTCGGGCTGGCGGGTGACGACGCCGGTGGTGCCGCCGTCGAAGCGGGTGTGGGAGAAGCTGGCGTTGACCCGGATGTCGCGGTTCAAATACCAGTTGAATCCGACGGCCCAGGACTGGGCCTGGGAAGCGGAGGCGCCGGGGTTGGCGAAGTAGGGGAAGGCATCCGGGTCGATGTGAAGTTCGGCATACCGGGCGACGGCCTGGACGGCGCCCCACTGGCCTTTGAGGGGGTCGAAATTGTGTTTGGGAGTGACGCCGGTGTAGGAGGCGGCTTCACCGGTCAGGACGACGGAGCCGGAGATTTCCCAGGCATGATGTTGAAGGTTGGCCGATTGGCGGACGGGGATGACCCGGACAACTTCCTGGTCGGAGATGGCGTATTCGCCCATGAGGCCGAGGGGGCCCCAGTAATAATAGCCCTGGGGCGAGACGCGCCAGTGGGTGCCGTTGCCGACGACGTTGTTGGTGTAGGTGAAGAATTTCTGCTGGCCGTCGGTGGTGTAACCGCTGGTCAGGCCTGTGGAAGTGGTGTTGGTCCAGGCGGCATCGACTTCGTAGGAGGCGCCACAGCCGAAGCCGAAACCTTTAAGGAAATCCATGTCGGATTTTTTGAAGGGCATGAAGAAGATGCGTCCGGCGAAGGCCTTGTCGTTGTCGTAATCGGAGTTGCCGGCGGTGTTGGAGTAATCGGGGGCGCCGTTGAACAGGCCGGCCCAGTAGGAGGCGACGCCGCTGCCGACATCGCCGTGGAGAGCGACGCCGACATCGCGATTGGGCACCAGGTCGGTGACCAGGGAGCGCTCGTTGAAAAGAGTGGCGGGATCCGATTGGAGCGCTTCGAGGCCGACGGGGGATTTGAACCGGCCCATTTCGAGCTGGAGAGCGGGTTGGAGACGATAGTTGATGTAGGCATCCATGATCTGGATGGTCGAGCCGCCGAAATCAGGGACCAGCATGAAATCGAAATCGCGGAACACGGTCGCGGAGAAGATGGGCCGTGCGCGGCGAAGGATGAATCCATCGAGACCCTGGACCGTATCGGCTTCAGGCCCGGCGAAGGAGCGGCTGTCGACCTGGAGCAAGCCGTGAAAGGCGAAAACGAAATTGGTATCGGGGCTTGAGAAGCTGAATCCGCTGGCGCCGAAACTGAATTTCGGCGTGCTCTTGGCCGCCTTGGCAGCGTCGGCTTCCTTCGCGGCGGCCGATTTTTGATCCGCCTGCCGTTGCTGATCCAGGGTTTGCAGTTTCTGGTCAAGAGCCTGGATTTGTTTCTTGAGATCTTCCATCACCTGGGCGTCCGGCGCGGCGGCGGGAGTTGCGGGCGCTTGAGCGATGGTGGCGGCCGGGGCGGGTTGCGCCGCCGCGGGAGCGTCCTCTGCGAAGGTTTGAATCGTAGACATTCCTGCGAGAACGGAGACAAGCAGCGTGGCTTGAAGCGAGGAGGAACGTGCCGTCAGCTGATTTGATTTCATCATATCAATCCCTTTTACCCGACTGATGCACGCATGCACGTAGAGACAGCAGCGTTTCTCTGTGTTTATTCCGATAGAGACCCGATGGTTCCGCATGAAGGTGAAAACGCGTCCATGCGCTTCTGACATCGGGCAAACTCGCGCATAATTGAGGAAAAAAACGTCCGGGAAATGCGCGGTATGATGCGTTATTTGCTCAATGGCGACTCGAAGTGTTGTTCGGACCGGGTTGGGGTGTGGGCCGGCCGGCCGGCGGGGGGCGGTTCCAGTCCGGGTTCGGGGGAGAATAGATCCGGGCTGGCGACATCGGCGTCGTTGCCGACGAGGTTAAGCAGGCTGGAGACGAGTTCCTGCATGGCCTGGGCGTCGGAGTCGAGTTGTGTGGAGGCCGCGGCGCTGAGCTGTGAGCTGGCGGCGTTGTTCTGGGTGATTTTGTCGAGCTGGCTGATGGCGGTATTGATCTGGTTGATGCCCTGGCTTTGCTGCTGGGAGGCGGTGGCGACGTCGGCGTCGATTTCGTTGACGCTGCGGGCGTGGCGGAGGATTTCGTTGAGGGCTTCGGAGACGCGGGCGCTGAGTTCGGCGCCTTTGGTGGTGCGTTTGAGGGAGCCTTCGATGCGCTCGGCGGTTTCGCGGGCGGCCTGGGCGGAGCGCTGGGCGAGGCTGCGGACCTCGTCGGCGACGACGGCGAAGCCCATGCCGGCTTCGCCGGCGCGGGCGGCTTCGACGGCGGCGTTCAGGGCGAGGATGTTGGTTTGGAAAGCGATTTCGTCGATGGTCTTGATGATCTTGGCCGTGTCGCCGCTGGCGGCGGTGATTTCGCGGATGGCGGCCTCGAGTTCCGACATGTGGCGGGCGCCCTTTTCTGCGGCATCGCGGGTTTGGCGCGCGAGCACGGTGGATTTGCCGGCGTTGCTGGCGTTTGATTCGGTCATGGAAGTGAGTTCCTGGAGCGAGGCGCTGCTTTCCTCAAGGGAGGCGGCCTGGGTGCTGGCGCCTTCGGAGAGCTGGTGGCTAGCTTCGGCCATGCGGCGGGAGGCGAGACGGACGCGGCGCGCCTGGTCGAGCAACTGGCGGGCGAGCCGGTTCAGGGGTGCGGCGACCTGGTAATGGACGGTGGCGGCGACGAGCAAGGCGAGGGCGATGACGAGGACGGCGGCGGTGAGGATGGCGGTGAGGGTGCTGGATTTCGCGAAATCGTTTTCAAATCCGATCCAGGATTGTTCGGCGGCCTTGAGGGCATCGGCGGAGAAGCGCATGCTCATGACACCGCACACCTGGTCCTGTTTCCATTCGTTGTGGCATTCGAGGCACGCCTTCTCGGCGCGGAGCGGCTTGTACATTTCGAAGGAATCGGCGGTGCGGCGGGTGACGTCGCGGCCGGCCCCGAGCAGGGTTTCCCGGAGATCGGGGGGCAGTTCGGATTTCAGCGAGGCCGGATTGCAGGCGTAGGCGGCCCGGCCTTTCGGGCTGTAGAGGTTGAGGTCCTGGAGCCCGGGAACCGCGCGCTGGGAGGCGATGATTTTTTCGAACTTATCCATCTCACCGGCGCTCATGGCGTCGGCGAGCGGCGCGAAGATGGCGTGTTGCAACCGGCCCACCCATTCCCACTGGCGGTCGGCTTCGCCGGCCTGCCGGCTTTTGGAGAATCGCTCGATGGTCTGCAGGCTTTGATGCCGCTGGAACCAGCCGGAGCCGATGTAAACCAGCAGCAGCCCCGCCAGGA
>JAXMHQ010000055.1:0-14026 GCA_046346665.1 Verrucomicrobiota bacterium
CGGGCTGCGCTGCGCGCAGCCGGCGCCGCGGAGCGGCGCCCTACCGAGCACTTCACACCGGGTAATCCAGGGCTTCGCGGACCATGACTTTGCTGAGCGCCTCGGCGGCGCGGTCCTTGGCGAGCCGGCAGCCCGTGAGGCAGCTGTCCAGGCGCATGCGGAGCCGGATGAACGGTTCGAGTCCTTCAACCTGCGCGCAGGGGCCGGCTTTGCACGGATGATCCGCGCCGCGCTCGGTCACGTCGGAGTAGGCGCGGGCGGAGTCGCCGATGCCGGGGATGACGCTTTCGAGCGATTCGAGTTCGTCGGACTGGTAGCAGGCGTGGCAGGAGGCCTCGGTCCAGGCGGGGTGGCGGTTGTAGCCGTAGACGATTTCGGCGCAGACGCGGCCGGTCTCGCCGGCGGCGCGGGCGGATTGCACGTGGCAGAGGTCGTTGAAAAAGGCGACTGTGCCGGGCAGGCCGTCGGCCAGCGCGGGATTCGCGGCGCCCCGGGTTTCGAGTTCGATGACATCGAGGATGAATTGCCGCGCGGCGAGCAGCCAGCAAAGCGTGTCGGCGAGGGCGAACGTCACGCCCTGTCGGGTTTTGTGATAGAGCTTCGAGCCGAGCGCATCCTTGGTGTCCTGGACGTGTTGAAGCGTCCACAGCCAGAGTTTCATGGCGCTGGCGAGCGTGCATGCGCCGCTGCCGGGGCGCGACGATGCGATGGCGCGCATGTCCGCAATCCAGCGTTCGAACTGGGCGAGGAACAATTCGTTCGTCATGGTGATGGACAACTGGAGCCGCTGGACCGCCTCGGGTCCTTCGTAAGTGGCCTCGAGCTGCGCGTCCATCCATTTCTGCCCGAGGAATCCGGGGCAATCCTCCGTGACGCCGTAACCGCCCATGAGGCTGACCGCTTCGCGCATCATGGTGGCGCCGTAACCGGTGTTCCAGAGTTTGCATGCGGGGCAAAGAACATTGGCCAACGAATCCAGCAACGCGAATTGAACCATCGGATCGGACGGAGTCGCGTTGGAATCGGTGGTGGACTTCAGCCAGGCAATCGCTTCTTCCTGTTTCTTGCCGAGCTCTTTTAAAGCGGCGCGCCCGGAGACTTTTCGATCGGCGAGCCACTGGTCTTTCTGTTTTTCCAACGGATCCAACTCGTCGAAGAGGCGGGCGGCGGCGAACCCGAGCGAGGCGCTGGCTTCGCCGGTGGACCAGACATCGATCAGGCGGTGGAGAACATCTTCTTTTTGCTGGAGACCGAGTTCGTAGCGGGGCGTGCCGGGCGCGCCTTCGCCGCCGCGGAACCGGCGGCGCTGGTAGAGAATGACGGGCTCGACGGCGGAGAGGAGTTTGGCGCTCGTCATGAGGCCGACCGTGACGCGGGTGCGGCGGAAGACGGCCTCGATGATTTCGCTGTGGGAATAATTGGGGATGATGACGCCGTCCTTGACGGTGTAGCCGCCGATGATTCGGTCGGCGGGAACCTTGAGATTGAAGACGGGATCGTTGGTGGACGAGAGCTGGTGGACGAGTTTTTTTGTCGGGGTGCCGCGGTCCCAGGTGCCGGGGTCGCCTTCCTCGAGGATGACCATGCAGGTGCCTTTGAGTCGCGGATCATCCGAGGCGACGGCGGCGGTGACGACGTTGGCGAATCCCATGTTGGTGATGAATCGTCCGCGCTTGTCCACCTGCAGGAGCGGGGTGGCGCCGTCCTTCCATTCGGCGACGCGGACGCGCCCGGCCAGCATGCCGGTTTCGACCCCGACGAAGGGAATGGGTTCGGTGAGGGCGAAGGCGGCGCGGACTTGTGTGCGGGTTTCGCCGGGTTTAAGAGGGGCGGCATTTGCAACATAGCGGGCGCGTTGTTCGGGCGTGCCGCGTTCGTGGATGGGCGCCAGGCCGAGATTGCCGGCAAGGCTGCCGGTCGCCGCGCCGGCATCGACCCAGGCCAGTTCAAAGGCGATCAACGCAAGCGCCATGTTTTTCGGTCCCGCGATGAACCCGCCGTATTCAGGATCGAGGAACGCGGCCGTGATGCCGCTTTCGTCGAAATGTTTCAGCAAACCTTGCTTGCCGGGCGTCCAGTCGTGCGAATTGCGTCCGCCTTCCGCGACCAGCCGGGCGACCGGCCCGCGCGCCACCGCGCGCGACGCCTGGACCAGCATGTGAAGTTCATATCGATCCGCAAAGCGCCAGAGGATTTGCCGGGCGTCATCCCCGGGAAGAGTTTGCAATGTGACCGCCGGTTTGGTTTCTGCCGTCGCTTCCATAAACATCAGCCTTTCGAATCGCGCACCCGGTTGCCGGGCGGCTGGCCATCCGATCCCCGAATCGCCTGCCGCACTTATGAAGTTTCGGGACGGAAACCGCTAACCATCGGCTGCGAATTCACAGACCAAAAAAGGGTGAGCGGTCCTGAACGGCTGGATGATTGGATTGTTGGATTGTTGGATTGGTTCTCGCGCGGGAGCCTTGCCAATGATCCAGAAATCTATTTATCCATGAATTTGCTTCGAGGACGAGGAACGGTAGGGACGCCGCGCTGCTGCGGCGTCCCCGCCCGCGTATCAGCGGGCGGAAAGCGGCACTGCGCCTGGCATGCCCTCCGCAACGTTGCGCCGCTAGACGGGGCGCGGACGGCGCAGCGCGCCGTCCCTACCCGCGATTCAGATGCGTCGGCCCCGGAGGCATCTTTCGATCCTCTTGTCATCCTGTCCGGCATTTGTGACACTGCGGCACGCATTGGGCAGTGGAATCATTATGAATTCGGAATCAAGCGGTGCCGGCAGCGGAACGGTGTCCGCGTCCGCCGGAGCTTCCAGTGTCATTCGAATCGAAAACCTGGTTGTGGAATATCCCGGCCGCGGTTTCCGCCAGCCTCCCACGCTGGCGGTGCGGGGGTTGAGCCTGAACGTGGGGCAGGGCGAGGTGTTTGGATTTCTCGGGCCCAACGGGGCCGGCAAGACGAGCACGATGCAGGTGCTGCTGGGATTCCGGGAGCCGACTCGGGGCGCGGCGTTTCTTTTCGACATCGACGTGCGCAATTCCATCGCGCGGCAGCGCATCGGGTATCTGCCCGAGCTCACTTACTACTACAAATTCCTGACTGCGGAGGAATTGCTGCGATTTTACGGGCGCCTGTTTCATATTCCGTCGGCCGAAGTGGAGCGCCGGATGGATTCGTTGTTGAAGCTGGTGGATTTGGAATCGGTGCGAAAACGTCCGATCAAATCGTATTCCAAGGGCATGCAGCAGCGGGCGGGCCTGGCGCAGGCGCTGATCAACAACCCGGACCTGTTGATCCTGGACGAGCCCACGAGCGGGCTGGATCCGCTGGGCCGGATGAAAGTGCGGCAGATCATCCAGCGCCTGAAGAACGAGGGGAAGACGGTGTTTTTCTCGTCGCACGAGCTGGGCGAGGTGGAGACCGTGTGCGACCGGGTGGCGATCATTCACCGGGGCGAATTGAAGGTGGAAGGGCGCGTGAGCGAACTGGCGGAACGGCACGGGACGAACCTTGAGAAATTGTTCCTGGACCTGGTCGGTTACCGCGAGGAGGTGGCGGCATGAGCACCGTGTTTGCGCTGGCGGGCGTGGTGGTGAAGGAGCTTTACCGGCGGAAGGATTTTTACGTCCTGTTTTTCCTCGTCGCGGTGATGACGCTGGTCATGGGGTCGGTGAGTTTCTTCAATGACCCGAAACTGGTGCGGGATTTAAAGGACATCTGCCTGCTGATGATCTGGATTTCGACGCTGACGATCGCGGTGATGACGGCGGCGCGGCAGATTCCGGCGGAGCGGGAGTCGCGGACGATTTTTCCTTTGCTTGCGAAGCCGGTGACGCGGGCTCAATTCCTGATGGGCAAATTCACAGGCTGTTTCCTGGCGGTTGGCCTGGCGCTTGTGTTGTTTTACGTGTCGCTGATGGTGTTGAGCGGCTGGCGGGAGGGCAGTTGGCCGGTGTTGAACTGGTTCCAGGCGTTCTGGCTGCATTGGGTGATGCTGGGCGTGGTGATCGCGATGGTGCTGATGGGATCCCTCCTGTTCACGGCGCCGTCGTCGAACGGGACGATTTGCTTCATCATCGTGCTGGCGATTTTGCTGCTGGGCGAGCATCTGAACCAGGTGGCAGTGGCGAAACCGGAACCGGCGCGCTCGATCATTTACACGATTTATTACGTGATTCCGCACCTGGAATGGTTCGACATCCGGAAGTTCCTGATTTACGGCTGGCCGCTGGTGCCGTGGGGTTATTGTGCGCTGGCCACGCTTTACGCGTTCGCCTACGTCGGCCTGTTCCTGTTCGGGTCGTGGTTGTTGTTCCGCAAACAGGCCCTGACGGCATGAAACGGGCGACTGCGATCCTGGTGGTGGCGTTGCTGCTGACGGCCTGCTTCACGTTCGCCACCCTGCTGCAGGTGCAGCGGTTGCACTGGAAAAACCAGCCCGATACCGGCGGCGTCCTGAAGATGGTCCTGGGCGACAGCCGCCGGCTGTTTGCCAATCATTTTTACGTCAAGGCGGACGTGTATTTTCACAACGGGTTTTACCCGTCGATCTTCGACCAGGCGCGGCAGATCGAGGAGCGGGAGAATCACATGGCGGCGGAGCAAAGCGGGCAGGGCGGGGAAGAGGCGGAACACGACCATGACCATGACCATGAACACGAGCATGACGCGTCGAAGCCGGGCGAGCCGGACGACTGGATCGCGCGGTTCGGGCGGCATTTTCGGATCACGGAGCACACGCATTTGTCGGGCGGCAATTTGAGGGAAATCCTGCCGTGGCTGCGGATCGCGGCGGAGCTGGATCCGCACCGGATCGACACCTACACGGTGGCGGCGTATTTCATGGTGAGGCATTTGGGGAAGGTGGACGAGGCCGAGCAGTTTTTGCGGGAGGGATTGCAGGCGAACCCGGACAGCTACGAGCTGGCGTTCGAGCTGGGGCGGCTGTATTTGCTGCAGCGGAACGACCCGGTGCGGGCTCGGAACCTGTGGATCCTGGCCGTGCGCAAGTGGCACGAGACGGAGGGCAAGGAAAAGGATCCGAACTACGTGCCGTTCGACAAGATCGCGGTGAACCTGGGCGAACTGGAGGCGAAGCAGGGGAACTACGCGCAGGCGATCGAGTGGCTGGAGCAGGCGAAGGCGCATTCGGTGAACGCGGACAGCATTGAGAAGCAGATTGAGGCGCTGAAGGCGAAGGCAGAAGGTAGAATGTAGAATGGAGAATTGACAGGCTGCCTTGGGTGCCTGTTGGTTGATTCGTTGAACGGTTGAATCGATTCTGACTGGGACTCGCGGTAGCTCGTCCCTCCCGGGGGTGAGGGGCTCTTGCCTCGGCTCCTGCCCTGTTTCTGCATTCTGCATCCAGACTTCTGCCTTTTTTTGCTGCGTTTCGTCTGGTTAAATGGCGCACATGAAACACCGGCAGGCGGCGATCACTCGCAACACGAAGGAAACCCGGATCCGGGTGCGGTTGGACCTGGACGGCCGCGGGAAGGCGTCCGTGCGGACGGGCGTTCCGTTTTTCGATCACATGCTGACCCTGTTCGCGAAGCACGGGGTCCTGGACCTGGCGTTGGTCTGCCGGGGCGACCTGGAGATCGACGCGCATCACACGGTGGAGGATTGCGGCATCGCGCTGGGGCAGGCGTTCGTGCAGGCGCTGGGCGACAAGCGGGGAATCCGGCGTTACGGCGCGGGGTTTCATCCCAAGAACCCGTTCACCGGCGAAGCTTACGTGCCGATGGACGAATGCCTGGCGCGGTGCGTGATTGATTTCAGCGGCCGGGCGCACCTCGTGTGGCGGGGGTTGTCGAAATTTTCGCAGAAAGCCGTCACGCGCAAGGAGCGGGAGCAGGACATGTCGAGCGCATTCCGGTTCGGGTTGGCGCGGGAATTCTTCCAGGCCTTTGCGAACGAGGCGAAGTGCAATCTGCACCTGGAACTGCTTTACGGGGATGAGCCGCATCACATTGTGGAGGGACTGTTCAAGGCCTTTGCCAAGGCGGTAGATGTTGCGTGTCAACGGGATCCGCGCATCGCCGGCCAGCTTCCAAGCACTAAAGGAAAGCTTTAGCGCGACTGAATATCCGTGGATTGCCCCACGTCCAAACCATGGCAGGAATAAGCCATTCCTCCGCCGACGATTCGGCGCTGGTCCGGGCCGCCCAGGGCGGCGACACGGCGGCGTTCGAGGAGCTGGTGGCGCGGCATCGCGACAAGATTTATGCGCGCGCCTACAGCATGATGCGGAACGAGGAGGAGTCGATTGATCTTTCACAGGAAGCGTGGATCAAGGGCTGGCAGAGGCTGGCACAGTTCCAGGGCGAATCGAGTTTTGCGACGTGGCTGACGCGCATCACGATCAATCTGTGCCTGGACGAACTGCGCAAACAGAAGCGGCGCCGGTCGGAATCGATCGAGGAGATCGAGGAGGAATCGGGCGGCGTGGAGCGGCACATGCCGCCGGTGGTGGTGAATCCGACCGAGCGGCTGGAGCGCGGGGAACTGCGGTCGCGAATCGACAAGGCGCTGGGGCAGCTGTCGCACGAGCATCGGACGGTCCTGGTGCTGCATGAATTTGAGGGATTGGAGTACAAGGCCATTGCGAAGGCGATGGACTGTTCGCTGGGCACGGTGATGTCGCGGTTGTTTTACGCGCGACGGAAGCTGGCGGCGTTGCTGGCGGATTTAAAGAACGATAATTGATTGGACATGACAGACGAGCAACAACTGAAGTTGCAGGCATTTTTGGACGGCGAACTGCCGGAGGCCGAGGCGGCGCAGGTGGCTTCGTGGCTGGCGCGCGACCGGGAGGCGGCGGATCTGCACCGGGAACTGCGCCAGACGCGCCAGGCGCTGAAGGGATTCGAAACCGAAGTGCGCCTGCCCGAATCGCGCGAGTTCTATTGGTCGAAGATCGAGAGGGCGATTCTATCCGAGGCCGCGGCGCCGCGCCCGGCTGCATCGGCCGGCTGGCTGACGGGGTTGCGGCGGCTGCTGGTGCCGGTGAGCGCGGTGGCGGTGATGGGGGTCTTGCTGGCGGTGGCGGTCGGGCAATGGCGCGGTTACGGTTTCGCGGCGGGGCCGGACACGGAGACGGCGCTGGACGATTCCGGCACGTTCACCTACCAGGATTACGCGCACGGCACGACCCTGGTGTGGGTCTCCTACGCGGGACAAAGCGAGTTTGCCGAGGATGGATCGCATTGATAGGCTTGCCTTGATGAAATTGAAATCGTGTTTGGCGGGCCGGCTGGGATCGGCGGTGCTGGGCATCCTTTTCCTTTGCTCGGGCCTTGCGGCGCAGGCGGGCGACACCAAGTTTGAAGCCCTGCTGGTCTGGGCGACCAATGCCGAGACTTCACCCGATCCGAACCAGAAGCCCGTCGACGCCGAGGTGCGCAAGAAGCTCGGCGAATTGCCGCTGAAATGGGCGCATTATTTCGAGGTGAACCGCAAGCATTTCGGCATTTCAAAGGACGAACGCAAGGAAGTCACGCTGAGCGACGAGTGCAAAATCGCCGTGAAGCACGTGGAAGGAAAGGATTTTGAAGTCTCCCTGATCGGCAAAGGAAAGCCGGTGCTGAAGCGGGTGCAGGCGCTGCCCAGGGGTGAGATGCTGGTGCTGGGCGGGCCGGCGCCGGATTCGACCGGCTGGCTCGTGGTGCTGAAGCGGATCGAGTGATTTCCAAGTGCTGGTGGGGCGAGACTCCGTCGAGCCCTGACCGGTCACAAGGATTGTCGGATCAATGGATTTTTGGATTTTTGAAAGGCCCGCGCGTAGTCGTCCCATTCATCCACGAATCCGAAATCCACCAATCCGTTTTCGAGGGCTCGACGGAGTCTCGCCCCACCGTCCGTAGCAGCAATTGCGCCTTCTGCCTTGCCGGGCGATTTTCTGGCGCTATTCTGGCGCGCGTGAACCACGCGGCGAATCCCCGATGAAACCCGGTTCCTCCGGCAGGGACATTGCCAGCACCTGGCTATGCGCCGGGGCCGTCCTGCTTGCCATCGCCTTGACCTTTCCCGTCGCGGAGATGGGCGTCAACGACGACTGGTCCTACGCGAAAACCGCCCTCGACCTGGCGAACAGCGGGCACCTGCTCTACAACGGCTGGTCAGCCGCGATGCTGGGCGCACAGGCTTATTGGGGCGCGCTGTTCATCAAGCTGTTCGGCTTTTCCTTTTTCATCGTCCGCCTCTCCGTTGCCCCGCTCGCCGCCGGTTGCGCCGCGCTGCTGTACCGGTTGCACCGCCGCGGCGGTTTGACGCCGGGATTTTCGGTGTTCGGCACGCTGGCGATTTGTTTGTCGCCCGTGTTCATTCCCAACGCGGCGTCGTTCATGACGGAGATTCCGGCGCTGTTCCTGTTCCTGCTTTCGATGTTCGCTTATGTGCGCGCGGCGGAAATTTTGGACGGCGTGCTGGAGAAGCCGGAGGCGGCGGGAGGCTGGCGAAACCGGCTGTGGTTCTGGCTGGCGCTCGGGTCGGCGGCGGGTGTGATTGGCGGGACCATCCGTCAGATCGACTGGTTTGTGCCGGTGCTGGCGCCGGCGCTGTTGCTGGCGCGGCGCTGGACTTTTTTGCGGCTGCGACCGGCGTTGTTTCCGCTCACCGTGTGCGCCCTGGCATCGCTCGCCGGCGCGTTTTGGTTTTCCGCGTGGTTCAAGGATCAGCCGTATGCGATCCAGGAAAAGGTGGGCATCGCGTTTCAGTTGCTGCCGACGGCGGAGGCGCCGCCATTTTTGTGCATGATGGCGGCCTACCTGGGCCAGACCTTCGGGGCGCTGCTCTGGCCGGTGCTGCTGCTGCTGCCGGCGCTGGTGGTTCGCTGGATGGGTGGCGGCTCGGACCGGGTGCGGCGCTGGTCGGCCTGGATGGGAGCGACCGTCCTGATCTGGTTCGGCGCGTGGCTGGCGTACAAGCGCGAGTGGGTTTTTCCCTGGCTGGGCAACACGTTCAATCTGCGGCCCTACCTGACCGGCACGATGCCGGCGCCCCAGGGGTCGATTCCCACCACGCTGCCGGTGGAGGTGTGGAAAGCGTTTGGATTAACCGTGACCGCGCTGGCGTGCGGCAGCCTGGCTTTGTGGGCGCTGGCCTCGATCTGGCCGCGCCGCGCCGCGCCGGCTGCGGCGGATTCCGGGCGAATTCCCCCGGTGCTGGAACTGTTTGGAATTTTCACGGCGGCCTACATCCCGCTGCTGTTGCTGAAAGCGCTGGTGCCGAATTCGTTTGGGTTGTGGGACCGGTATGCGCTGCCGGTGTTGCCGCTGGCGACGATCGGGTTTCTGCGCGTTTACCAGCGCTGGACGGCGCGAGAGCGTGTGCCTGCGGCGGCGTGGCTGGGCGTGGTGTTCTTCATGTATTACGGCGTCGCCCAGGCGCACGATCATTTCGCCCAGATGCGCGCGAGGCTGGCCGTGACGGATTACCTGGGGTCGCGCGGCATCCCGCGGAATCGGATCCTGGGTGGATTCGAATACGACAGTTGGACGCAGTTGATGGAAGCGGGGCATTACAACGATTCGCGGATCCTGAAGCCGGAGGGGGCGTATGTGCCGCCGCCGGACTCGCTGGGTTTCGAGACGATGTACCGCCTGTGGGTTTACACGCCGGTGGTGCGGCCGGATTACATCGTGGCGACGGTGCGGCATCCGGATCTGACGACATCCGATTTGCCGCCGCAGGAATATCGCTGCTGGTTGCCGCCTTTTCAGCGGCGGATCTGGGTGCAGGTGAAAGATCCGGCGAAGGCGGTGGTCAGGAGTTTGCCGGATTCCATCGAGCCTCAGCGGCGTTGACGTGCCGAAAGATCGGAAGCCGCGGAGCAGGGTTTTTTAAAGCGCAGCAGGAGCTAAAACCGAAACGAGAGATAAGCCGTTGCCACCGGTCCGTGCAACGCGCGCGTGTAACTGTCGTAGGTCGTGTAATCGTAATCGTAGTAATCCGAGTCGTCGCCTTCGTAACCGTAGCTCGTGTAGCCGATATAGCGGTAGCCCCCCTCGATGCCGATCACCAGGTTCCGGGTTGACCAATCCAGGAATAGCGAGCCCTTTCCGCCATAATCCACAGCCCCTTCGACGCTCGAGCCGTCCGTCATCCAGTCCGCTTTTACAATCGAAAAACCCACTCCGACGATTCCCTGGGCCCTGGGACCGAAGCGCAGGCAGGAGTTCTTGCCCGTGGGAATGGCCAGCAATGCGCAGGTGTATTCAGCTGTGACTTCGCACAGGTTAAAATTGGCGTTCTCATGCGAATAGGGCGTGCCCGTCCAGCCGAAAATATACCCGGGCGGCGCGGTCTCGGTCGTGTCCCAGCCTGTATAACTGTAGCCGCAAGACCACTTCAGGACGCTCCATGGGATGCCGTCGGCATTCTTCGCGAGTGTGACGCTCTGCTGAAAGCCAATCGTGAAATACGTCATGTCGGAATCGAGTTGGCTGGGCGCAGTATAGCTGGGCGACATCAGGGTCCCGTCGTATCGGCCCGATCCGAAAGAGGCGAAGACCGCATCGCCGGTGGGCAGCCCGGGCCATTTCACTTCCAACGTCCCGGTATACAGTTGGCCGCTCTGCGTCGAGTTGCGCTGGAAGTTGTAGTATTCCTGGGAATAATTCATGTCCGACTTGAAATACTCGCCGCGGAACACGCACTCCCATTCCCCCTTTTGACCGACCAGCAGCCATTCCGGCGGGCTCTCGTTTGTGGCTTCCGCCGGCGCCGCCAGTGAACGTGCCGGCAGCAGCGTCGCGAGCAACAACCACCGCCGGATCGACAGGTTCCATGAAGGAGAGCGCCACCGGGAATGAATGCAGGAAGTCTGCATGGCGACGCCATTCTCCCGCCGGAAACCGCCGGGATCAAGGCGGATCCGAACCCGCCCTGCAAGTATGATGGTTTTTCATCCTCCGGGTTAGGGGTTGTCTTTAATATGTGTTTACTCTGTGTCGCAGAGCCAAGTCTTTGTGTCGCAGAGCCAAGTCTTTGGATGTGAATCTATTGATGCCAAATCGTGCGTGAATCAGGGGCTTGGGGGCGATTTTAGACTCCGAAAATTGACTCTATTGAATTTCAAGAAATGTCATGTCCGAACCTCGGTATTTTCCTGAAATGGTGTTGTCGGAGCCCAGTCTGGCTTAGAGCGAAAAAGCAGGGCCGAAATTCGCTCGTAAGGCACATTTTTGACCTGGATTTGGGGCTAGAAGCTTCTGCCGTGGCAGCTTGCCTCTGCGACACAGAGCTAAAATTTCGGTCCTCTTCTTGTGGGAGAGCTCTGGGACAACGAAATCACCGGGATACGAGCAGCGTGGTATCGAAGAGGGAGGCGGAAATGATCGGCCCACCCGCCGCTTCGCGACTTCGTTGCGGCTCGCTACGCCGCGAAGCGGCCCCTGCTTTCCGAAAGTGTCACCCATGTGGTGGGGAGAAAGTGTTACCCATGTGGTGGGGAGCCCCCGAGTCTCGCCCCACCCGCTGTGAAGCGGAGGCAGCTACAAAGACCGGGACATGCCGTAATCATCACTGCAACCTTTTTGTCGTACGTACGACATAAAGGTTGCAGTGGGGGGGAGTTCATCGGGAAAAAAAGCCGGCCGGGTTTTTGAGGCCCGGCCGGCGCGAGAGGGATGGAAGGTCGCTCAGCTTCCGACGCTGGCGAGCTCCTCGTTATTGGCGACGTTGACGATCTTGAATTGTTCGGCGTGCATGCCGGGATCGGCCCGGAAGGACAGTTTGCCGAAGTAACGTTTTTCCATTTCGATGAGGTGCTTTTCGTCCTCGGTTCGGAGGCGTTCGAGCACGGTGGGATTCACCACGATGCGCAACTGGAAATCCGATTCGTCGCGCGGACGTTTCTTGAGGATTTCGCTGAGTTTGCGCTGGATTTCGACGCTCATGGTGAGGGAGCTCTTGACCTTGCCGCGGCCTTTGCAATAGGGGCAATCATCGTAGACGGCGGCGCGCACGCTTTCGGAGTGGCGTTGCCGGGTCATTTCCATCAGGCCGAGCTGCGAGATCGGCAGGATGTGGGTCTTGGCCTTGTCGCGGCGGAGCCCTTCCTTCATCCGCTGATAAACGTTCTGCTGGTCGCGGCGGGATTTCATGTCGATGAAATCGAGCACGATGAGTCCGCCCATGTTGCGGAGGCGGAGCTGGCGGCTGATTTCGTCGGCGGCTTCCTGGTTGACCTTGAGGATCGACGCTTCCTGGTCGCGGCCGCCCTTGTGCCGGCCGGTGTTGACGTCGATCGCGACGAGGGCCTCGGTTTCGTCGATGACGATGTAACCGCCGCTCTTGAGGTGGACCTGGCGTGAGAAGGCGTTTTCGAGCTGTTTGGAGATGTTGAACCGGTCGAAGATCGGCTGGGCATCCGAATACAGCTTCACCTTATTGGCCGAGCGCTTGGAAATCTTGGAGATCATGTCGCGCATGCGGTCGTAGGCTTTCTGGTTGTCGACGACGATGCGTTCGACGTCTTCGGTGAGGAAGTCGCGCACGGTGCGTTCGATGAGGTCGGGTTCCTGGAACACGCAGCTGGCGGGCGGCTGGGTGTGGATGCGGTCCTGGACGAGGCGCCATTCCTCGAGGAGCAGGGCGAGGTCGCGGACGAAGTAACGTTTCTGCTGGCCTTCGCCGGCGGTGCGCATGATGACGCCCATGCCGTCCGGGATGGTGAGCTCGCGCAGGATTTTCTTGAGGCGTTGGCGTTCCTGCTGGTTCTCAATCTTCCGGGAAATGCCGCTCTGGTCGGAATTGGGCAGCAGGACGAGGTAACGCCCGGGAACGACGAGGTTGGTGGTGACGCGCGGGCCCGTGGTGCCGATGGGGCCCTTGGTGACCTGGACGATGATGTCGGAGCCGGGCGGGTAGACGCGCGGGATGTCTTTCTGGGTGATTTTCGGTTTATCGCGGCGGCGTCCTTCGCGTTCGACGATTTCGACGCCGCTGTCGAACTGGCTGGGGACGATATCCCAGTAATGGAGGAAGGCGTTTTTCTCAAACCCGATGTCGACGAAGGCGGCTTTGAGGCCGTCCTCGAGGTTGCGGACTTTGCCTTTGAAGATGGAGCCGACGAGGCGTTCCTCGGTGGTGCGTTCGATGTTGAATTCCTCGAGGCGTCCGTCTTCGGAGACGGCGACGCGGGTTTCGAGGGTTTCGGCGTTGATGACGACTTCCTTGTGGATCTTCTTGATCGGCTTGATGAGGCGCTGGACTCGTTTGACGAGGGCGCTGGCGGCGGACCGGATGGTTTCGACGATGCCTTTGGGGCCGTCCTGGACGGGCACGGGTTCGAAGGGTTTTTCCTCTTCGACCTGGGCGGGGGTGCTCAAATCAGGTTCGCGGAAGGCGTCTTTGGGCCGGGTTTCCTCCGGCGGATTCTGGGCGGGGGCGCCTTCGGGAGGGAGGCCGGCGGCGATATTTTCGGCGCGCTCGATCTCGTGGGTATGGCGGCGCTCGTAGACTTTTTCAACGGCGCCCTTGCCGCCGGTGGCTTCGGCGCGCGCTTCGGTGGCTTCGCGGTCTGGTTTTTGGGAGGTGTGACCCAGTCCGCCGGTGGGGCGAAACCGCATGCCACCGCGGCGGCGTCTGGAGAAATTTCTGTCACTCATAATGGGTTAGTAGGTTTTACGATGAATATAGACATTTTGGAGCAAACCGAGGGCGATCAACGAGCACAGCACTGAGGATCCGCCGTACGAAAGCAGCGGCAATGGGACGCCCGTGACGGGCATGATCCGGATGTTCATGCCGATATTGATGAAGATGTGGCTGAACAGGAGTGTGACGACGCCGATGGCCATGAGCCGGCCGAGTCGATCGCGCGCCTGCCCGGAGATCCGGATTCCGGTGAAGAGCGTGATCGAGTAGAGCGTGAGGACAATCACGCTTCCAACGAAACCCTCCTCCTCGGCGATGACGGAGAAGATGAAATCGTTGTGCGCCACGGCGCGAGGCAGGTAACCGAGGGCGTTTTGGGTGCCTTGACGCCACCCTTTGCCCAGGAGACCGCCCGAACCGACGG
>JAXMHQ010000056.1:0-13883 GCA_046346665.1 Verrucomicrobiota bacterium
CAATGGGCGGGAGGGACGCCGTCCTCGGCGTCCCCGTCCAACCCGGCTCACTCCTCCCGCGGGGGGAAGTCGAAGGTGACTTTGCCGTCAGGGTCGAGGACGAGCGAAGCGTTGAAGGGGCGGCCGGCTTTGGAGATGAAATCCTTGATCAGATCGGTGCGGCTGTGTTCGAGCAGTTTGGCCACCTGCTCGGGAGGAATCGGGAGCTGGCAGATGGTTTTGCCGACCTTGAATTTGCAGGGCTTCTTGTCCGCCTGCGATTTTTCGCAGAGATAATTGGCGTCGGTTTCAAACACCTGGCCGCCGCATTTCGGGCATTTTCCGAGCGGGGTTTTGCCGGTGAAATCGATTTTGGCGGCGGGCTCCTTCGGTGCGGCGTCCTTTTTCGATTTGCGTTCGCGGGGTTCGAATTCGAATCCGACTTTGCCGGTTTTATCGACGACGAGGTAGGCCTTGAAGGGGCGTCCTTTTTTCGAGATGAACTTCTCGATGAGATCGGTTTTGCCGGTCTCGAGGAGTTTTTTGACCTGGGCGGGCTCGATGGGGCGCTGGAGGATGATGCGGCCGGTGCGGAAATCGCAGGAGCGATTCGGCCCGGTGGCTTTCTCGCAGATGTAATTCATCGCGGTTTCGAAGACGCGATTGCCGCATTTCGGGCATTTGCCGACCGGTTCCTTGCCGGTGAAATCGACTTCGACGGCCTCGCCGGCTTCGTTTTTCTGGTCCTGTCCGAAATCGAATTCGAGTTTGGATTCCGCGTTGAGTTTGATGACGGCGGCGAAGGGCCGGCCGAGTTTGCTGCGGAAACCCTGGAGCGGGCCGATCTGGCGTTCGGTGAGGAGTTTTTCCATTTCCTCGATTTCGAACATGCGGCCGGAGATGGCTTTCCAGACTGAGAAATCGCATTTGACGCACTGGAAAGCCTTGTAACGTTCGTGGACTTCGCTGCCGCATTTCGGGCAGCGGGCCTGGAGCACGCCGAAATCGCCGGGGATGGTGTCCAGCTCGAATTTTTTGGCGCGTTCAACGATCTTGCGGGTGACGTCGGCGATTTCCGACATGAATTCTTCGCGGCTTTTCTGCCGGCGCTGGACCTGGCGGAGTTTGAATTCCCAATCGCCGGTGAGTTCCGGTTTGCTCAATTCGGGGATGCCGAGTCCGTTGAGCAGTTCCATGAGGGAAAACGCCTTGGCGGTGGCCTGCAATTCGCGGAGGTTGCGGTGAATGTATTGTTCGCCGATGAGGCCTTCGATGATGGCGGCTCGGGTGGCGGGGGTGCCGAGTCCTTTTTCGCGCATGGCCTCGCGGAGTTCGTCGTCTTCGACCAGTTTGCCCGCGCCTTCCATCGCGCTGAGCAGCGTGGCTTCCGTGTAGCGCGGGGGCGGCTTGGTCTGGCTGGCCTTGACCTCGATGTCGCGGGTGAGGACGGATTCCGAGGGCTTCACCGGCGCGAGCGTGGCGGCATCCTCGTCCTGGGCTTCCTTGCCGTAGACGGCGAGCCAGCCGGCCGACACGAGGATCTTGCCAGTGCTCTTGAACGGCTCCTGTTCCACGCGGGTGATGCGGATGGTTTCGAGGAATTCGGCGGCCGGATAGAAGATGGCGAGGAACCGTTTCGTGAAGAGATCGTAGAGTTTCTGTTCCGGTTCGCTCAATCCTTTTGCGGTTAGGGTGGTGGGGATGATGGCGAAGTGGTCGGAGACTTTCGCGTTGTTGAAAATGCGTTTATTGGGCCGGACCCAGTCGTTTTTCAGAATGGCCTCGGCAAACGGGGCGTAGGCGGTGCCGGCGAGCGCCTGGAGCGTGCTGCGGACAGTGCCGATGTAATCCTCGGGCAGCGCCCGGGAATCGGTTCGCGGGTAGGTGAGGACCTTGTGTTTTTCGTAGAGGGCCTGCGCGATGCCGAGCGTGTTCTTGGCGCTGAAACCGAACCTTGAATTTCCGTCGCGCTGCAGGCTGGTCAAATCGTAGAGCAGCGGAGACAGGGAAGTGCTGGGCTTGCTTTCCTCGGTGACGATGCCGGTTTTGCCGAGGCAGCGGGCACGGATGGATTCCGCGCGTTCCCTGTCCCAGCAGCGTTCCGGTTTGAGATCGCTGTCGCCGTCCTTCGAATCGGGCTTGACGAATTGTTCATCGAACCAGCGCCCGGTGTATTCGCCGGCGGCGGCTTTGAAGGTGGCGATGACTTCCCAGTAATCGCGCGGGGTAAATTTCCGGATGCGGGCTTCGCGTTCGACGACGATGGCGAGCGTGGGGGTTTGGACGCGGCCGACGGTGGTTTTGAAGAAGCCGCCGGACTTGGAATTGAAGGCGGTCATGGCCCGCGTGCCGTTGATGCCGACGAGCCAGTCGGCTTCGGAACGGCTGAACGCGGCGTCGGCGAGCGGGAGCATTTCCTCGTCGGCGCGCAACTGGGCGAAGGCCTCGCGGATGGCGGCGGGGGTCATCGATTGCAGCCAGAGTCGGCGGATGGGCTGCCGGGCCTTGGTGAACTTGACGATGTTGCGGAAGATCAATTCCCCTTCGCGCCCGGCGTCGCAGGCGTTGATGAGAGCGTCGACGTCCTTTCGCTTGATCAATTTGGCGAGGACCTTGAGCCGGTTTTCGTTGCGTTCGATGGGTTGGAGATCGAAATGCGGCGGGATGACGGGGAGACATTTGAAGGTCCATTTGCCGCGTGCGGCTTCGACGCCGGGGGGGGCGACGAGTTCCAGCAGGTGGCCGACGGCCGACGACAGGACGTATTCGTCGCTCTCGAAAAAGTCGGCCTGCTTCTTGAAACCGCCGAGCGCCTTGGCGATGTCGCCGGCGACGGACGGTTTCTCCGCGATGATCAATGCCTTGCCCATGTCAGGTTGAGTCACACCGGTCCGCGGCCGGGGCTGCGGTGGTGCAAGTTGGCGGAAATTGACCCATCGCCCCGGGCTTGTCAAAAGGCATTTTCAAAACCGGAACGGGAGGGACGGCATTCCAGGCGCCGGAATTGGAAGGAAATTCGGAAGTTGAGATGGGGACGCCGGGGACGGCGTCCCTCCCTCAAGGATGGCCCCGGAGGTTGCGAGCCTGCGCCTGGGCGGTGGCGTTGGAGGGATCGAGCCGGAGGACTTCTTCGAACTGGGCGAGGGCCTCGGTTTTTCGGCCCTGTTGAGCGAGGGCGATGCCGAGGTTGAGCCGCGCTTCGAGCAGCGCGGGGTTCAATCGGACCGCTTCCTCCAGTTGCGCGGTGGCTTCGGCGAGTTTGCCCTGTTCGCCCAGGGCGGTGCCGTAAAGCACGCGGCCCTCAGCCCAATCCGGCGCGAGCTGGACGGCCTGGCGGTATTGCTCCGCCGCGTCGCCGTAACGGCCGAGCGCCTCGAACGATTCGCCGGCCGTCACGCGCAGCGCGCGGTCGGAGGGATTGAGCTGCAGGGCGGCCAGCGCGTTGGTGGCGGCGGCTTCGAACCAGCCGCGGCTTCGGCAGGCGGCGGACATCATGGCGGCTTCGGAGGGGGGACAATTCGCCAGCGCGATCCGGTAATTCTGTTCCGCTTCGGCGGTCTGCCCGGAAGCTTCGAGCACCTTGGCCAGTCCGAGCCGGGTCAGGCTGGAGTGGGGTTCCAATTCCAGGGCGCGGCGATAGGCGCGGGCGGCTTCGGGATAACGGCCCATCACCGCGAGCACGGATGCTTCGTCCTGGAGCGGCTGGGCGACTTCGGACAATTCGAACCCGCGTTTCAGGCAGGCGAGTGCTTCCTGCCATTGTTGCTGTTCCGCGAGGAGCTGGCCCAGTTGCCACCAGTTTTCGGCGTAGCCCGGGAGAAGTTGCACCAGCCGCCGGCGGGCGGTGACGGCGCCCGCGGTGTCACCGGTCGATTTGCGGAGCGAGGCGAGCGTGTCGTAGAGCATTGCGTCCTCCGGGGCGGCGGCGACGGCATTCTCGATCACTTTGCGGGCGGCGGCGAGTTGCAGCGGCTGTTCCGCGGGGGCGAGGCGCGTCAGCTTTTCCTGCAGAAATTCGAGCTGCTGTGGGTGATTTGCCTGGCTGGTGAACGGCGGTTCGCTGATTCGCGCCACGTAATCCCGCACCGCGCCGATTTCATTCCAATCGGTCCAGGCCATCCGCCGCGCGCATTCGGCCTCGGTCGGCCAGGGGCGCGGAGCCCCGGCGAGCGCGGCCTTGGGGAGCAACGCTTCCATTTCCTCCGCGATGAGCAGTGCCAGATAATAATTGCCCGTGAACGTCAGGTGCACATGTTCGTAAAACAAATCCCGCCCCGGCAATCCGGCCGCGCTCAATTCGCGAAAGCGCCGGTCGGCATCGGCGAGCCGCACCTGGTTCGTGCCGCCGCCCGCCGCGCGGCGAATCGAGTCGTTCAATCGCGCGTCGCAGCGGAATCGCAGCGTGTCGAGTTCGAGCGCGGCGTCGAAGTGGTGTTGAGCCTGGTTGGTTTGACCCGCAGCGAGCGCGAGTTGGCCCTGGCGGAACTGCAGTTCGGCGTAAGTGTCATCGATGGCCGCTGCCGCTGCGAAACCGGCGGCCGCCAGGTCGTTCGAGCCCGCCGCCTGGGCGCGCGCGGCGGAATCAAAGGCGGCCTGCCAGCGGGCGAGGTCGGCGGCCGCGAGGCCGGGGCGATGGCTCGAGCCGAGCGGGGCGCAGTCCTTCAGGTTCACCGCGACGGTGCTGAGGACGATTCCGGCGCCGGAATTCCGGCCGGCACGGACGATGTCGGCGAGGTTGCGGTCGAAATGTTGATAAACGGTCTGGAGGCGCGGATCGTCGGATCGCACCTGTTGGTCGAGGAACATTTTCATTCCGCCCCATTCCGATTTTCCGGGAGCGGGTTTTTGGAGGGAGCGGCGGAGGGAATCGAGGAGTTGGCCGATGCGGGTGGCTTTGAGGGCGAGCGTGGCGCGGATGACGGGGAGCGGGGGAACGCGCGAGCCGAAGACGGTGCCGGCGCCGAACGGGCCGACGACCTCGTTGTTGCCCATATAGACAACCCAGATGTCGCCATCGGCGCGGGCGCAATCGCGTGCGATGGGCAGGATGCCGTGTGAATTGATGGCGGTGAGCGCGACGTTTTCGACCTCGAACTTCACGCCGGGATGCCGGAGGCTGAGGATGACTTCCAGCATGTGGGACAGGCCCATGGCGGGTTCGGTGTCGCCGCCGGCGGCGGATTCGCCGAACACGAACACGCGGACTGTATCGGGCGGCTTGGGTTGTTCGAGGGCGACCGGGTAGGGCAGGCGGGAGAGTTGCGGTCCGAAAAAGCGCCAGCCGAACCGGTTGTTTTGTACCAGGACGGTTTTGTTTTCCGACGTCACCGGGATCAGGAAAGCGGTGGGCACGCCGAATCCGGCGATGCGCAGTCCGAGTTCGAGCAGGAGGAGGCAGAGCAGGGGGGCGGCGAACAGGGCGAGCAGGCGGAACAGCCAGGTGCGGCGGGTGGACTGGGCGCGGGCCGGGGCGGTGGGAGTCGCTGCCGGGTGCGCGTGCTGGGCGGGCGGTTTATTTTTTTTGTGGCGACGGCTCATGACCGGCGGGAGCGGGGGAGAGGTTAGAATTCCGGTTTGGATTAGGCAAGAAGCGTACGGGGCAGGGGTGCGACTGGGAACGATGGGCAATTCCCGGAGCGCGGCTGTATCCGAGGGATCAGCCGCAGGGCCGTGGCAGATGCGGAGGCGTTTGAAGAGACACGGAGCGTTGGGATATCGAGCGTTTCTGCGGCTAGTCCTGGCGGACGGAGCCGCGCTCCCAATTGGGGCCGGCGTGGACGCCAGCCCTCCCGGCTGAAAAGAAAACACTTGTGAAAGTTTTCACAATAAGGCACTTTGCGCGTCCCGGTTAACGACCGGAATGAATGCGCGAAGGGACTGATGTTCCTTCGCGCGGTTTTTGGTGGAAATGCAATTAATCAGAATCATAATGGTGTGGGTGATGTTGCTTGGCGCGCCGGTCGCGGCGTGGTCGACGGAACAGGCAGCCACGGGTGCGGAAGAACCCATGCACGTGACGGAGAGCGGCAAGATCGTCGAAGGCGCGGCCAACGCCAATCACCACGACGCCCTGCCGAATTACGCGGTAAAGATTTTCCACCTGCCGGGCGGCATCGACGTCACGAACTCGATGGTGATTACGATCCTGGTCACGATCGGGATGGTGTTGTTCGCGCAGGTCGTCAGCCGCCGCGTGGAGCCGGTTCCGAGCGGCCTTCAGAATTTCGCGGAGTGGCTGGTGGAGAGCCTGTATAATTTCCTGGGGGACGTTCTCGGTCCGAAGCTGGTGGCGAAGACCTTTTGGTTTTTTGGGACGATTTTCTTCTTCATTTTGGCGACGAACTGGATCGGGTTGATCCCGGGCATCGGCACGGTGGGTTGGAAACTTGTGGATTCGTCGGGGCACGTCGTGGGATTTGAGCCGTGGCTGCGCGGTGGCAATGCCGACCTGAACATGACGTCGGCGATGGCGCTGCTGTTTTTCTTTCTGTGGACCGTGTGGGGCCTGCAGTCGAACGGCCCGTTGGGTATGTTCAAGCACATCTTCGCGCCGGGCGCCGACGGCAGCGGGTTCATGAAATGGTTCATGGTTGCCATCTTCCTTTTCGTCGGCGTGCTCGAAACGCTCTCGATCCTGTTCCGCCCCGTGTCGCTCAGCTTCCGTCTTTACGGGAATATTTTCGCCGGCGAAAACGTGCTGGAAGCGATGATGAACATTGTGCCGGCGCTGGGCTGGATCATTCCGCTGCCGTTTTACTTTTTGGAACTGCTGGTCGGGCTGGTGCAGGCGCTGGTGTTCATGCTGCTCACGGCGGTATTCACGCTGCTGATATGCGAGCACGACGAGGAGCACGGCGAAGAGCACGCAGCGGAGCACGCGGCTGAGCACCCGGCCGCGGGGGCGGGCGCGCCGTCCCATTGAAAAATTTCGGTCGTCGGACGGTGGCTGGACTGCCGGGGCGGCTGGATACAACAAACAGAAAGAAAAAAACATGATGCCCATGTTCGCAGAAATGTCAGGCAGCATTCACATCGGTTTGGCCGCCCTCGGGTCGGCCATCGGTGTGGGTTTCATTGGCATGAAGGCCGCCGAAGCCACCGGACGCAATCCGGGCGCCGCGGGTCAGATTCGCAATATCGCGATCATCCTCGCAGCGCTGGCTGAAGGCATCACCTTCTTCGCCATTTACCTGGCCAAGTAACTCATCGGCCGCGGCGCCCCGCGCGTCGCGGCCGGATCCCTTTTGATCGCAAGCTGATCGTATGAACCTGATACCCGTATTTGCGGCCGCCGCCGAATCGGCTGGAGAGACTCCGTTCACGCAGGTGGCCCGGCAGTTCGGCTGGGAGCCGCGGTTGTTCCTCTCCCAGTTGGTGCTGTTCATCCTTGTCGCCCTTGTTCTGACGCGGTTCGCCTACCGGCCGTTGATGAAGATGCTGGAATTTCGGAAGGAGCAGATCCAGGAGAGCCTGAAGAACGCCGAGAAAACCCGCCTCGAGCTGGAAAAGACCGAGGCCGCTCGGCAGCAGGTGATGGAGCAGGCCACGGCGCAGGCCAACAAGTTCATGGAGGAAGCCCGCGCCGCCGCCGCCAAGGTGCGCGAACAGGAGACGCAGAAAGCCATCGCCGCCGCGGAAGACATCATCAAGAAGGCGCGCCAGGCGGCCGAGGCCGACCACGCCCGGATGCTGACGGAACTCAAGCGCGAGGTCGGACGCCTCGTGGTCCAGACCACCGCCACGGTCACCGGAAAGGTGCTCACGCCCGAAGACCAGAAGCGGCTCGCGGCGGAGACTGACAAGCAATTGGCCGCCGAGAAGCCGTCCCATTGAATTTGAGATTTGAGATTTCAAATTTGAAATTTGAAACATGAAGATTTCCAAGCAATCCCGTCGTGACGCGAAGCAATTGTTCCGCGCCTGCGTGACGGGCGGTGTCCTGGACGAAAAACGCGTTCGGGAAACCGTTTCCAAGGTCGCCGAGGCCAAGCCCCGCGGTTACATGGAAATCCTGTCGCACTTCCAGCGGTTGCTGAAGCTCGAGATCGAAAGCCGCACCGCGGTCGTCGAGGGCGCGGTGCCGGTGCCGGCGGATTTGCGGAAGGACGTGACGTCGCAGCTCGAGCGCATTTACGGTCCGGGCCTGAACATCACGTTCCGCGAAAACCCGGCCTTGATCGGCGGGCTGAAGGTGAAGGTCGGCAGCGATGTTTACGACGGCAGCGTCCAGCAGAGGCTGAACGCATTGGCCGAAAGTTTTTAACCGGGAGGGGCGGCGCCCCCGCCGTCCCACGAATAATTAACGTATGAGCAATCTATTGCAGGAAATTGAGGCGCAGATCGCCGGAGTCAAAACCTCGGTCAACCGGCAGAACGTCGGTGTGATCCGTGAAATCGGCGACGGCGTGGCCAAGATCGAAGGCCTGAACGACGCGATGCTGAACGAGATGCTGGATTTCGGCAACGGCATCATCGGCCTGGCGCTGAACCTCGAGGAAACCGAGGTCGGCGCGATCATCCTCGGCGATTACCTCGGCCTGGCCGAAGGCGCCGAAGTCAAGACCACCGGCAAACTCCTGTCGGTCCCCGTCGGCAAAGGCCTGCTCGGCCGCGTCGTCGATTGCCTCGGCCGCCCGGTCGACGGCAAGGGCCCGATCAAGGAAACCGCGCTTTACCCGGTTGAAAAAATCGCCCCCGGCATCATCCGCCGCAAATCCGTCAGCCAGCCCGTCCAGACCGGCATCATGGCGATCGACGCGATGATCCCGATTGGGCGCGGCCAGCGTGAATTGATCATCGGCGACCGGTCGACCGGCAAGACCACCATCGGGGTGGACACGATGATCAACCAGGCCCGCATGAACAAGGCGGCCGAGGAAGCCGGCGACAAGGATTACCGCCCGCTTTACAATATTTACGTCGCGGTCGGCCAGAAGCAGTCGAGCATCGCCCGGGTGATCGCCACGCTGGAAAAAGAGGGTGCGATGCCCTACACGATCGTGGTTGTGGCGGCGGCGTCGGATTCCGCGGCCAACCAGTATCTCGCGCCGTTTTCGGGCGCGGCGATGGGCGAATGGTTCATGGACAACGGCATGGATGCGTTGATCATTTATGACGATCTTTCCAAGCAGGCCGTCGCCTACCGCCAGGTGTCGCTGGTGCTGAAGCGTCCCTCGGGCCGCGAGGCGTATCCCGGCGACGTGTTTTACCTGCACAGCCGCCTGCTCGAACGTTCCGCGCGCGTCGGTGAAAAATTCGGCAACGGCTCCCTCACGGCGCTGCCCATCATCGAAACCCAGGCCGGCGATGTTTCGGCGTACATTCCGACCAACGTGATTTCCATCACCGACGGCCAGATTTACCTCGAGACCGATCTGTTCTACCAGGGCGTCCGGCCCGCCATTTCGGTCGGTCTCTCGGTCAGCCGCGTCGGTTCCGCCGCGCAGATCAAGGCCATGAAACAGGTGGCCGGCCGCATCAAGGGCGATCTCGCCCAGTTCCGGGAGCTGGCGGCGTTCGCGCAGTTCGGGTCCGATCTCGACGCGAAGACGCAGGCCATGCTGGAGCGCGGCAAGCGCATCGTCGAAATTTTCAAGCAGCCCCAGTACAACCCGGTCCCGGTCGAAATCCAGGTGGCGATTCTCTGGGCGGTTCAGAACAATTTCGCCGACACGGTGGCGGTGGACCAGATCAAGGAATTCCAGGAAAAGCTCACCGAATTCCTGACGACGCGCAAAGCGGAGTTGCTGAACCGGATTCGCGCGGAGAAGGCGGTGACGGATCCGATCGCGGCCGATTTGAAGGCGGCGGTGACGGAATTCAAGCAGTCGTTCGACGCGTCCCGGCCGAAGGCGGCGGCGAAGGCGTCCTAACCCGAAAACGACACCGGTCAAGCCATGCCCAGCACACGCGACATCCGACGCCGGATCCGGTCGGTCAAGAACACGGCGCAGATCACGAAGGCCATGCAGATGGTGGCGTCGTCGAAGATGCGCAAGGCGCAGCTCGCGGCGCTGGCGGGGCGGCCGTATGCCGTCCTGATGAACCAGGTGCTGACGAGCGTGTTCAAGGACACGCCGGACCTGACGCATCCGCTGATGGAGAAGCGGCCGGTGCGGAAGCAGGCGGTGCTGCAGGTGAGCACGGACAAGGGATTGTGCGGCGCCTTGAACTCGAACCTGGGCCGCGAAGCGGTCAAGTTCGACCCGGGCACGACGTTGTTTGTGGCGGCGGGGCGCAAGGCGGCGCAGTTCCTGGCGCGCACGCGCCGGAGCCTGGTGGCCGAGTTCACCTACCGGGACGCGCCGCTGTTTTCCGAGGCGCGCGCCATTTCGAAAAAGCTGCAGGAGATGTACCTGAGCGGCGAGGTGGACGCGGTGGACATCATTTACACGCGGTTCATCAACACGCTCACGCAGAGGGTGGAAGTGCGCCGGCTGCTGCCGATCGGGGAATTGCAGGTGTTGATCAACGAGCCCGGCAAGACCGGGCTTGAACCCGGCGAAGAGATCAACGACCGCGACGGCCTTGAGCACCAGTTCGAACCCGACCCGGCCCGGGTCCTGGGCGCGGTGCTGCCGCACTTTGTGAATTTCATCGTTTACCAGGTGCTGCTCGAAGCCAAGGCGTCGGAGCACAGCGCCCGGATGGTCGCGATGAAGAACGCCACCGACAACGCGAAGCAGCTCATCAAGGACCTGACGCTCGAATACAACAAGCTGCGCCAGGCGAACATCACGAAGGAATTGCTCGAAATCACCACCGCCCAGATGGCGCTCGGCTGATCACGCATCTCAAATCTCAAATTTTAAATCTCAAATGCCAACCATGAACAAAGGCAAAATCGTTCAAATCATCGGCCCGGTCGTGGACATCGAGTTCGCCGACAAGCTGCCGGCCATTTACAGCGCGTTGACGCTGGAATTCACCCCGCCCGGCTCGCAGACGAAGACCAAGCTCACGCTCGAGGCGCAGCAGCATCTCGGCGACAACTGGGTCCGGTCGGTCGCCATGAGTTCCACCGAAGGCCTCAAGCGCGGCATGGAAGTCCTGGACACCGGCGCGCCCATCAGCATGCCCGTGGGCGAAGGCGTCATGGGCCGCGTGTTCAACGTCACCGGCGACGCCGTGGACGAACAGGGCCCGGTGAAGGCCGACACGACCTGCCCGATCCATCGCCCCGCGCCCGCGCTCGTGGAACAATCCACCAGCCCCGAAGTGCTGGTCACCGGCATCAAGGTCATCGATTTGATCTGTCCCTTCCTCAAAGGCGGCAAGGTCGGCGCGTTCGGCGGCGCCGGCGTCGGCAAGACCGTCGTCATCATGGAGCTGATCAACAACATCGCCAAGCTCCACGGCGGCATTTCGATGTTCGCCGGCGTCGGCGAACGCACCCGCGAAGGCAACGATCTCTACAACGAAATGATCGAAGCCGATGTCATCAAGACCGTGAAGGATGAAAAGGGCCATCCGAAGCGCGGCGAAAACGGCATGCCGATCATCGCGCCCGGTTCGAAGATCGGGCTGGTCTACGGCCAGATGAACGAACCCCCCGGCGCGCGTCTCCGCGTGGCGCTGTCCGCCCTGGCAGTGACCGAGTATTTCCGCGACGAGAAGAACCAGGACGTGCTCCTGTTCGTCGACAATGTGTTCCGTTTCTCGCAGGCGGGTTCCGAGGTGTCCGCGCTCCTGGGCCGCACGCCGAGCGCCGTCGGTTACCAGCCCACGCTGGCGGCCGAAATGGGCGATCTCCAGGAACGCATCACGTCGACCAAGAAAGGTTCGATCACCTCGTTCCAGGCCGTGTATGTGCCGGCGGACGACCTGACCGACCCGGCGCCCGCGACGACGTTCGCGCATTTGGACGCGACCATCGTGCTGGAGCGTTCCATCGCCGAACTTGGCATTTACCCCGCCGTCGACCCGCTCGCGTCCAACTCCCGCGCCCTGGCGCCCGACATCGTCGGCCAGGAACATTACGAAGTCGCCCGCGGCGTCCAGAAGGTGCTCCAGCGCTACAAGGATTTGCAGGACATCATCGCGATCCTGGGTATGGACGAGTTGTCGCCGGACGATCGTTTGACGGTGTTTCGCGCGCGCAAGATCCAGCGTTTCCTCAGCCAGCCGTTCTCGGTGGCGGCGGTGTTCACCGGCCGCGAAGGCAAGCAGGTGCCCGTGGCGGAAACCGTCCGCGGCTTCAAGGAAATCCTCGAAGGCAAACATGACGACGTGCCCGAGGTGAATTTCTACATGAAGGGCGGCATCGAGGAAATCCACGAGACCGCCGAGGCGAAGAAGTAAGCCGCGCCGTCCAGGTATCATGGCCAACACGCTTAAACTCGAAATCGTCACGCCCGAAGGAAAGATTTATTCCGAGGACGTGGAGATGGTCACGCTGCCCGGGGCCGAGGGCGAAATGGGCATCTTCCCCGGGCACGTGCCGATCATGACCCAGATCACCGCCGGGGAACTGGTCGCGCGCAAGGGCGGCGAGGAGATTTTCCTGGCCGTCGGCGAAGGCTTCGTTGAAATCGCGGGCGACCACGTCGCCGTCCTGGCCGACATGGCCATCAAGGCGGACGACATCGACGAAGCGAAGGTGGAGGAAGCCCGCAAGCGTGCCGAGGCGCGCCTGGCGGAGAAGATCGACGACGAGGAAGTCGCGATGGTGGAAGCCAGCCTGGCCTACGCGGTGGCGGAACTCAAAGTCCGGCAGAGGCGTAAATCCCACTCGTAGGAGTCGAGGTCACGAGACTCTGACGTTACCCCTGGGACCAGATCCATCCGGGAATTCACTGTTTAGTTGGAGACTCCTTACGTCGTCTCCTACAATGTTGAGGTAGGAGTCGAGGTCACGAGACTCTGACGTTGCGCCTGGGACCAGAGCCATCCGGGAATTTACTGTTTAGTTGGAGACTCCTTACGTCGTCTCCTACAATGTTGAGGTAGAAGTCGAGGTCACGAGACTCTGACGTTGCGCCTGGGACCGGAGCCATCCGGGAATTCACTGTCTGGTTAGAGACTCCTTATGTCGTCTCCTACAATATTGAGGTAGGAGTCGAGGTCACGAGACTCCGATTGATTGGTCATGCCATGGGTGGGCGGATTATTGAACCCGCATCTGCATCGCGCTGTTCCTCGTAAATCTTCCAGAACCAGGGCCAGAACTCACTGCCGGAAGTCACTCTCGGATAGCCCGGCAGGACAAACCCTGTGAACGGCCAATCGTGGCATTCCCCAGCCAGCCCTGCCCGGACAGGATTTGAGGCCACGTAGAAGCATGCCGAGGTGAACGCGTTGCGTTTCCTTTGTTCTTCCCGCAGAACCCGGTCGTGCGGTTGTTTTTGGAATTTCGCGGGCAGAAGTTCGGGTTTCAAATGAGTTCTCAGAAACGCCATGGCATTGAGTTGATCGGATTTCAACCTCAGTCCCATCCAAACCAAATGGATGTGGTCCGGCATGAGGCAGTAGACCGGGCAGAGCAGACCTTCACGTGCTGCACTGTGCAGGAGGAGTTCGCGAAAGCGCTCGTGAAAATTCGGCGTAAGCCAGCCCCGGGCCCTGTCGAACATGGTGAGAGTCCACAGGACCACAGAATCGCCCTGATAGTATTCCCGCGGAAGTCGCGGCAAATAGAACGGGCGGTTCAACGGATCGCGCAGCTTCCCGTTCTGATCGGCTATGTTCCCCAAGTCACTCATGTCCCGGCTCCTGGTCGGTGATGTTGGACCTTCTTCTGGACGAGGCAAGCGGAATTTAGATAGAGACTCCTAACGTCGTCTCCTACCTATTTGGTGGTAGAAGTCGAGGTCACGAGACTCTGACGTTGCCCCTGGGACCGGAGCCATCCGGGAAATCACTGTCTGGTTAGAGACTCCTAACGTCGTCTCCTACAATGTTGAGGT
>JAXMHQ010000057.1:0-13345 GCA_046346665.1 Verrucomicrobiota bacterium
AGCCGGTAGCCACGATGCGGGCTCGCCTCAATGTCGAATCCCACGCCCCGCAATTCCTCGATGCGCGCCCAGATGGCGGCCCGGCTGATCCCGAGCGCCTGCGACAAATCCGCCCCCGACACCGACCCCTCGCCGGCGCCCCGCAAAGCCGTCAAAATGCGCGCGTCAATGGTCATTCTTAAAGGCAGAAGGCAGAATGAAGAATGCAGAAAATGGATCCGCGCCCGTCCGCGCAGCCGGGCGAAGTTTCTGCATTCTGCATTCTTCCTTCTTCATTCGTTCACAAAGTCCAATCCAATATCCACCGCCGGCGCCGAATGCGTCAGCGCCCCGACACTGATGAAATCCACGCCCGTCTCCGCGATGCCGCGAACGGTCGACAGGTTCACGCCGCCGCTCGCCTCGGTCTGCGCCCGGCCCGCACACAACCGCACCGCCTCGCGAAGCTGATCGAGCGTCATGTTGTCCAGGAGAACCAAATCCGCCCCCGCCTCCAGCGCCTGCCGGACCTGGTCCAGCGTGTCGGCTTCCACTTCAACCTTCAGCGACGGATACTGCCGCCGCGCGCGCGTCACCGCCGCCGCCACCGGGTTCGGCAATTCGCCGCGCAAAGCCGCGAGATGGTTGTCCTTGATCAAAACCATGTCGAACAATCCGAACCGATGATTCTGCCCGCCGCCGCAGGCCACCGCGTATTTCTCCAGCTTCCGCCAGCCCGGCGTCGTCTTGCGGGTGTCCAGGATCCGCGCCCTTGTCCCCGCCACCGCCTCCACAAACCGCCGCGTCAAGGTAGCCACACCGGAAAGGCGCTGAACAAAATTCAACGCCACACGTTCGGCCGTCAGGATCGGCCGGGCCGGGCCGGAAACTCGCAGCAACACCTGCCCCGCCTGGGCCAAACCGCCGTCCCGCGTGCACATCTCAATTTTCACCGCGCCGGATAACTCCCGAAATGCAGCCTCCGCCAGCCCCAACCCCGCCGGCACCAGCGCCTCGCGCGCCCGCATCACCGCGCATAGCTGCGCCCCCTCCGGCACCGTCGCCAGAGTCGTCGCGTCCCCACTCCCCACATCCTCCGCCAGCGCCGTTTGAACCGCGGTCCGGATCTCTTCAGGATTGGGCATTTGCACGCCGTGGAAACTGAACGAAATCCCGTCGAGAGTCGAGCGTCGACCGTCGACCGCCAGGGGCAAAGGCAGAAGGCAGAATGATGAATGCAGAAATTCCTTCGGAGCCGTCGCCGCCATCGCGCGATACCTTCTGGCTCCTGGATTCTGAATTCTGGATTCTATCGACTGCTTCGCGCCCTTGCCATCACCCCTCCGCACTCTTAGTCTGGCTCCCATGCCGCTGCCCGTGCTCACCGTGGCCCAGATGCGTCAATGGGAACAGGATTCCTGGAACGCGCGCCGTTCTCCGGAAGATGTCATCCAGCGCGTCGGCGAAGCCGTCGCCCAAACCGCCACCCGCCTCACACGCCCGGGCGACCTCGTCGTTCTGCTCGTCGGCAAAGGCAACAACGGCGCCGATGCCCGCGCCAGCCTCGAACATTTCAACGACCGCAACCTCGACCTGCTCGACGTCCGCGATCCCGAATCCGATTTCTCCGAACTGGAATCCCTGCTCGCCTCCAACCCGACACTCATTGTGGATGGATTGTTCGGCATCGGTCTCGACCGCCCCCTGTCCGATGCCTGGATCCGCTTCATCGAACGGATCAACGAATCCGGGTCGTGCGTTCTTTCCGTCGATGTCCCTTCGGGCCTGGATGCCGACACCGGCCGGCCGCGCGGCGCCGCCATCCGGGCGGCCGCCACCCTGGCCGTCGGCGCGCCCAAATCCGGCCTGCTGTCCGCCGCCGCCGTCGAATACGTCGGACGCCTCGAAGTTGCGGAGGATGTCGGGCTGATCCCCTGCCCGATTGAGTCCGAACTGGAATGGATCACCGCGTCCGATTTCGCCGGCTGGCCTCCCCCCCGCCGCGTGGCCAGCCACAAGGGCACATTCGGTCATGTGGCACTCATCGCGGGCAGCCGCGGATTTCACGGGGCCGGCGTGCTCGCCGCGCGCGGCGCGCAGCGCGCCCGGCCGGGACTGGTCACGCTGCTGCCCACCGAACCCGCCTGGCCACCGGCCGCCGCCCAGCTCCAGGCCGCCATGGTCCATCCCTGGCACCCCGCCACTTTCAACCCGGCCCCCTACACGGCGCTCGTCGCCGGACCCGGACTCGCCGGACCCGAAATCTCCGCCGAAACCCGTGCGGTCGTCGCCGGCCTCTGGAAAACGTTTCCCGGCCCCATGCTCGCCGACGCTTCCGCGCTGGAATGGCTGGGTGAAACCCACCCGGACGCCATCCGCGTCATCACCCCGCACCCGGGTGAAGCTGGAAAATTGTTAGGCACCACCGCTGCCGCGGTCCAGTCGGACCGCCTCCAGGCCCTGCGCTCGCTCTCCCGCCGGTTCGGCGGATGCCATGTCGTTCTCAAGGGCCACCAGACCCTGATCGGCCGCGCGGAGGGCGGCGTTCGGGTGAATTCCTCGGGAAATTCCTTTTTAGCCCAGGGCGGCGCGGGCGACCTGCTCGCCGGTTACATCGGCGGATTGCTCGCACAACCGGAACTTCAGAAGGACCCAACGGAAACGATCGCCCTCGGCGTCTGGTCCCACGGCGCCGCCGCCGACCGCCTCCAGGCCACCCGCCCCAATTGGATCATCGAAGATCTCGCCGCCCAAATCGGAAATCTTTCCTGACGGCTCGTCCTCGTCCTCGTCCTCGTCGTCGTCCTCGTCCTCGACTTTGCGGATTAATGGATTTTTGGATTCATGGATTATTGGAATTGGAGGGACTCCGCGCGGAGGTCTTTGCATTAAGCCAAAAATCCATGAATCCACCAATTCCGCACACAGAAGCCGGGCACGAGGACGACGACGAGGACGATTACGAGCCTGCACCACTCCACCACTCCATCACTCCAATCCCCCTTTCCCTACGTACGCACTCTCACGTACTAAAATACGCTCACCCACGTACTCTTAAATAGTGCCCGACAACAATTTCTTTTCCGCGTCTTTTGTCCGATTCTATGAGTGTCAACGGGATTTCGAGCGACTATGAAACTAATGATTGTGGATGATCACGCCGGGGTGCGGGACATGATCCGTCAGCTCGCTTCCAAACCGGGCGATGCCCTTTGCGAATGTTCCTCCGGCGATGAAGCGGTGCGGGTCGCGCCGGAGTTCAAGCCGGATTTCGTCACGATGGACATCCGGATGCCGGGCATGTGTTCGTTCACTGCGGCGCGCATGATTCGACAGGCGCATCCCGACGCCCAGATCGTCATCGTCAGCAGTTACGATCAGCCCGATTTGCGGCGCGCGGCCGAGGAAGCCGGCGCGCTGGGTTATGTCGTGAAGGAGAATCTATCCGTCCTGCCGGAAATGATCGGGCGCAATGCGCGCCCCGGCACCCGCGAAACCCATGCCCGTCCCGCGCCGCGCCAGCGGAAGCGCCAGGTGCCCGTTCGATGGCAGGAGGACACCGTTTTCCGCGCGCGGCAGGCCGAACTCGATCTCCGCCAGGAACAGCATCTCCGATCGCTCATCGAAAATGCCTCGGACCTGATCACCGTCGTGAACCCCAAAGGGACCATTCGTTTTCAAAGCCCCTCCTCCCGCCGGATTCTCGACACTGCACCCGAGGACATGACCGGCCAAAGCCTGTTCGATTTGCTGCATCCCGACGACGTCAGGAAGGCGGAGGGTGCGATTCAAACCATGATTCGCACCGCGGGAATTCCTCAAACCCTGGAATTCCGAATGAAAACCCACGGCGGCGACTGGCGCCTCGTCGAATGCATCGGGCGCAGCGTCGAAGAACCCGGCGGTGAAGGTTACCTCATCCTCAACGGCCGCGACATCACCGAGACCACGCGGCTGGAGGAACAGCTCCGGCAAGCCCAGAAAATGGAGGCCGTCGGCCAGCTCGCGGGCGGGATCGCCCACGATTTCAACAACATTCTCGCCGCCACCCTCATGCACCTCGGCCTGCTCCGGAGCGATTTCCGGCTGCCGGGCGAAATGATCGAATCTCTCCAGGAACTCGAGAAGGGCGTCAAGCGCGCCGCCAATCTCACCCGCCAGCTCCTTCTCTTCAGCCGCCGCGAACTCATGCAGGTGCAGCCGATCGAACTGAACGAACTGCTCGAGGACATGACCAAGATGCTCTCGCGACTGCTCGGCGAAAACATCGAGATACGCCTGCAGACGCCGCATCCGTCTCCGCTCATCAACGCCGACAAAGGCATGATCGAGCAGGTGGTCATGAACCTTTGCATCAATGCCCGCGACGCCATGCCGCGCGGCGGCCGACTCGTCATCGCCACCAAGCTCGTCGAAATCACCGCCGCCGATGCCGCCAAAAACCGCGACGCCCGCGCCGGCACCTTCGTCCGTCTCAGCGTCAGCGACACGGGGTCGGGCATGGACGCGGCCACGCTGGGCCGGATCTTTGAGCCGTTCTTCACCACGAAGCCCGCCGGCAAGGGCACCGGGCTCGGACTCGCCACCGTTTTCGGAATCGTCAAACAACACAAGGGCTGGATCCAGGTCCAAAGCGCCGTCGACGAAGGCAGCACGTTCTGGATCTACCTGCCCGCAACCCAGAAAACCCAGGCCCAACCCCTGCCGCCTACGCCCGCCCCCGTCCAGTCCGGAGGACATGAAACCATCCTCGTCGTCGAGGACGAAATCGGCGTCCGCCGCCTCATCGCCATGGTCCTTCGACAAAAAGGCTACCGCGTCATCGAAGCCGCCAACGGCGTCGAAGCCCTCCAGCTCTGGAAGCAATCGCCCGAACCCGTCAGCCTGCTCTACACCGACATGGTCATGCCCGAGGGCCTCAGTGGGCTCGACCTCGCCGGCCAGCTCCGCGCCCAAAACCCGGATATCAAAATCATCCTGTCCTCCGGCTACAGCACCGAGCTGAACGACGAACGAAAATCCATCCCGGGCGACATGGCGTTCCTTACCAAGCCCTGCTCGCCCGAGCTGCTCGCCAAAACCGTCCGCGAATGCCTGGACAAAAAATCATGAGCACCCGCGTCCTCCTCGTCGACGACCAGCGCATCGTGCGCCACGGCCTGCGTCTCATCATCGAACAACACCCCGGCCTCCGCGTCGTCGGCGAAGCCACAGATGCCGACGCCGCCATCGCCGCCGCCCGCGAATCGCTCCCCGACCTCGTGTTCATGGACATCCACATGCCGGGCCAGGACGGCATCGAGATCACCCGCCGCCTGCTCGCCGAACGCCCCGCCACCCGCGTGCTGATGCTGTCCGGCGCCGCGGAAATCGACCTCGTCCAACGTGCCCTTCGCGCCGGCGCCTGCGGCTACGTCCTCAAGGACAACGCCCCCGAACAACTCACCGCCGCCATCAAAGCCGTCCTCGCCGGACATTGCTACCTCTGCCCCGCCATCACCACCCTCGTCCTCCAGGATTACGGCCGGCTGCTGGCCGAATCGCCCGCCACCCAAACCCACCCCGCCCGCGCCTTCAAATCCCGCCCGCGCTCCCGGGATCCCCTCTACCTGTAGCCGCAAGCCTGCGGTCGCATGCCGGGGAGATTTGAGATTTGAGATTTCAAATTTCAAATTATGGATTTCAACCTTTCCGCACGGT
Source organism: Verrucomicrobiota bacterium (assembly GCA_046346665.1). Lineage (GTDB taxonomy): Bacteria > Verrucomicrobiota > Verrucomicrobiia > Limisphaerales > JAXMHQ01 > JAXMHQ01. The sequence goes on from JAXMHQ010000057.1 coordinate 5,680, forward strand.
GACTTCTCCTTATTACAACTAAATCCCGCCTTATACCTTTCAGGAAATGAACGGACGGGATTGACACCGGGCGCGGTGGGATTTAAATAGAGAAAGATTTATTGATATAGATTTCTCGATAAAAGATTCTCGATATGAGCGATTCAGCCCATGCGCCCCTGCCGGAGCCGGTGACGTTCAAGACGGTCCCCGAGCCCAGCCTGCGCCGGCTTCCCCTCTATCACCGGTTCCTCAAAGACTGGCAGGAGTCCGGGCGCGAATACGTTTCCTGCACCGACATCGGCGCCGCCCTGGATTCCGACCCCACCCAGGTCCGCAAGGATCTCGAAGCGGTCGGCATCGTCGGCCGCCCCCGCATCGGCTACGCCGTCGCCAGCCTGCTCGAGGGACTAGAACATTTCCTGGGCTGGAAAAACGTCAATGAAGCCTTCCTGGTCGGCGCCGGCAGCATGGGATCCGCCCTGCTGGGCTACGACAAATTCGAGCAGTACGGACTCCGGATCGTGGCTGCCTTCGACGTCGATAAGTCCAAGGCCGGCGGCAAGATACACGGCAAACACGTCCTGCCCCTCGAGAAGCTTCCCAACCTAGCGGTGCGCATGCACGTGCTGATCGGCATCATCACCGTCCCCGCCGCAGGCGCCCAGGCGGTGGCCGACCTCATGGTCCGCGGCGGCATCCGGGCCATCTGGAACTTCGCCCCTGTCCGCCTGCGCGTCCCCGAGAACGTGATCGTTCACAACGAAGACCTCTACTGCTCGCTCGCGTCCCTCTCCCAAAAACTCTTCAAGGCACTCCATGCCGAGGCCATCAAGGCCGACCCGGTGGCTGCGAAGACCGATTTGATCGTCCGGCGCGCCGCCAGCGCGGCGCGCTCCAATTAACAACCCCTCGAAAGGAACTCACTCGAATGCGTGTCCAAGAAAAGCCCGATACCAACGGGCGAAAGTTTGTGAAAGTTTTCACAATCCTGGAGGAGCACGGCCGCAACCCGGCCCGGCTCGTCCCGATCCTCCAGGCCGTCCAGCACGAATACCGCTACCTGCCCCGCGAGGTCCTCAACTACGTCGCCACCGCCCTTGACGTCGCCCCGGCCCGCGTGTTCGGCGTCGCCACGTTCTATTCCCATTTCGCGATTGAACCCAAGGGCAAACACCTGGTCCGCCTCTGCGACGGCACCGCCTGCCACGTCAAGGATTCCATCCCGATCCTCGACGCCATCCGCAAGCGGCTCGGGCTCGGCCCGAAGCAAACCACGACGTCCGACCTGTTGTTCACGGTGGAAACCGTCGCCTGCCTGGGCGCGTGCGGACTGGCCCCGGTCGTCGTCGTCGATGAACGGGTCTACGGCCAGATGACCCCCGCCAGCGCGGTGAAAGTGATTGAAGAAGTTATTGCGAAGGAAACCGAAAATGAGTGCGCGCACCAATCCAATTAACACCCCCGCCGCCGCCAACGGCCATTCCGTTCTCCGGCGCGTCGTCGTCTGCGCCGGCACCGGCTGCGTCGCCAACGGCGCCTACAACGTGTTCCAGGCGTTCGCCGACCAGATCAAGGCCGCCGGCCTCTCGGTCACACTCGAGTTTCAAGCCGAGAAAAACGGGCACGACCTGCGCCTGAACCAGAGCGGCTGCCAGGGTTTCTGCCAGATGGGCCCGCTCGTCACGGTGCTGCCCGAAAACATTCTTTACACCAAGGTCAAGCTTGACGACGTCGCCGACATCGTAAAAACCACGCTGCAGGGCGGACAGGCCATCGAACGGCTGCTCTACACCGATCCCGCCACGAAAAGGCCCTGCCTCGGAACGGAGACGATTCCCTTTTACCAGCGGCAGCAGCGCTACGTGCTGAGCAACTGCGGCACGATCGATCCCGAATGCCTTGACGAATATGTGCATCACGGCGGTTATGCCGCCGCGCGCAAGGCGTTCCTCGACATGTCCCAGGAACAAATCTGCCAGGAGATCACCAAGTCCGGCCTGCGCGGCCGCGGCGGCGGCGGGTTCCCCACCGGCCGCAAATGGGAGGCCGCCCGCGTCCAGCCCGGCCCCAAGAAATACGTCATCTGCAACGCCGACGAGGGCGATCCCGGCGCGTTCATGAACCGCAGCGTGATGGAAGGCAACCCTCACAGCGTGCTGGAAGGACTCATGATCGCCGCGCGCGCCATCGGCGCCGATGAAACGTTCATTTACGTCCGCACCGAATACCCGCTCGCGGTCAAGCGCATGCGCCGCGCCGTCGACGACGCCACCGCCCGCGGTTATCTCGGCGACAACGTGTTTGGATCCGGCCTTTCGATGCGCTGCGAAGTGATGGAAGGCGCGGGCGCGTTTGTCTGCGGCGAGGAAACCGCAATGATCGCGTCGATCGAAGGATTGCGCGGCATGCCGCGTCCGAAGCCGCCGTTCCCGGCCCAGAGCGGTCTTTGGGGCAAGCCGACGATCATCAATAACGTCGAAACCCTGGCCCACGTGGTCCGCATTATCAACCAGGGCGGCGACACGTTCCGCAAACTAGGCACCGCCGCGTCGCCCGGCACCAAGACGTTTGCCCTCACCGGCCACGTCGCCAACACCGGCCTCATCGAAGTGCCCTTCGGCACCACGCTCCGCGAAGTCGTGCTCGAAATCGGCGGCGGCATCACGGATCGCCGCGGCAAGATCAATAAAAACGGATTCAAAGCCGTCCAGATCGGCGGCCCGTCGGGCGGCTGTCTCACCGAGGAACACCTCGACCTGCCGCTCGATTACGATTCGCTGCGCGGCGCCGGCGCCATGGTCGGTTCCGGCGGCCTCGTCGCGATGAACCAGAAAACCTGCATGGTCAGCATCGCCAGGTTTTTCATGGATTTCACCCAGCGCGAGAGCTGCGGCAAATGCGTTCTCTGCCGCGAAGGCACGAAGCAGATGCTCGGCATGCTGGACGACATCATCGAGGGCCGCGCCACAAAGGACACGCTGCCGCTGCTCGAGCGGCTCGCCGTCGCCGTTCAGAAAGGTTCGCTGTGCGGCCTCGGCAAGACGGCGCCGAACCCGGTGCTGTCGACCCTGCGCTATTTCCGGCACGAATACGACGCGCACGTGTTCCACAAGCATTGCCCCACCGGCCAGTGCAAGGCGCTCGCGAAGCCGAGCATTGACGCGGAGAAATGCAAGGGCTGCACCGCGTGCGCCCGCAAATGCCCCGTTCACGCCATCACCGGCGAGAAGAAACAACCCCATGTCATCAACCAGGAATCGTGCATCAAATGCGGCGTCTGCGCGGATACCTGCAAATTCGACGCCGTTGTCGGAGTCTGATTTCCCGTGGCCACTGCATCCATGAATACAACTGTCGCAGCCAAAACCCTGACGATCGACGGCCTCACGGTCGCGATCAACGGCGAACGGAACCTGCTCGAACTGATTCGCAAGGCGGGCATCGACCTGCCGACGTTCTGTTATCACTCGGACCTGAGCGTCTACGGCGCCTGCCGGCTTTGCCTGGTGGACATCCAGGGCCGCGGCATCCAGGGCGCGTGCTCCACCCCGCCCGAGGCCGGGCTCCAGGTGCGCACCCAGACCGAGGAAATCCGCGAAATCCGGCGCATCGCCATCGAACTCCTGCTCGCCAACCACGACCAGGAATGCCCGACCTGCCCCAAGAGCAACGCCTGCCGGCTCCAGGACATCGCCCGCAAACTCGGCGTCCAAAAGGTCCGCTTCCACCGCGTGCTCGAACCCGAGGAACCCGACCGCACCTCGCTGTCGCTCGTGCGCGACTCGAACAAGTGCGTGCTCTGCGGCGATTGCGTCCGGTTCTGCTCGGAAATCCAGGGAGTGGGCGCGATCGACTTCGCCTATCGCGGCCATGATTCGGCCGTCCTGCCCGCGTTCGGCAAGGGCCTCGGCGAAGGCGAATGCATCAATTGCGGCCAGTGCGCCGCCGTCTGCCCCACCGGCGCCCTCACCCCGCGCACCGAAATCGACGAAGTCTGGAAGGCGCTCCACGATAAAACCAAGACCGTCGTTGTCCAGGTCGCCCCGGCCGTCCGCGTGGCCATCGGCGACGCGTTCGGTTTGCCCGCCGGCCAGGCGGTCAGCGGACGCATGGTCGCGGCGCTCAAGCGGCTCGGATTCCACCGCGTTTACGACACGGCTTACAGCGCCGACCTCACCATTCTCGAGGAAGCGAACGAGTTCCTGAAGCGGAAGGAAAAAGGCAAGAAACTCCCGCTGTTCACAAGCTGCTGCCCGGGCTGGGTCAAGTTCGCGGAACAATATTTCCCCGAAATTCTCCCGCACCTGTCCACCTGCAAATCGCCGCAGCAGATGTTCGGTTCGCTCGCCAAGGACCTGCTGCCCGCCGAACTCGGCGTCGCCCGCGAAAACCTGGTCATGGTCAGCGTCATGCCCTGCACCGCCAAGAAATTCGAGGCGAAACGCCCCGAGTTCACCGTCAACGGCAACCCCGATGTCGACCACGTCCTCACGACGCAGGAATTGATCCGCATGATCGAGGAAGCCGGCCTCCGCTTCACCCAGTTGCAGCCGGAATCATACGACATGCCCATGGGCTTCAAAACCGGCGCGGGCGTCATCTTCGGAAATTCCGGCGGCGTCATGGAAGCCGTCCTCCGCTACGCGGCCGAAAAGGTCACGGGCAAGAAACTCGACAGCCCCGATTTCCATGTCGTCCGCGGCGACTCGGGCGTCCGCTACGCCGACGTCCCGGTCGGCGACATCACGCTCAAGCTCGCGATCGTTCACGGCCTCAAGAACGCCGCCGCCCTCGCGGAAAAAGTCCGCAACGGCGAATCCGACCTCGACCTGATTGAGATCATGGCCTGCCCCGGCGGCTGCATCGGCGGCGCCGGCCAGCCGGTTTCTTGCGACGTCGACATCCGGCGCCTGCGCACGCAGGGCCTTTACGACGCGGACAAGAACATGGAGCTGCACAAGCCGCAGGAGAATCATTACCTGACCGAGCTTTACCAGAAGCACCTGGGCGAGATCGGCGGCCACAGGGCCCACGATCTCCTGCACACGCATTACCAGAACCGGCGGCGCACGGTGGATGAAATCCAGCTCGGGGACGGCCCCGGCGAGCGCCCGGTCAAGGTGAACGTCTGCGTCGGCACGAATTGTTTCATCAAGGGTTCGCAAAGCCTCCTGCATGGATTGCTGGAAGACATCGAGGAGAAACGCCTCGGCCAGCAGGTCGACGTCAGCGCGTCGTTCTGCTTCGAAAAATGCGAGCACGGCCCCACGGTCAGCGTGGATGGCAAACTGATTCACCATTGCACCGCCGCGCAATTGCGCGCCGCCGTGACACACCCGGGAGGGACGAGCGAGTCCCCAACACAGCCGGGAGGGACGAGCTACTGCGAGTCCCCAACACCCTCTAAAGACAGCAATGGGACTCGCATAGCTTGTCCCTCCCAATACAAAACTCCGGAGAATTGATTATGAGCACCCTCACCCGTTGCGACCGGCCGGCCACGTTCATCGACGAACAAGCCATTGCCCAAACCCTCGAGCGCGCACGCGGCTCCGGTCCCGCCCGCGTCCGCGAGGTCCTGGCCAAGGCGCGCCTGCTGGAAGGCCTCAACGCGGACGAGGTCGCCGTGCTCATGGAAACCACCGACCCCGCCCTCCAGGAGGAACTCTTCGAGGCGGCGCGGTTCGTCAAGGACGAGATCTACGGCAACCGCCTCGTGCTGTTCGCCCCGCTCTACATCTCCAACCTCTGCCGGAACGAATGCCTCTACTGCGCGTTCCGCGCCCAGAACAAAACCCTCGCCCGACGCGTCCTCACCCAGGCCGAAATCGCCGAGGAAGTCAAAGTCCTCATCGACCAGGGCCATAAACGCCTCCTGCTCGTCGCCGGCGAATCCTACCCGGCCGAGGGATTCAATTACATCCTCAAGTCGATCGAAACCATCTACGCCACCAAAAGCGGCCGCGGCGAAATCCGGCGCGCCAACGTCAACATCGCCCCGCTCACGGTCGACCAGTTCAAACAACTCAAGGAAGCCGGCATCGGCACCTACCAGTTGTTCCAGGAAACCTATCACCGCGCCACCTACGCCGCCGTCCACGTCGCCGGCGCTAAACGCAACTTCGACTGGCGCGTCACCGCCCTCGACCGCGCCATGGAAGCCGGCATCGACGACGTCGGCATCGGGGTGTTGTTCGGGCTCTACGACTGGAAATTCGAGATGCTCGCCATGCAGCAGCACATCCAGCACCTCGAAAAAACCTTCGGCGTCGGCCCCCACACCATCAGCGTCCCCCGGATGGAACCGGCCGTCGGATCGGATATCGCCTTCCGCCCGCCCCACCCGGTGTCGGACGCCGCTTTCAAGAAGATCGTCGCCATCCTGCGCCTCGCCGTGCCCTACACCGGCATCATCATGTCGACCCGCGAGAACGCCGACACCCGCCGGGCCACGTTCGCCCTCGGGGTTTCCCAGATCTCGGCCGGCAGCCGCTGCAATCCCGGCGGCTACGGCGACAGTGCCGATGGCAGCAACGCGGAACAATTCCAGCTCGGCGACCACCGCACGCTCGACGAAGTCGTCCGCGACGTCGCGTCGCTCGGTTACACACCGTCGTTCTGCACCGCCTGCTACCGGCTCGGCCGGACGGGGGCGGATTTCATGGACCTGGCGAAGCCCGGATTGATCAAGCAGCACTGCAGCCCGAACGCGCTGTCGAGCTGCATGGAATATCTCATGGGCTACGCCAGCCCGGAAACCAGGAAGATCGGCGACGCCCTCGTCAATCGCGAAACGGAAACCATGACCGGCGAAGTCGGCGCCACCGCGCGCGAACTGGTCCGCCGCGTCCGCAACAACGAACGCGACGTGTTCGTCTAACAATGTAGGAGCCGACGTAAGGAGGCTCTAACCAATGAACGCAGCCTTCCGCATCGAACACGATTCCCTCGGGGAACGAACCGTGCCGGCGGAAGCGTTGCACGGCATCCACACCGAACGGGCGCTCGAGAATTTTCCGCTCGCGCGCCGCCCGGTTTCCCCCGCCCTCGCCCGCGCGTACGGCGCCGTCAAACTCGCCTGTGCCAAAACCAACCGCAGCCTCGGCGCCTGGGCCGATAATTCCGCGAAGGCCGACGCGATCGAACGCGCCTGCGCCGAGCTCGACAGCGGCGAACTGGCGCCGCACATCGTCGTGGACGCGCTCCAGGGCGGCGCCGGCACGAGCACCAACATGAACGTCAACGAGGTGCTCGCCAACCGCGCCCTCGAATTGCTCGGACTCGCCCACGCCGCCGGCGACCAGGTGTCGCCCCTCGACGATCTCAACCTCCACCAGTCGACCAACGACACCTACCCCACCGCGCTCCGGCTGGCCGCCATCCGGTCGCTGAAGTTGCTGGAAACCCGGGTCGTCGCACTCCAGGAAGCGTTCCAGGACGCCGAAAAACGCTTCGCCCACGTGGTCAAGGTCGGCCGCACTCAATTGCAGGACGCCGTTCTCACCACGCTCGGCCGCGAAATGGGCGCCTACGCGGAGGCCCTCAACCGTGATCGCTGGCGCATTTACAAGTGCGAGGAACGACTCCGCGTCGTCAGCCTCGGCGGCACCGCCATCGGCACCGGCCTCGCCGCGCCGCGTGAATTCATTTTCCAGGTCGTCGATGCACTGCGCGCGGTTACCGG
>JAXMHQ010000058.1:0-11960 GCA_046346665.1 Verrucomicrobiota bacterium
CGCGCGCGACAGCGTGACGATCACGCTCGTCGCCGGCGGAACCGCCAACGTCTCCGGCGAAAGCGTCACCGGCAAGGTGGCCGCGGGCGGCGACGCGAATGTCTCCGGCAGCGACGTGACTGCTTCGGTCATCTCGACCGGCGGCACGGCGAACAGCAATGGTTCCAGCACGACCGGCAACGCGTTTGCGGGCGTGGCGGCGCCGGCTGCGCAGCAAACCGCCGAGAGCGCCGACAAAACCGTCGCCTCGCAGCAGCAGGCGCTCAACGATTCCGACGACGAGACCAAGAAAAAACAATCCGGCAAAAACCCGACGCTCAAACACCGGGTCGGCCGCGTCACCGTTCTTTTACCCCAAACCTAATTGTTCATGAACCCGTTCTTCGCCAGCCCTGTATTTGCCAGCGCCCTTCAGTTCGCTTTTGAAAAAGCCACGCCCGAGGGCAAGACCACCATCTGCGTGCTCGCGCTGCTGTCCATCTTCAGCTGGACGGTCATCATCACCAAGGGCCGACAGCTCCTGCGCGCCCGGAAAATGGGCCGTCGATTTTTCGACGCCTATCGCAAGACCAAGGATCCCCTCGACATCGCGCGCTCCGGGCAGGAGTACGACGGCGCGCCGGCGTACGAGCTCTACGCCACGGGCATCGAGGAACTGGAATATCATTTGAAACACAACCCGGTCGAGATCCGGGGCCAGCAGCGCATCAGCACCGGCTCGTTCGAAACCGTCCGGGTCGGCATCGAACGCGCCGCCAGCGTGGAGGCGCTTTCGCTGGAAAAAGGCATGATCATCCTGTCCACCGCGGTTGCGGGCGGCCCGTTCATCGGATTGCTCGGAACAGTCTGGGGCGTCATGGAAACCTTTTCGGGCATCGCGAAAGCGGCGTCGGCCAGCCTGACCGCGATGGCCCCCGGCGTCGCCGGCGCGCTGATCGCGACGGTCGTCGGCCTGTTCGTCGCCATCCCCGCCATGTTCGCCTACAACTACATGGTCACCACCATCCGGGCCATCACGCAGGAACTCGACGCGTTCGCCTCGGAATTCGCCACGCAGCTCGAGCATCGCTATGTCGACAACCGCGCCCTGGCCGATGAAATCCGCGACGCCCTGCGCGAGACATTCGGCGAAAATCCGCGCGGCGGGACTGCGCCCCAGCGATCGGCCCAGGCCAACGGCAAGACAGCGCATGTGGGCATCGACACCTCGATCCCGGCATGAAGAAGTGTTCCAAGAGCCATCACGAGGCCCTGGCGGAGCTGAACATCACGCCGCTGCTGGACCTCGCTTTCGTGCTGCTGGTGATCTTCATCATCACCACCACGCCGGTGGTGAACGACCTGGACGTCGACCTGCCCAGCGCGGCGCGGCGGCCCAAGGATCCGAAGCCCAAGGTGAATTACGTCACCGTGGAAAGCAGCGGCCGGCTTTACCTGAACAAGGAGGAAGTCACGATGGATTCGCTCCAGGAAAAGGTCGCCGCGCTCCGGATGGAGGACCAGGACCTGAACATTTCGATCCGGGGCTCCGCGAAGACGAAGTACCAGCACATCGTGCAGGTGATGGACCAATTGCAGCGGGCCAACGTGGGCAAAGTCAACCTGGCCACCGAGCCGTTCGCCGACGGATCCGCCCGGAAGGAGTAATCGTATGATGCATCAACGACGCAAACGCAATTCCTCGAAAACCAACCTGGTCATCTCGGCCGTGTTCCACGGGGCCCTGATCTTCGCCATCTTTTTCTTCGCCGCGCGCGAGGGCATGCTGGGCAAGAAGCTCAAGGAAATCACCGTGACCATGGTGCCCAAGGACAAGAAGCCGGAACCGCCGAAGGAGAAGCCGCCGGAACCCAAGCCGGAGCAGGCCAAGCCCGAGGAAGCGCCCCGCCCGATGGCCGTGCCGCCGCCGGCCATGGCCTCCGCGCCGCCGCCCGCGTCCGACAATTCCGCCCCCGCCGTCGCGCCCGCCGCGGTCGCGCTGCCGTCGTTCGAATTCAGCGACGGCGCCCACGACGTCCAAAGCATCTCGGATCCCAACAGCATTTACAAAAACCTGGTGGAATACACGCTGCGCTCCCGCTGGAACCGCCCGGAAAACATCGCCGACGACACTTACACCGCCGAGGTCGAAGTGGTCGTCGCCAAGGACGGAACGGTGGAGGAAACGCACTGGGTAAAGGGATCGGGCGACGACCGCTGGGATGCCACCGTGAAGACGGCGCTGGCCCAGACGAAAGCCATCAGCCGCCCGCCCCCGAAGGGTTTTCCGGGCAAGTTCACGGTGCGATTCGATGTCGCCTCGCTGGCGACGGAGGATGCGATGGAATTGAGCAGCCGGTGAAAAAGGTATCCAAAGGACATCACAGCTCGCTGAACGAGCTGAACATCACGCCGCTGCTCGACCTGGCGTTCGTGCTGCTGGTGATTTTCATCATCACCACGCCGCAGTTGTCGAACGACCTCGAAATGAACCTGCCGTCCCCGCGCAAGAAGGACGAGGTTCCGAAAACGCCGCCGAAATTCAACCGGATCAACGTGAGCGCCGCCGGCGAAATCACGCTCAACGGCCAAAAGGTCGAATTGCCGGTGCTCAAGACGATGCTCGCGTCGCTGAAAGCGTCCGATCCCGAAACGCCGGTGGTCGTGAAAGGCGCGGCAGACGTGGATTACCAGCGCGTGATAGGCGTGCTGGACGTGTTGCAGCAGGTGGACATCACCAAGATCGGCCTGGCCACGGAGACCGCGCCTTGACCCGTAGCCGCGATTGTCAAATCGCGGTTCCCTTCCGGAAGGTTCCACGGTTCCGCGATCTCATGATCGCGGCTGCGAGAACTGGCGATTTTCTTCACTGACACCGGCGGCGGGTCCGGCTTAAGGTGGGTCCGGATGACAGTTCCCCAGCTGATCCAGGTCGTCGAATACGGCATCGCCATCGCGACCGTGTTCGTTGCCATCCCTGCTTCGGCGCACGCGATTCTTTACAAGCGCGATTCCCGGGCGGCAATGTTGTGGCTGGGGTTCATCTGGCTGATGCCGCTGCTGGGGGGCGTGTTCTATTTCATTCTCGGGATCAACCGGATCAAGCGCCGCGCCGTGCTGTTGCGCGGCAGCCTCGAGCGGTACCGGACGGCGCCGCACGCGACGCCGTGTCTGCCGGGCGAACTGGACCGGCATTTACCGGCGCACGGGCGGCATCTGAATTCACTTGCGGAAGCGGTTCACCAGCTCGTCACCCGCCCGCTCGTGCCGGGAAACCGAATTGAAATGCTGGTGAACGGCGACCAGGCGTACCCGGCGATGCTCGACGCCATCGACCACGCCACCCGGACGGTGTCGCTGTCCAGCTACATCTTCGACCGCGACGCGGTGGGCCTTGAGTTTGCGGCGGCGCTGGGCCGGGCGGTGAAGCGCGGGGTGGAGGTGCGCGTGCTGGTGGATGCCACGGGCGCCCGGTATTCGTGGCCGTCCATTTTGCGCGTGTTGCGCCGCGAAGGTGTGCGTTATGCCAGGTTTTTGCCGACCTTTCCCTACTGGCAGCTCCTCTCGGTGAACCTGCGCAGCCACCGGAAAATTCTCGTCGTCGACGGCCAGGTCGGGTTCACCGGCGGCATGAACATCCGGATCGGACACTGCCTTCAACGGCACCCGAAAGCGCCCGTCCAGGACCTGCATTTCCGCCTCGAAGGCCCGGTGGTGGCGCAGCTCCAGGAGGCGTTCGCCGATGACTGGCTGTTTGCCGACGGGGAATCGCTGCGCGGCGACGGCTGGTTCCCCGCGCTCCAATCGCGCGGGCCCGTCATCGCCCGCGGCATCACGGACGGTCCGGACGAGGATCTGGACAAGCTGCGCTGGGCGCTGCTCGCGGCGCTGGCGTCGGCCCGCGAATCAATCCGCATCGCCACGCCGTATTTTCTGCCCGAACCCAGCCTGATCTCGGCCCTGAACGTGGCGGCGATGCGCGGGGTGGAGGTGGACATCATCCTGCCGTCGGTGAACAACCTGCCGTTTTGCGACTGGGCCTCGCGGGCGCACTGGTGGCAGGTGCTCGAGCACGGCTGCCGCATCTGGCTCAGCCCGGGGCCGTTCGATCATTCCAAGGTTTTTGTCGTGGACGATTGCTGGTCGCTGATCGGGTCGGCCAACTGGGATCCGCGCAGCCTGCGGCTGAATTTCGAGTTCAATGTGGAATGTTACGACGCCGAGTTCGCGGGCGTGCTGGCGGGGTGGTTCAATGAAAAGCTCGGCCAGTCGAAGCAGGTGACGCTGGAGCAGATGGACGCGCGCGGCATGGCCGTGCGGCTGCGCGACGGCATCGCCCGGCTGGCAACGCCCTACCTTTGAAACGCACCCCGGAGGGACGAGCTGCTCGAGTCACCAGCCGGAAGTCAAGGCCAAGGGGTCAGTCCCAGCTATTGGAGAATATCATTGACGAGTCTCTGACGAGTGTGAAGTGAGTGGAAAGGTTTTGGGTATGGCGCGCAAATTGCGAGTCCGGCGTCCCTGGCGCGATCTATCAAGTGATGAGCCGCGGGGACTGGCGTGATCCGATTTTCAAGCACGACAAATATCGGGAAATTTTTTTGGCCGCACTTGGGGAGGCCTGTGGCAAGACCGGGTGGCAAGTGCATGCGTATCGAGTGATGGACCGGGAAGCGGTTGCGAATAGTCTTCCACCATTACTGGCGAGCTGTTTGAAAGTATAAACTCTACAATAGTTGGGACTGACCCCTTCGCGTGATGGTGATGGTGGAATTCCGCGGTTGGACGATCGCGGCTACGGGGCAGGCGGGGTGGCGGGGACTCGCATAGCTCGGCCCTCCCGGGTGTGGTGAACAGATGGAGACGGCGGGGACGCCGTCCTTCCCGGGTGGGTCAGGGGGCGGGCAGGATTTCGATCGCGTTGATTTCGGGGCTGTCGATGTTCCGGGTGAACGTGATATCGACCTTTGAATTCGTCACGTCGACGCTGAGCGATTCGATGTCGGGACGGCCGAGTCCGCCGGTTTTGGCCCAGACATCGAGGTCCTTGATTTCCTGTCCGCCGGCGCTGACGGAGAAGACGCGCTGGCCGGGGCCGTCGACGCCTTCGAAAGTTTCGGCGAAATAAAGTTTAAGGATGTATTTACCGTTGGGAACGGGCCAGGAAAAGGAGTCCATCCCGTAATGTTCCGTCCGGTAGAGGGCTGGATCGGGGGTGTTGGTGATGACGAGTTCCGAGGGGCGTTCGATCACGTCGCCGCCGGAGAATCCCTGGTCGGCCAGCCAGGTGTTGCCGGCGGAATCCTTGTAGGGCTGGGTGGCACCGGCGTCGATGCGGACCGGTGCGGGGAGTGGCGCGGCGGCCGACGCGGGGGTTTCCGAGGCGGCGGTGGCGGCGGTGGCGGCGGTGGCGGCGGCGGTCATGGCCGGGGCGTTTGAGCAGGAATCCTCGCAGCACGAGCAGCCGGCCGGGGATTTGTGCGGGGTGTGACAGCCGCACAGAGTGAAGCCGGCGGAAAGGAGCAGGGCGACAAAAAGAGGGCTGCGGGCGGGTGACAGGGCGGAAATCATAGGTGGATGCGTGGTCATGGGTTTTCGATCCGGTGCTTTTTATTAATTTGGCGGGGCGCCAATGTCGATGAGAATCGGGCGGCGCCGCACTTTTCGCGCCGGGTGTTTGGATTCATTCAGCCAGTTCAAATCGACGCAGTCCCGGGGCGTGCCGGCACGCCGTGGCCGAAAGCGCCTTACATGGAGTTTCCCCTTTATTGACAGGCGATTTGGCGGGATCGCCGGAATCGATGGGGGCCCGTGGCACGGCGATTGCATTCAGGTTGGCGAAGAAACGAATGAGCATGAACGAACATGACGTCTTGGAGGAAATGGGGGTCGGATTTTGGCCGGCGCTGAAGGAGAGAGCAGCGGCCGGCCGCCGAAAGGGGGTGGTGGGCGACGCAGATTGAGAGCAGACTCGAAACCGTGATTGGACTCGCAGACGGTGATGCCCGCTGCGGGTCCTTTTTTTCGCCGGGCGAGGTCAAGAACGGGCAACAATCTGTTCCCCGGTTATTCACAGGCGGGGCGGTGGAAACGGCTGGTGCTGACAGGGGTTTGCGATTAGGCTGGGTGCTTGAGGAAAGCCGGTGAATAACGTGTCACAGATTCGTAACTTTTCCAAAGGCCGCGGCGGGCGCAAACTCCAGGCGCCGTCGTCGAATCCTGTGAATGTCACTCCGTTCAAGCCCGAGCATTTTCTGAACCGGCACCTGAGCTGGCTGGAGTTCAACCAGCGGGTGCTGGACCAGGCGTCGGATGCTTCCAACCCGCTGCTCGAGCGGCTGAAATTTCTCTGCATCACCAGCTCGAACCTGGACGAATTTTTCGAGGTCCGCGTGGCCGGGTTGAAGCAGGAGATCGAGACCGAAGCCGTGGAACGGAGCCTGGACGGGTTGACGGCGACGGAATGTTACCGGGCGGTGTCGCGGCGGGTGCGGCGGATGGTGTCGGATCTTTACCGGTGCTGGCGCAAGGAACTGCGGCCGGCGCTGGCGGCCGGCGGGATCCGGATCCTGGAGATCGGGGAATTGGAGCCGGGCGATCTTGCCTGGCTGGAGAAGTATTACCGGACGGAGATCCGGCCGGTGCTGACGCCGCTGGCGATCGATCCCGCGCACCCGTTTCCGCAACTGCTGAACAAGTCGCTGAACCTGATCGTGCGGGTGGAGCTGGCGCGAAACGGCGAGGTGCTGAAGCACATGGCGGTGGTGCAGATCCCGCGGAACCAGCCACGGCTGGTGCGCCTGCCGCGGACGGACGGGCGGCAGGATTACGTATATCTCAGCCACCTGGTCGGGCATTTCCTGGCGGACCTGTTCAGCGGCACCCGCATCCTGGGTTACTGGCATTTTCGAATCACACGCAACAGCGAGCTCTACATCGACGAGGAGGAAACCAGCAACCTGCTGAAGGCCGTCGAACGGGAATTGCACAACCGCCGCCGGGGCGACGCCGTCCGGCTCGAGATCGATCACGACGCGCCGGACCAGATGCGGGACGCGCTGCTGAAAACCTTCCGGCTTGAGGAGGACGATCTATACCGGATCCGGGGGCCGTTGAACCCGATCCGGCTGATGGCGCTGTACGAGGGGGATCATTCGCCGGAGCTGCGGGATCCGCCGTTCGTGGCGCCGCCGGCGCGGATCTTGCGCGACCAGGAGAATTTGTTCGCCGTGATCCGGCAGCGCGACGTGCTGCTGCATCATCCCTACGATAATTTTTCGAGCGTGGTGGATTTCCTGGAGCAGGCGGCGGTGGATCCTTATGTGCTGGCGATCAAGCAGACGCTTTACCGCACGGGGGGCGACCGGCGGATCATCGGGGCGCTGATGAACGCGGTGAACCGGGGCAAGCAAGTGACGGCGGTGGTGGAGTTGCGGGCGCGGTTCGACGAGGCGAACAACATCGAATGGGCGCGCCAGCTCGAGGACGCGGGCGTGCACGTCGTCTACGGCCTTGTCGGGTTCAAGATTCACGCCAAGGTCGCGCTGGTCGTGCGCGCCGAGGGCGGACGCATCCGGCGCTACGTGCATCTCGGCACGGGCAATTACAATCCGTCCACCGCCCGGCTTTACACCGATCTCGGCCTGCTGACGTGCCGGGCGGATATTGGCGAGGATGCGACGAACCTATTCAACCTGTTGACGGGGATCTGCCAGTTCCAGGGGATGCAGAAGCTGGTGGTGGCGCCGTTTGATTTGCATGCGCGCATGCTGCAGTGCATCCGGCGCGAGGCGCAGAACGCCGCGCGCGGTTTGCCGGCGCGGATCATCGCCAAGATGAATTCGCTGGTGGAACGGGAGATGATCGAGGCCCTCTACCGGGCGTCGCAGGCCGGGGTGAAAATCGACCTGATCGTGCGCGGCATCTGCTGCCTGCGCCCGGGCGTCCGGGGAATCAGCGAGAACATCACCGTGCGCAGCATTGTCGACCGGTTCCTGGAGCACAGCCGGATTTTTTATTTTGAGAACGCGTGCAGCCCGGAGGTGTTTGTGGGCAGCGCGGACTGGATGCCGCGGAATTTGTTCCGGCGAATCGAGGTGGTGTTCCCCGTCGAGGACGGCAACGTGCGCGAGCGGATCATCCGGGAGGTTTTGGAAACGACGCTGGCCGACAACACGCAGGCGCGGTTGCTGGGGGCGGACGGCCTTTACCGGCCGGTGCGGGTGCCGGCGGCGGCGCGGCCGCGCCGGAGCCAAGCGGAGTTCATTTCCATCGCGACCGCGGCCGACCCGGTCCGTGCGGGTGCGCGTGCGCGGGGGGCGGGTCAGCCGACGATGCGCCTGGCGGCGTCGCCATTTCGCAACGGCGGCAAGTGAGCCGCAGCCGCGATCGTGGGATCGCGGTGCGCCGAACAGGCAGGGTCCGCAATCTCACGATTGCGGCTACTCCCCGAGATTCTTGCGTAGCAATTCGCTCAATCGTGCCGGGGAAATCACGGTGATCCGGTTTCCTTTGACCGTGACGAGTTTCTGGTCGCGGAATTTCGCCAGCGTGCGCGAGAACGTTTCGCTGACGGTACCCAGCTCGGCGGCGAGCACGCGCTTGGTTGTGGTGAGTTCCACCTGGGCGGGCCGGGTCGATTGCGGGTCCGGGCAGCGCCGCACCAGCCAGTTGGCCAGCCGCGTTTCGACGTCCTTCAACATCATATCCTCGAGCTGCCCGACCAGTGTTCGCAAGTGGCCGCTCATGGAGCCGAGCATGCGGAGGGCGAGTTCCGGCTGGCGCCGGACGAGTTCCAGCATGCCCGCCTTCTGCACCAGCAACACCTGCGTCGGCTCCAGCGCCCGCGCGTCCGCCGGGTAGCCGACGGCGGTGGCCAGGGCGGCTTCGGCGAAGGAATCGCCGGATCGGAACACGTGGATGACCTGTTCCTTGCCGGCGGCGTTGACGCGGTGAACGTTCACCGCGCCCTGCTGGACGATGTAGAAACCGCGCGCGGGCTCGTTTTCGCGGAACAGGTATTCGCCCTTGTCGAAGGATTGGACGAGCGCGATGGCGGCGACGGATTCCAGGTCGGGCCCGGGCAGTCCGGCGAACAGGCGGCAATGCCGGAGCGTATTGATGACGGCGGCGGAGCGGAGTTCTTCGAGTCGAGTGGGCATAAGCGGGCGGGTTTAAGCGGCTGCGAGCGCCTGTTGAAAGTCGCCGATGAGATCCTCGACATCCTCGATGCCGACCGAGACGCGGATGAGGCCGTCGCCGATGCCGACCTGTCTGCGTTCCGCGGCCGACATGTGGCGGTGGGAGGTGAGGCTGGGAATGCAGACGAGGGTTTCGACGCCGCCGAGGCTGAGGGCCGGAGTGGCGACGCGGAGCCGGCCGAGCAGTGCGGTGGCCTGGCTGGAATCGCGGAGTTCGAACGACAGCATTCCGCCGAACCCGCGCATCTGGCGCGCGGCAATGCTGTGGTCGGGGTGTGTGGGGAGGCCGGGGTAATTGACGCGGCTGACGGCGGGATGGGATTGGAGCCAGGCGGCGAACCGGCCGGCGTTTTCGTTGTGCTGGCGGACGCGCAAGGCGAGGGTTTTCAGCCCGCGCTCGAGCTGGTAACACGCGTTGGCGTCCAGCATGCCGCCCAGGCTGGTCGCTGTTTCGGAGAGGCGCGCGATGAAGGATTTGGTCGACACGACCACGCCGGCGTTCACGTCGCTGTGGCCGTTGAGGTACTTGGTGGCGCTGTGGAGGACGACGTCGAGGCCGAGGTCGAGGGGATTCTGGTTGATGGGTGTGGCGAAGGTGTTGTCGATGACCGTGAGGATGCCGCGGGATCGGGCGAGGGTGGCGACTGCCTGCAGGTCGATGCATTGCAGGAGCGGGTTGGACGGGGATTCGAGGTAGACGAGGCGCGTGTTGGGTTGGAGCGCGCTGGCGATGTCGGCGGCGACGCGGCAAAACGAGGTTTCGATCCCGTAACGGGGCAGTTCGGTGGTGACGAAGTGGCGGGTGCCGCCGTAGAGGTCGGTTTGGAACACGGCGTGGTCGCCGGATTTGAGTTGAGAAAACAGCGTGGTGGTGATGGCGGCCATGCCGGAGCCGAACACGAGCCCGGCTTCGGCGTGTTCGAGCGCGGCGAGTTTGCGGGCGATGACGGCCTGGTTCGGGACGTTGAAGTAGCGGGGATAAACGTTGCGGTTTTCGGGATTGGGAAACGCGAAGGCGGTTGAGGTGAAGATGGGGCTGCACGCGCCGCCGGTGGCGCGGTCCAGGTGGGTGCCGGCATGGATGCAGAGTGTGGATGGCCGGAAAGCGAGATTCGGCTGGTTCATGAAGCTATAATTGCCGACTACCGCCGAGCGTCAAGTGTTCGGAGGCAAATAACAGGGGAACCGGAGTGATGGAGTAGTGGATTTCAGGAGTAATGGAAAATGCATTCGCGACTGTCTCTTCAGCACTCCACAATTCCAGGACTCCATCACTCCGCTGGATGTCAGGGCTCGACGGAGTCTCGCCCCACCCCGCGTCAAGCCTGGTCCGGGCCCTCGCCTCGCAACACGCGCAACGCATCATCCGCCAGGCGGGCGACGGTTGATTCGTCCACGGCGGCGGAGTCGTTTTTGCGGATGCCGAGTTCGTGGAGTTTGATTTGTTTGAAGCCGGTGAAACCGGCGCCGCGCAGCACGTGGGCGCCGCATTCGAGCGGGCAGCCGTCGATCATGAGGATGCCGGGGGCGTTTTGCACGGTGGCCATGATGGAAGAGACGCGGCCGCCGACGCCGGCCAGGCAGCTCATTTTGGCCGCGCCGAGCTTTTGCAGGCGGCGCGCGGTGTGATCGGCCAGTTCGCCCGCCGCGGAGCAGCCGGAGCAGGCCAGCACGCAGACGGGTGGCGGGGTGGAATTGGATTGGGGTGGATTCATGGAATTGTCGGGCGCGCGGTGGGCAGGGATTGGAGCCGGTTCACGATTTCATCCGGCGGCTGATTGAACCCGGCCTGGCGAAAGGCGATCTGGCCGTCGGCATCGAGCAGGGTGATGAGATTGGAATGGGAGAAGTTGCCGTCGGCTTCCCTCCGGTATTGGACGCCGAGCAACAGCGCCAGTTCGCGGACGTCCTCCGCCGAGCCGTGCAACAGGGTCCAGTTGCTATTGGTCAGGCCGCGGTCGAGCCGCAATTGATGAAGAGCGGCGGGCGTGTCGCGTTCGCTGTCGAAGCTGACCAGGGTGAATCCGACATTGGTTCGCACGTCGGCCGGGAGCGCGGTCTCGATGGCCCGAAGATCGTTCAGCGTGAGCGGGCAGGTGTAGCGGCAGGATCCGAAGAACATAACCAGGACCTGGGGCTTGCCGCGCAGCGCGGCGAGCTTGATCGGGGTGGACGCGTCGGTGAGCCATGTGGAATCGAGCTGGTAAAGCGACTGGCCGGGAAGCGGGCGGAGTTCGGCCGGGGTCTGCGCATGGCAACACGATTCGGTTGCGCGCACCGGTGAAAGGCCGGCGAGGATTGGAATGAGAAAAGCCAGGCAGATGGATTTCATAAATCTTTGGCGCAGCGGAATCCGAGGTTGTGAACCGTGTAAGCGCCCTGGAGGCTGCTGCGAAAGCCGTAGCGCATGAAGGCGGGGAAATCCGCCGGGTCGGCGGCGCCGGCCGCGCCGGCCCCGCAGAACAGGCGTCGATCCGGCGCACCATTGCCGCGTCCGTCGTCCGTGGCGAGGGCGCTGTTGAAATCGGCCACCCATTCCCACACGAGGCCGTGGAGGTCGTGGACGCCCCAGATATTCGGCGTGGCGCGGCCCACCTCGGCGAGTTTGCCGTTGGAGGGCGTGGTGTACCAGTTGAGGATCATTTGCTGGAATTCCGGATCGGCGGCGCCGTTGGGCCGGGTGGGGCTCGCGGCGGCGGCCATTTCCCATTCTGCGGTTGTGGGCAGCCGCTTCTCGCGCCACTGGGCGAAGGCATTGGCGGCGAACCAGGAGATCCAAAT
>JAXMHQ010000059.1:0-11371 GCA_046346665.1 Verrucomicrobiota bacterium
CCGGCAGAGGTTTCCTGCGCAGGCGTGTTTGACATCGTCGGCGGTCGGGTGGGGATTGAATTTGAGCAATGCGGAGACGCTCATCACGAATCCGGGCGTGCAATAGCCGCACATGAGGGCGTCCTGTTCGATGAACGCCTCCTGGACGCGGCTGAGCCGGTTGTCGGAGGACAATCCTTCGATGGTGGTGATGGCGCGGCCCTGGGCCTCGATGGCGAGCAGGGAGCAGGCGTAGACCGGCTTGTCGTCGAGGAGGACGGTGCAGGCGCCGCACGTGGCGCGGTCGCAGACTTCCTTGGACCCGGTCAACCCGGCGTGGTCGCGCAGCGCTTCGAGGAGGGTGACGCGGGGTTCGAGCGTGAGCGCGATGGATTTTCCGTTCACCTGGAGGGTGACCGGGACGGGGCCGGGTCCGAGCAGTTTTTCCGCGTTGACCTTTTCGAGTTCGCGGGCGACGGCTTCGACCTGGGCGGTGGCGGCGGCGGCGGCCGTGGTGCCGAAGGATTTCAGGAAGGAACGGCGCGAGAGGGAGAAGGCGTCGCCGGTTGCAGGATCACTCATAATTCATCGGGTTTGGTCCGCGGAGATCCGGGTCGCCGGTGGCGCCGGCGTGGCCGGAACGCATGCGGGTTCGATGAAAGCCACGTTAGTTCGAAGGCCCGGTTTTGCAAGCGCTTTGTCGCCGGGAGGCGGCCCGGGGCTGTCACCAATTCACACGACACACGGCGGGGGATGGGGGTGGCGGGTCGGGGGCGTGTTATTTTCAGCTTCAGCGGGGCGCGGCTGATCCGATTAGACCTCGGCAGATCTCGCCGGGACTTACTGGAACTGTGGGGAAATGGAATGATGACTATTCAAGTACAGCAATCGGAGCAGACGATTACACTCAGGCTGGAAGGTGAAATTGATCATGCGGGTGCGGAGGCGCTGAAGCAGTCTTTCGGGCAGCTTTCCCTGGATCACAAGACGGCGGTGATTTTTGATTTCAAGAATGTTCGTTACATTGGCAGCGCGGGCCTGGGCAAACTGCTGCTGTTTTACAAGCGGCTGTCTGCCGAGAGAATCCAATTGCGGGTGGAATCGCCGTCCCCGACTGTTCGTTCGCTGCTGAAGGAGCTCAAGATGGACACGCTGTTTGCGGTGTCCTGATCCGGCGCGAATATGACCCTGAAGGCAAAAGTCGGGCTGCAACTGTTTGGCGGGCTGCTGGCGGTGATGGTGCTTGCGCAGGTGGTGCAGTATTTCCAGGCGCGGCATCTCAACGCGCAGCTGACCGGGTCCAGTGAATCGATGCTCCAGGAGCGGGAGCTTCAGAACGTCCAGAACATTCATGCCGCCGCGGAGTTCGGGCTGTCGGACTGCCTGGCGCGTGGGGACATGGAGGTGTTCGGCCGCCTGATCACGCTGCAGCAGCGCATGCCCGATTTCCTGGAATTCTCGCTTTACAACCCGGCCGGCAAGGTGACGGATTCCTCGTTGCGGGAGGCGCGCGGCCGGCAGCTTGCGCCGGCGCTCCGCCAGCAGCTTTTTTCCAAGCCCGACACCCTGGTTCTTCAATCCACGAACGGCATCGAGATCTACCAGCCCCAGGTTGCCACGGCGAAGTGCCTGGAATGCCACGATGACTGCAAGGTGGGCGACATCCGGGGCGTGACGTATTTCCGGTTTTCGAACAAATCGGCCGCGCGGCTGGCCGGGCAGTTTGCGGTGATCAAGGCGACGTCGGAGCGCCAATGGAAATGGATGTCCATCGCGCTGCTGGTGTTTGCGGCGCTGGTGGTGGGCGGATTGACGTATGTGATCACGCAGCCGGTGTTATCGACATTGACGGCGGTGGTGCAGGACCTGGATGCGCAGAGTTCGGAGGTGCAGTCGGCCGCGGCGCAGGTGGGCAAGCACAGCAACCTGCTGGCGAGCACGGCATCCGACCAGGCGGCGACGAGCGAGGAATGTTCCGCCGCCATCATGACCATGCGCGACCAGTCCAAGGACAGCGCGCAGCTCACGGAAGGAGCCGCGGAGATGATGAAGGAAAATCTCCGGCGGAGCGGTGAATCCCTGCGGGCGATCGTGGAGATGAACCACCAGATGGGCCAGATGGAGGCGGACAGCGGCGAGATGCGGCGGATCATGAAGACGATCGACGAGATTGCGTTCCAGACGAACATCCTGGCCTTGAACGCGGCGGTTGAGGCGGCGCGGGCGGGTGAATCGGGGGCGGGTTTCGCGGTGGTGGCGGAGGAAGTGCGGGCGCTGGCGCAGCGCAGCGCGGATGCGGCGCGCAACACCCAGTCGCTCCTGCTCAACATGGCCAAGCGCATCCAGCAAAGCGCGGCCGCGATCAAGGGGATCAACGACAATTTCGAGGCCATCGTGGAGACCGCGACGGCTATGGGGGACCGGATTGAGAGCGTGACGGGCAATAGTCAGACCGCGTTGAACAGCCTGGAGCAAATCAATGTGACGGCGACGCGGGGGGCGAACGCGGCGCAAAAGATCGCGGCCACATCCGAGGAAACCAGCGCCGCGTCTGAGGAACTGAGCGCGCAGGCGATGGAACTGCGGTCCGTGGCCATGCGCCTCCGCACCCTGGTCCAGGGTTCCGGCAAGGGTCCGGAGGATTCCGGGGCGGCGTATGGATCGTCCGCGGGGACCGGAGTTGAGTTCGAGGCGCCCCGCGAAGCCGCCGAAGCGGCGTTGCCGGGGCGTGCCGGGCAGCCGGTGCTTGCCGAGTAACCGCGGGAATTCCCGGGCGACCCGGGTTGCTGTGTGAAAATCCTGATCGCGGATGACAATGCGGTGGAGCGGATGGTTCTCGCGAACGCCGTGAGGAAATCCGGGTTTGAGGTCGTGACGGTATCAGACGGGCAGGAGGCGTGGGATCATCTTCAACAGCCGGACGCGGCGCAAATTGCGTTGCTGGACTGGATGATGCCGGTATTGAGCGGCCCGGAGCTGTGCCGGCGGTTGCGGGCGCGCGAAGTGGAGCGGACGCTTTATCTTTTGCTGGTGACGGGTCGGAACGCCCAGAAGGACATTGTAGACGGGCTGGCATCGGGCGCGGATGATTTCATTGGCAAACCCTGGAACCCGGCCGAGCTGCGGGCGCGCATCGAGGTGGGCTGCCGGATGGTGGAACTTCAGAACAGGCTCCGGGACAATGTCGCCCGCCTGAGTGAATCCCTAGCCGAAACCCGGCGCCTGATCCACGAACAGCATTTGAACATCGACCTGGCCCGCAAGCTTCTGGGCCTGGCGAACTCGGGTGTGCCGCGCTGGATCGGGTTGAACGAGGAGTTGACGCTTCACGTGGCGGCGTTTTCGGCCAGTTGCGCGCGGGCGGGCGGGGATCATTATTGGGCGCGCACCCGCCCGGTGCCCGGCCGCGGGCCGGTGACCACGCTGGGCATCCGCGACCAGTCGGGCCACGAGGTGAATTGCATCCTGCGCAGCATCGCCAGCGACCTGTTGAACATGCGGGCGCTGGAGCAGCGCGCCGGGTTGGAGGAACAACTCGCCTGTGTGAACGACGCGCTGTGTTCCTCCGGGATGTTTGCCGGCGACGAATTTGTCACCGCGCTGACGGCGGAACTCGAGCACGCGACGCTCCGGCTGCGTTATGTGTCCTGCGGGCATCCGCCGTTCCTATTGATCCGGGGTGCCACGGTGATGGCGCTGCCGGCGCCGGACGGGCCGGGGACGAATGTCCCGCTCGGATCGCTGCCGGGGCAGGTCTTCACGGCCGGGGAATGCGTGTTGGTACCCGGCGACCGGCTGTTGTTTTACACGGACGGTCTTTCGGAGGCGCGGCGTCGAGGCGAATCCGGCGGCAGCCTTTCCAATGAAGAACTCCGGCAACTGGCCGCGTTCATCGTGGCCGGCGATCCCGCCATTCCCGTCAGCCGGCTCGTCCGCCACTGGGTGTCGGCCGCGGCGCAAAACCCGGCGATCCTGAGCCGGCCGGAGGGATTGTACGACGATGTCACGGTGCTGGGATTGGAGATCGAGGAGGACTCCGCCGGGGCCGAGGCGGAATTTCATTTTGCGGAGGCGAGCGACATCGACGAGGCGAGCCGCGGGCTTTGCGAAGGGATGTTGAGTCGATGCCCGGGCGCGTCCGGCGAGGAATTGCGCCAGGTGCTGGACGAGGCGCTCACGAACGCCTGGCTGCATGGGAACCGGCGCCGGTCTGATTTGCCGGTGCGGGTTCGCTGGGGAATTCACAACGGCCTCTTTCTGCAGATCGAGGATGCAGGGCCGGGGTTCAATCCCGGGGACAATGTGGATCCACTTTGCGCCGAGGGGTTGCTGCGCGAGCACGGTCGCGGGGTGTTCATGATCCGCAACGCGTGCGACTGGGTGGAGTGGAAGAAAGGCGGCGCGCGGCTGGTGGCGAGGCTGGCAGGAAGTGAGAAGTGAGAAGCGAGAAGCGGGAACTTCGCCCTTCGAATTTCACCCTTCGAACTTCGCCCGGCGGAGTCCGACTTCGTGGGCGATGTCCTCGAACTCCTCGCGGCTGACGTCCTCGAGTTGTTTGCCTTTCGCGGCGAGTTTTTCGTTCACCTTGATGACTTTCTCCGTCATCTCCTCGTGGGTTTCCTTTGAGCCGCCGACCAGGGCGAAATTCGGCCCGGTGGTCACGCGCTTGTGACCATCGGAATCCAATCCCACCCCGAGCAACACCGCTTTCCGGGGTTTCTTGGGTTTCGATTTCGCCATGGCGGCACGCTATCCAATCCGCGCCCGGGATGGCAATTCTCTTGTGCACCGACTGTCCTGTCCCGTTTCGTCCCGGTCCGGGACACTTTTTGTTCGGAATGAGACAGTGGATTCCCGGGGAATCTCCGGGATGGATGTTCGGACGGGGTTTGGCGGCCTGCCGGGAGCCCGGAGAAAGCAGGGTTGGTCGGGCGGATCGAGGTGCGGCCGGTGGGGTCGAGGCGTGAGCGGGAGTGGATCTTCATCAATGTTCATGGGGTGTTTTGCTGTTATTTCCGGGTGGCGGGGTTGCGGTTCGGATTGCCCGGGACTTCCCCGGGTTGTTTTCCGGGGGAAAACCGTCCTGCTGGCACGGCGACTGGCCGCGCGCTGGCTGTAGCGAGGTCAGCCGCGAATGTCGCGGTGGAAGAAATGAAAGCAAACGGCAAATCTGAGTTCGACAACGCGCGCCTGGAGCGCCCGGCCCACGCCTGGCGCCCGGAGGAAAAGCCGAAACTCGCGGCGTGTTGGGGGTCGTGCTCCATGGAAGGCCTGTTTCATTACCTCATCGACATGAAAGATCATCCCCGCTCAGTTCCCGGTCCTCGATCGCAGGAGCCGGTTCACGCGTATCGATCGGCGCCCGCCCCCGGCGCGGCGAAATCGTCCGAGACCGAATTTCATTATCGCTGCAAGAATTGCGGCAAGGTGCTGCAGTTGGCCGAGACGGTGAATTACTATGGCATTCCCGCGTGTCCCGTGTGCGTGAATGCGGGGCGGCCTTTTGAAATCACCCGGGAACAACACTGATCCAACCCTCAAACTCCCATGAATCCAAGAATGCCTCGATTGCCGCACGGACGGCCCGGAATTTCCAAGACTCCGAGCGTGACCTTTCCGAAGAAGTCCAGCCAGGTGTGGCTGGTGGTTTTTTTGCCGCGGGTTTCAGCGTGCCGCGGCCGTTCGGGCCGGGCGTCGCTGCGCGGATTCCGGCTGCCGCCGCCGCCGGGCACGATGACGAACTGAGCGGCCACAGCCGGAACGATCCAGTTGAAAAGACTTTTAACCACGGATGAACACGGATGGACACGGATAAAAAACAGCCGCACTCCTAGAATCAAACGCAAACCAAACCGTGAATTGAAAGCACCCCCGGAAACTGGCTCTCACCATTCTGTATCCGTGTGAATCCGTGTTCATCCGTGGTTTAAACTGAATCGTTCCGGCTAAACGGGTTCTTCCAGGGCGCGTTTCAGGAGCGCGGCTTCGCGGGGCGGGAGATTGAGCTTGAGGGCTTCGGCGCGGCCCGCTTCCGACATTTTCCCCCACGATTTTTTCAGCGCGGTCAGGACTTTTTCCCCGGGTGTTTTCGACGCCAGTTCCGCCAGTTGAAATTCGAGGAACACCAGGCAGAGGGCGTCCTCCAGGATCCGGCTTTCCGGGTCGTGGGGGAACAATCGTTTCAGGACCAGTTGCTGGACGCGGTCGATGACGGGCTGGGGGAGGCCGGTGTCGCGGAGGATTTCACCGGCGCGGCGGGCGTGGAACTGTTTGAGGTCTTCGCGCCATTTCAGGTAGCCGGGGCGTGTGAGCGGGTAGCTGTTGCGGGGGATTTCCCAGCGGCGCAGGTGCTGGCAGCGGGCGGCGAGCACGAGTTCGGCGGAGGCATCGGGGCAGAGGCGGAGGACCCAGCCGGTGAGGCGCCGGGCATAGAGCAATTCGCGGGGGAGCCACTGGCCGGAATCGGCCTCCTGGTGCGGGTCGCCGGCGTTCTCGGCGTCGAATCGCGACAACGCCTCCTGCACCAGCGCGGGATCGGGTTCGGGTCGGTCGGAACTCACGATTGGCTTATCCCAAAACTGGGCTATGCTGACAAGCAGGATTGGAGAACTGGAATCGATGAGCAACGCTGTATTGAGGAACGGGCCGACGCCGGAGGAATTTCAACGGCAATTGACGGAGCTGATGCGCCGTCATTTCCAGGGCAATGCGCCGGCGGATCCCGCGGGTGCGGAAGCCGCGGGTGCTGCGGGGCACGAGGCGGCGGATGCGGCGGGCCGTTTTGAATTCAAGCAGAAGCCGCGCGAAGTGAAGGAGTACCTGGACCGGTTTGTGATCCGGCAGGAGGAGGCGAAGAAGGTCCTGAGCGTGGCGTTGTGCGATCATTATCATCACGTGCGGCTGGCGCTGGACGGGAAGGCGGCGCCGAATTACGCCAAGCAGAACATCATCCTGGCCGGGCCGACGGGCGTGGGGAAAACCTATTTGATCCGGAGCGCGGCGGATTTGATCGGGGTGCCGTTCGTGAAGGCGGACGCGACGAAGTTTTCGGAGACGGGGTATGTGGGGGGCGACGTGGAGGACATGGTGCGCGACCTGGTGCGGCTGGCGAACGGGGACGTGGCGCGCGCGCAATTCGGGATCATTTACCTGGATGAAATCGACAAGATTGCGTCGGCGAACAATGCGTCGGGCCGGGACGTGAGCGGGCGCGGGGTGCAGACGAATTTATTGAAGCTGATGGAGGAGACGGAGGTGCCGGCGCGGGCGGCGACGGACATTGCGGGGCAGATCCAGGCGATGATGGAGGTGCAGCGCGGGCGGAAGTCGCCCGAGACGATCAACACGAAGCACATTTTGTTCATCGTAAGCGGGGCGTTTGACGGGCTTGAAAAGATTGTGCGGAAGCGGCTGCGCGAGGCGCAGATTGGATTTGCGGCGAAGGAATCGGCCCCGGAAACGCCCGACCAGGTGCTGGCGCTGGCGCAGACGCGGGATTTCATCGAGTTCGGATTTGAGCCGGAATTCATCGGGCGGCTGCCGGTGCGGGTGGTTTGCCAGCCGTTGAGCGAGGACGACTTGTTCCGGGTGTTGAAGCACAGCGAAGGCAGCATCATCCACCAGTACGAGCAGGATTTCGCGGCGTATGGGATCGAGGTGTTGTTTTCGGACGACGGGCTGCGGCGCATCGCGGCCCGGGCGGGCGGGGAGCAGACGGGGGCGCGCGGGCTGATGACGGTGTGCGAACGGGTGTTTCGGGACATCAAGTTCGAGCTGCCGTCGTCGGGCGTGAAGCGGTTTGTGGTGACGGGGGAGCTGGTGGACAACCCGGGGGCGAAGCTGCGGGAGATGCTGACCGATCCGCGGCAGGAGGAGCGCGAGGTGGCGCGGCAGTTGGTCGATGAATTTGCGCGGCGATTCCAGCTGGCGCACGGGCTTTCGATTTCGTTCAGCGAACCCGCCGCGCGGCGGCTGGTGGACGAGGCGCTGGAGCGGGCGCAGTCCGTTCGCGAACTTTGCCAGGATCGGTTCAAGGATTATCAGTTCGGACTGAAGTTGATCGTTCAGAATTCCGGCCCGCGCGAGTTCGTGATTCCTGTCGAGGCGGTCGAAGCGCCGGACAAGGTGTTAAGCGAATGGGTGCTGGAGAGCTATCGCGGGCCGGAAGGCGCCAGGTCTGAGGGGTGAAGGCGCCTGTTCGTTCTTCTGTAGCAGCCGACGTGAGGCTCAAACGTTTTGGTGAGAGCCTCCTCACGTCGGCTCCTACCTTGCCACCCCAACGGAGCCGTCGGGGCGCAGCGTCGCCGTGAGCGGGTTTGCGTTGACCCGGAGGGAGAACGCGACGTCGTCCTTCAATTCCGGCACGGAGAGCAGGCGCGCGCCGTTGCGGGATCGGGCGACGGCGGCCGGAAGATCTTCGCGGGCGGCGAGGTAGAGCCACCGCGCGACGCGAGCGGCGTCAGACACCGAGGCATTCTGCAAATGCGGCCAGAGTTGTTCGCACAAGGCGCCCGCGCCCAGGATGTCTTCGTAGGCGGTTTCCTCGTAGGTGCCGCTGCAGATCAGGAGGAGCCTTTCCGGATTCAATCGATGCACCGCCGCGGCGGTCGCGTCCAGGTTCAGGAACGATCCTGCGAACACCATGTCCGCATGGCGGCAGGATCGCAGGGCGCGCGTGCCGTTGGTGGTCGACATCGCGATCCGGCGTCCGGCGACGCGGTCGGCCGTGAATTCCCGCGGGGAATTGCCGAGGTCGAAATCGATGCTGCCGGTGAGGGCGGCGCGGATGCGGACGCCGTCGCGTTCGCCGGCGAGGAGCACGCGGGGGTCGCGGGCGCGGATTTCGAGGGCTTCGGGAATTTCGGCCACGGGCAGGATGGCTTCGGCGCCGGCGGCGAGGGCGGTGATCATGGAGCTGGTGGCGCGGAGCACATCAAACACGACGCAGCAGGTCCCGGCCAGGTCCCGGCCGGGCAGGGTGGAAAAATCGGCGGGTGTGAAGAGGACGTCGATGGATTTCATGGCGATGGGGGAGGGTGATTCGGTCGCGTTCGGCGGGAGCGGCGGGGATTGGGATGCCGGGTGCGCATGTAATGAAACAGGTACTGCTGGGCGTAACCGGCCTGGGGTCCGAAGTAGGAATTGCCGAAGGTCAGCAGCCGCTTCGGGGTTACCCGGCGTTTGGGGAAATACAGCGATTTCAGGGCGCGCATGATCCAGACATCGATCGGGAACGCCTCGGGAAATCCGTAGGCATAGAGCAGGACGCAGTCGGCGATCTTGCGGCCGACGCCGGGCAGGGTCATGAGAATGTCGCGAACTTCATCGACCGGCCGGGCGCGGAGCGATGCGAGGTCGAGCGATCCGTCGGCGACGCGGCGTGCGGCGGCGAGGAGGTAGGGGGCGCGGAAGCCGGTTTTGCACGCGCGCAGGTCCGCTTCGGTGGCGGCGGCGAGTGCGGCGGGTTCGGGAAAGGAGCGCAGCGGGCCGGTGTGGGGTGGGGCGGGGATGGACCGGCCAAAGCGCTCGCACAGCAGCGCGACCACCTGGCGGATCTGGACGATTTGTTTGGTGGACGACAGGATGAACGAGGCGAGGCATTCCCAGGGATCCTGTTGCAACAGGCGCATGCCGCGGCAGGCATCGACGGCGGTGCGCAGAGGGGTGTCATCCGGGAACGTGGCGAGGACGGAGTCGAGGTCCACCTGGAGCTGGAGATAATTCTCGAGCCAGGACCAGTCGGCGACCGGGGCGAGCGCGCGGGCGGTCAGTAAGTTTTCGGAAGACTGGCAGAGGCGCAGCCAGCGTCCGGCGATGACGCCTTCCCAGGCATTGTCCTGGGGCCACCACCGGAACGCCTGGCCGGAATCCAGGGTGGAGGCCAGGTCGTAATGCCTGACGTGGAATTGGGCTTCGGCCCAATCCGGGGTGGGATCATTTGAGGTTACGGCATTCAAAGATCTGGACGGTGTGATAGAGACGGCCGCGGTAGAGGACGGGGTAGAGGCCGAGGTTGGTGACGGAATCGAACTCCTTGAAGAGGATTTCAGGGGCGGGCCGGAGTTGCGGGGCGTTCCAGAGGTTGGTGCCGCCGTGGCGCCAGTCCTGGTACCAGCCGGGTTTGAGGGAGGGGAGTCCGACCTGGCGGATGAAGAGGGCGTTTTCGCCGCGGCGCTGCTCCCGGTAACCCGGCCAGAAGTAGAACTGGTTGTCGGGAGTTTCGGAGGTCCGGTAATAGACGAGGGGCCGGTCGAAGTTGTTGGTGCGGGCTTCGGGCAGGTAGAAGGAAAGGAGGCCCGAGGTGGCGTAATGATCGCCGATGACGAAGACGGGCTTGCCTTCCAGCGAGAGTGTTTGCCGGGCCTGGTCGACGACCGCGGCCATGGCGGGGGCGCCTTTGAGTCGGCCGGTGGGATCGAGAGTGGATGGAACCGGCCGGCCGGTGAACGTTTTGGTGAGGTCGAAGTTGTGGAGGAACACCACCATGACCAGTCCGACGGCGAGCCCGGAGATCCACCAGGTGCGCACGGCGCGGACGCCTTCGCGCCAGCGGGTTTCCCAGTAGAACGTCATGAGGCTGTAGGCGGGGATGACTGAGGGAACGATCCAGTTGGGGAGCGTGCGTGAGCGGAAGCTCCAGAGCAGGTAGGCGAGGAACAACGGGGCGCTCATGCTGAAGAGGAACACGAGGCGGGCGTCGTTGCGGAACCGGCGCCAGAAGGCGATGGCGGCCCAGATGGCGGCGATGAAAAACACGGGATTGAGCACGCCGGTTTCGCCGCCGATGAATTCGGTAAAATAACGCAAGGCATCCGCGGGTTTCCATCCGTGCCCGGCGCCGGCGCGTTCGGCGACGTGGGTGACGGTGACCCAGTGGCGTTGCGCGTTCCAGACCAGCACGGGCGCGGTGCAGGCGAAATTGATCGCGAGGGCGAGCCAGGGGCCGGGGCGCCGCAGGTGGGCGCGGGCGGGGCGGCAGAGCCAGAAAAAGACGATCCAGCAGAGCAACTGGAAGAGCTCGGTGTATTTGCTCAGGAACCCCAGCCCCATCCAGAGCCCGGTCCATGCCCAGTCCGACGTTTTGCCTTCCGGTTGCACCGCGCGCCATCCGGCGAGGGTGGCGGCGGTCCAGAAGAGGACGGACGGGGCGTCGATGGTGAGCAGCACTGATCCGACGGAAAGCAGGGGGGTGGCGGTGATGATCAGCAGGAAAAAGAAACCCGTTCGCGCGCTGGATTCGCGGGCGAAAAACCGGAGCATCAGGCAGCCGAGGACCGCCCCGATCACGGGCGAGAAGAAGCGCACGCCGAGTTCCGTGTCGCCCCAGAGGGAGGTCCCGGCGAACTGGAGCCAGGCGATCATCGGGGGTTTGCTGTAATAGGAGAGGTCGAGG